>NZ_JBIAUG010000025.1:0-105214 GCF_042892575.1 Streptomyces sp. NPDC001744
CAGCAACGCGTCGAGAATGGTGTCGCTGATCTGGTCAGCGATCTTGTCGGGATGTCCCTCGGTGACGGACTCCGAGGTGAACAGACGACGGGACACAACGCTCCCTGGGGTTGCAGCGGCTGCTGGCTACTCTGGCTCGGACCGGCAGGGGGCTGCGCCCCTCGACGTTCCGCGAACAGTCTATCGGTCGTGGTCGGGCAATGGACCAGGTGTCTCGCCCGGCGGATGCCCTCGGGTTTCGGAACCGGTCCCCGGTGGGGCACCGATACCCGCGCCGCCGGGGCGTGAATCACCCGGGAGGAGGCGCTTTCCGCCGCCTCCCGGGTGACGCGGAGCGACGGCCCGCCGCGCCCCGGATCGTTCCGGCCGCGTCTCAGACCGTGGGACGCAGCCGGGGCAGGACCAGGTCCCAGACCGTCTCGGCGAGCGCTTCCTTCGGCCCGTACGGCACGGGCGTCTCGGTGCCGTCGGCGGCGAGGACCACGGCCTCGTTCTCCTCGGAGCCGAAGGTCCTGCGCTCCCCCACCTCGTTGACGACGAGGAGGTCGCACCCCTTGCGGCGCAGCTTCTCGCGCCCGTTGGCGAGGACGTCGTCGGTCTCGGCGGCGAAGCCGACGACCACCTGCCCGGGCAGTGCCCGGCCGGCGGCCAGTTCGGCGAGGATGTCGGGGTTGCGGACGAGTTCGACGACGGGGGCGCCGTCGTCGCCCTTCTTCTTGATCTTGCCGGGGGCGTAGACGGCGGGCCGGAAGTCGGCGACCGCGGCGGCCATGACCACGGCGTCGGCGTCGGCGACGGCCCCGAGGACGGCCTCGCGGAGCTGGAGGGCGGTGCCGACGCGGACGACGTCGACGCCGGCCGGGTCGGGCAGGCCGGTGTTGGCCTCGACCAGGGTGACCCTGGCCCCCCGGGCGGCGGCGGTCCGGGCGAGGGCGTAGCCCTGCTTCCCGGAGGAGCGGTTGCCCAGGTAGCGGACGGGGTCGAGGGGCTCGCGGGTGCCGCCCGCGCTGACCACGACGTGGCGGCCGGCCAGATCGGGGACGGTGGCGCCCCGGGCGAGGACGCGGCGGCAGACCTCGAAGATCTCGCCGGGGTCGGGAAGCCGGCCCTTGCCGGTGTCGACGCCGGTGAGGCGGCCGACGGCGGGCTCGACGACGACGGCGCCGCGGCGGCGCAGGGTCGCCACGTTCTCCCGGGTCGCCGGGTGCTCCCACATCTCGGTGTGCATGGCGGGGGCGAAGACGACGGGACAGCGCGCGGTGAGCAGCGTGTTGGTGAGGAGGTCGTCGGCGAGGCCGTGGGCGGCCTTGGCGAGCATGTCGGCGGTGGCGGGGGCGACGACGACGAGGTCGGCGTTCTGGCCGATCCGCACGTGCGGCACCTCGTGGACGGACTCCCACACCTCGGTCGAGACGGGGTTGCCGGAGAGCGCCGACCAGGTGGCGGCCCCGACGAAGTGCAGGGCGGAGTCGGTCGGCACGACCCGGACGTCGTGGCCCGACTCGGTGAGCCGGCGGAGCAGCTCGCACGCCTTGTAGGCGGCGATGCCGCCGGTGACGCCCAGAACGACCTTCGGCTTTGCCACGACTTCCACGACTTCCACGACTCCCCGCACTCGGATCCCGCACTCGGACACGCACGCGGATGCGTACGGCTCCATGAGACACCACGGGCCCGGCGGATGTTCCGCCGGGCCCGTGGTGGCACGTCTTGCAAGCGCTGCGCGCTTCCTGCTTACTGCGCGGGGCCCTCGATGGCCTCGGACGTCAGCAGACCCGCGTTGATCTCGCGCAGGGCGATCGAGAGCGGCTTCTCGTGGACGTGGGTGTCGACGAGCGGACCCACGTACTCCAGCAGGCCCTCGCCGAGCTGGGAGTAGTACGCGTTGATCTGACGCGCGCGCTTGGCCGCGTAGATCACGAGGCTGTACTTCGAGTCCGTGGCCTCGAGCAGCTCGTCGATCGGCGGGTTGATGATGCCCTCGGGCGCGGTGATGGAAGAGGACACGCTCTACCTTCCGAAGATGGAAAAAGATCAGACAAGCCGTTGGGAACCGGGGATCATTCCCCAGAAGTCAACAGCATCAACGTTAGCAGCTCGCGGGCCACGTCCTCGACGGAGGTGTTGACAAGGGTGGTGTCGAACTCCGACTCTGCGGCCAGTTCGACCTTCGCGGCGCCCAGACGGCGCTCGATGACCTCGGGCGACTCGGTGCCGCGGCCGGTGAGGCGGCGGACCAGCTCCTCCCAGCTCGGCGGGGCCAGGAAGACCAGCCGGGACTCCGGCATGGAGTCCTTGACCTGGCGGGCGCCCTGGAGGTCGATCTCCAGGAGGACCGGCTCGCCGGAGTCCAGCCGGTCGAGGACGGCGGCGCGCGGGGTGCCGTAGCGGTTGCCCGCGAACTCGGCCCACTCGAGGAGCTCACCGTTGGCGATCAGCTTGTCGAACTCGTCGTCCGTCACGAAGAAGTAGTGGACGCCGTGCTTCTCGCCGGGGCGCGGCTTCCGTGTCGTCGCCGACACCGAGAGCCAGACCTCGGGGTGGACCTTGCGCATATGCGCGACGACCGTGCTCTTGCCGACCCCTGAGGGGCCGGAGAGCACGGTCAGCCGCGGACGTACCTCTGCTGCCATGCGGCGATTATTCCAGTGGTTCACCCCTGCTTGCGCGGGGAGGAGGCCGCATGCCGGGAATGCCCCGAAAGGTCAGGCTCCGGTGGAACCGAACTCGCGCTCCAGGGAGGCGATCTGGTTGGAGCCGAGACCGCGCACCCGGCGGCTCTCGGAGATGCCGAGCCGCTCCATGATCTGCTTGGCGCGGACCTTGCCCACGCCCGGCAGGGACTCCAGGAGCGCGGAGACCTTCATCTTGCCGATGACGTCGTTCTCCTGGCCGGTCTTGATGACCTCCTGGAGGGAGGCTCCGGAGTGCTTGAGTCGATTCTTGACCTCGGCCCGCTCCCGGCGAGCCGCGGCGGCCTTCTCGAGCGCGGCAGCGCGCTGTTCAGGGGTAAGGGGCGGAAGAGCCACGCCTACGTCACCTCGGATGTCGATCTGTCGGATACGGACCGGTGAGGAACCAGTGCCCCACACCAGTGGAGCGACGCCCAACGGAGTGGTCGCTGAACGCCTGCTCTGCCCCGGAGACTAGCGGCCGAGGCCGCTCCAGTCAGCGAGAAAGAAGGAAAAGTCCTGGTCAGCATCGATCGACCAGGACTTTTCCGACATAACGACCCGCTTTTGAGCCAAGTTTTCGTCAAGGAGCGGAACGACCGGGCGAAACCTCCGCCCCCTCGCCCCCCGGGCCGGGCCCGATCCGCTCCGACCTGCGGATTGACCGGCGGGACCCGGACGGGGGTCACACGGCGACGGCCTCGCGGATCTCGTCCGCGTACCGGAGCGCCGCGTCGCGCAGGGCGGTCGCGTCCGGGCCGTGCCGCAGGACCCCCCGGCTGACGTTCGGGACGACGTCGCGGACCGCCGCGCCGAAGACGGCGGGGAGGTCGGCGGGGGTCGCGCCCTGGGCGCCGATGCCGGGGGCGAGGAGCGGACCGTTGATGTCCAGGTCGAAGGAGGACAGGTCGCCGAGGGTGGCGCCGACGACCGCGCCGAAGGAGCCCATGGGGGTCTCCCCCGCGTTCTCCTCGGCCAGGTGGGCGAGCATCGTCGCGGCGACCGTGCGGCCGGCCGGGTCGTCGGTGCGGACGGCCCGCTGGACCTCGCCGCCCTCCGGGTTGGAGGTGAGGGCCAGGACGAAGAGGCCGGCGCCGGACTCCCGGGCCAGGTCGACGGCCGGCTTCAGGGAGCCGTAGCCGAGGTACGGGGAGACCGTGAGCGCGTCGGAGAAGAGCGGGGAGCCCTTCCGCAGGAACGCCTCGGCGTAGGCGGCCATCGTGGAGCCGATGTCCCCGCGCTTGGCGTCCATGACGACCAGGCCGCCCGCCGCGCGCAGGTCGGCGACGGCGCGTTCCAGAACGGCGACGCCGCGCGAGCCGAAGCGCTCGAAGAAGGCGGACTGGGGCTTGAAGACGGCCACGGTGCCGGCGAGGGCCTCGACGACGGTGAAGGTGAAGCGCTCCAGGCCGGCGATGTCGTCGCCGAGGCCCCAGGAGTCCAGCAGGGCGGCGTGCGGGTCGATGCCGACGCAGAGCGGGCCGCGCTCGTCCATGGCGGAGCGCAGGCGGGCGCCGAAGGAGGGGGTCGGGGTCACGGGGCGGCCTTTCGGTTGTCGGCGCCGACGGCCTCGGCGAGGGTGGCGTACGGGGAGGCGGCGAGGCGCGCGGCGAGGCCCTTGTGGATCGCGCGGGCGTAGAACGGGCCCTCGTAGACGAAGGCGCTGTAGCCCTGGACGAGGGTGGCGCCGGCGAGGATGCGCCGCCAGGCGTCCTCGGCGTTCTCGACGCCGCCGACGCCGATCAGGACCAGGCGGTCGCCCACGCGCGCGTGGAGGCGGCGCAGGACCTCCAGGGAGCGCTGCTTGACCGGGCGGCCGGAAAGCCCGCCGGTCTCCTTGATCAGCTCGGGCGCGGACCTCAGGCCGAGGCCCTCGCGGGCGACGGTGGTGTTGGTGGCGATGATGCCGTCGAGGCCGAGTTCCAGGGCGAGGTCGGCGACCGCGTCCACGTCCTCGTCGGCCAGGTCGGGGGCGATCTTGACCAGGAGCGGGACCCGGCGGTCGGTGACCGTGCGGTCGGCCGCCTCGCGCACGGCGGTCAGGAGCGGACGCAGGGAGGCGGTGGCCTGGAGGTTGCGCAGGCCGGGGGTGTTCGGGGAGGAGACGTTGACGACGAGGTAGTCGGCGTGGGCGGCGAGGCGCTCGGTGGACTTCACGTAGTCGGCGGCGGCCTCGGCCTCGGGGACGGTCTTGGTCTTGCCGATGTTGACGCCGACGACGGTCCGGAAGACGGGGTTGCGGGCGGCGAGCCGGGCGGCGACGGCGGCGGAGCCCTCGTTGTTGAAGCCCATGCGGTTGATCAGGGCGCGGTCCGGGACGAGCCGGAAGAGGCGCTTCTTCGGGTTGCCGGGCTGGGCCTCGCCGGTGACGGTGCCGATCTCGACGTGGTCGAAGCCGAGCATCGCCATGCCGTCGACGGCGACGGCGTTCTTGTCGAAGCCGGCGGCCAGGCCGAAGGGCCCGTGCATCCGCAGGCCCAGGGCCTCGGTGCGCAGCTCCTCGTACCGGGGGGCGAGGGCGGCGGCGACGAAGGTGCGGAGCACCGGGACGCGGGCGGCCAGGCGGATCCAGCGGAAGGCCAGGTGGTGGGCCTTCTCGGGGTCCATCCGCTTGAAGACCAGGTGGAAGAACAGCTTGTACATCGTCCGGAATATCCCTTGTTCGGTCATGAAAAGGGGGACACCGCGCGGTGGTCGGTGTCCCCCTTCTCCGTACGGGCTGCTGGGGCGGGTGTCGAAAGGGGCGTCGTCTGCCCGGAGGGCGGGCCCGGCGGTGTCCGGTGCGTGCGATCGCGCGGCGGGGGGCCGCCCCGATACCGGATGCATCGGGGCGAGCCCGACAACGCCGCTGGGGGCGCCCCCGTGCCCGAAGGGCTACGGGGGAGTGCGTGCCGGGCGCCGCCGGGCGGACGGGACTTTCGACACGCGCCCTAGGGCGTGTTTCGAAAGTGGCGTCGTCCGCCCGGAGGGCGGGCCCGGCGGTGTCCGGTGCGTGCGATCGCACGGCGGAGGGTCGCCCCGATACCGGATGCATCGGGGCGAGCCCGACAACGCCGCTGGGGGCACCCCCGTGCCCGAAGGGCTACGGGGGAGTGCGTGCCGGGCGCCGCCGGGCGGACGGGACTTTCGACACACGCCCTAGTCGCGGGCCGCGGTCAGGTGCTCGGCGTGCTCCTGGAGGGAGCGCACGCCGACGCCGCCGTGATGGAGCGCGTCGATGCCCTGGACGGCCGCGGCGAGCGCCTGGACCGTGGTGAGGCACGGGACGCCGCGCGCGACCGCGGCCGTACGGATCTCGTAGCCGTCGAGGCGGCCGCCGGTGCCGTACGGGGTGTTGACGATGAGGTCGACCTCGCCGTCGTGGATGAGCTGGACGACGGTCTTCTCGCCGTTCGGGCCCTCTCCCTCGCTGAGCTTGCGCACGACCGTGGCGTTGATGCCGTTGCGCTTGAGGACCTCGGCGGTGCCGGAGGTGGCGAGGAGTTCGAAGCCGTGGGCGACGAGCTCGCGGGCCGGGAAGATCATCGAGCGCTTGTCGCGGTTGGCGACCGAGATGAACGCGCGGCCCTTGGTGGGCAGCGGGCCGTAGGCGCCGGCCTGCGACTTCGCGTACGCCGTGCCGAAGACGGAGTCGATGCCCATGACCTCGCCGGTGGAGCGCATCTCCGGTCCGAGGACGGTGTCGACGCCGCGCCCGTGGACGTCGCGGAAGCGGCTCCACGGCATCACGGCCTCCTTGACGGAGATCGGCGCGTCGAACGGCAGGGTCCCGCCGTCGCCGTTCCGGGGCAGCAGGCCCTCGGCGCGCAGCTCGGCGACGGTGGCGCCCAGCGAGATGCGGGCGGCGGCCTTCGCGAGCGGGACGGCGGTCGCCTTCGAGGTGAAGGGGACGGTCCGGGAGGCGCGCGGGTTGGCCTCCAGGACGTACAGGATGTCGCCGGCCATGGCGAACTGGATGTTGATCAGGCCGCGGACGCCGACGCCCTTGGCGATGGCCTCCGTGGAGGCGCGCAGCCGCTTGATGTCGTGGCCGCCGAGGGTGATCGGGGGCAGGGCGCAGGCCGAGTCGCCGGAGTGGATGCCGGCTTCCTCGATGTGCTCCATGACGCCGCCGAGGTACAGCTCGTGGCCGTCGTAGAGCGCGTCCACGTCGATCTCGATGGCGTCGTCCAGGAAGCGGTCGACCAGGACCGGCCGGGTGGGGCTGATCTCGGTGGACTCCGCGATGTACGACTCCAGGCGGGCCTCGTCGTACACGATCTCCATGCCGCGCCCGCCGAGCACGTACGACGGGCGGACCAGGACGGGGTAGCCGATCTCGTCCGCGATGGCCTTGGCACCCTCGAAGGTGGTGGCGGTGCCGTGCTTGGGGGCCGGGAGGCCGGCCTCGGCGAGGACCCGTCCGAAGGCGCCGCGGTCCTCGGCGGCGTGGATGGCCTCCGGGGAGGTGCCGACGACCGGCACGCCGTTGTCCTTGAGCGCCTGGGCGAGACCCAGCGGGGTCTGGCCGCCGAGCTGGACCACGACGCCGGCGACGGGGCCGGCGAGCGTCTCGGCGTGGACGATCTCCAGGACGTCCTCCAGGGTGAGCGGCTCGAAGTAGAGCCGGTCGGAGGTGTCGTAGTCGGTGGAGACGGTCTCCGGGTTGCAGTTGACCATCACGGTCTCGTAGCCCGCGTCGCTCAGGGCGAAGGAGGCGTGGACGCAGGAGTAGTCGAACTCGATGCCCTGGCCGATGCGGTTCGGGCCGGAGCCCAGGATGATCACGGCGGGCTTCTCGCGCGGCGCTACCTCGCTCTCCTCGTCGTAGGACGAGTAGAAGTACGGGGTCCTGGCCGCGAACTCGGCGGCGCAGGTGTCGACCGTCTTGTAGACCGGGCGGACGCCGAGGGCGTGCCGGACCTCGCGGACGACGTCCTCGCGCAGGCCGCGGATCTCCGCGATCTGGGCGTCGGAGAAGCCGTGGCGCTTGGCCTCGGCCAGGATCTCCGGGGCGAGCTTCTCGGCGGCGGCCAGCTCGTCGGCGATCTCCTTGATCAGGAAGAGCTGGTCGACGAACCACGGGTCGATCCTCGTGGCGTCGAAGACCTCCTGCGGGGTGGCCCCGGCGCGGATGGCGGCCATGACGGTGTTGATCCGGCCGTCGGTCGGGCGGACGGCCTCGCGCAGCAGCTCCTCCTTGTCGCCGGGGTCGCCCACGAAGGTGAACTGCGAGCCCTTCTTCTCCAGGGAGCGCAGGGCCTTCTGGAGCGCCTCGGTGAAGTTGCGGCCGATCGCCATGGCCTCGCCGACCGACTTCATGGTGGTGGTCAGCGTGGAGTCGGCGGCGGGGAACTTCTCGAAGGCGAAGCGCGGGGCCTTGACGACGACGTAGTCGAGCGAGGGCTCGAAGGACGCCGGGGTCTTCTCCGTGATGTCGTTCGGGATCTCGTCCAGCGTGTAGCCGACGGCGAGGCGGGCCGCGATCTTGGCGATCGGGAAGCCGGTCGCCTTGGAGGCGAGCGCCGACGAGCGGGAGACGCGCGGGTTCATCTCGATGACGATTATCCGGCCGTCGGCCGGGTCGATCGCGAACTGGATGTTGCAGCCGCCGGTGTCGACGCCGACCTCGCGGATGATCGCGATGCCGATGTCGCGCAGCCGCTGGTACTCGCGGTCGGTGAGCGTCATGGCCGGGGCGACGGTGATCGAGTCGCCGGTGTGGACGCCCATCGGGTCGAAGTTCTCGATGGAGCAGACGACCACGACGTTGTCGTTCTTGTCGCGCATCAGCTCCAGCTCGTACTCCTTCCAGCCGAGGATGGACTCCTCCAGGAGCACCTCGGTGGTGGGCGAGAGGGTCAGGCCCTGGCCGGCGATGCGGCGCAGCTCCTCCTCGTCGTGGGCGAAGCCGGAGCCGGCGCCGCCCATGGTGAAGGAGGGGCGGACGACGACGGGGTAGCCGCCGAGCGTCTCGACGCCCGCGAGGACGTCGTCCATGGAGTGGCAGATGACCGAGCGGGCGGACTCGCCGTAGCCGATCTTGGCCTTGACGGCCTCCACGACGCCCTTGAAGAGGTCGCGGTCCTCGCCCTTGTGGATGGCCTCGACGTTGGCGCCGATGAGCTCCACGCCGTACTTCTCCAGGACGCCCTGCTCGTGCATGGAGATCGCGGTGTTGAGCGCGGTCTGGCCGCCGAGGGTGGGCAGGAGGGCGTCGGGGCGCTCCTTGGCGATGATCTTCTCGACGAACTCGGGGGTGATCGGCTCGACGTACGTGGCGTCGGCGATCTCCGGGTCGGTCATGATCGTGGCCGGGTTGGAGTTGACCAGGATCACCCGCAGGCCCTCGGCCTTGAGGACGCGGCACGCCTGGGTGCCGGAGTAGTCGAACTCGGCGGCCTGGCCGATGACGATCGGGCCGGAGCCGATGACCAGGACGGACTGGATATCGGTGCGCTTAGGCACGCTCGGCCTCCATCAGGGAAGTGAAACGGTCGAAGAGGTACGCGGCGTCGTGCGGGCCCGCGGCCGCCTCGGGGTGGTACTGGACGGAGAAGGCCGGCCGGTCGAGCAGCCGGAGCCCCTCCACGACGCCGTCGTTCAGGCAGACGTGGGAGACCTCGGCACGCCCGAAGGGGGTGTCGGAGACCTCGTCGAGGGGGGCGTCGACGGCGAAGCCGTGGTTGTGCGCGGTGACCTCGACCTTGCCGGTGGTGCGGTCCTGGACCGGCTGGTTGATGCCCCGGTGGCCGTACTTCAGCTTGTAGGTGCCGAAGCCGAGGGCGCGGCCCAGGATCTGGTTGCCGAAGCAGATGCCGAAGAGCGGGGTCCTCCGCTCCAGGACGGCCCGCATCAGGGCGACGGGTCCGTCGGCGGTGGCCGGGTCGCCGGGACCGTTGGAGAAGAACACCCCGTCGGGCCGGACGGCGTAGACGTCCTCGGCGGTGGCGGTGGCGGGCAGCACGTGGACCTCGATGCCGCGCTCGGCCATCCGGTGCGGCGTCATGCCCTTGATGCCGAGGTCGACGGCGGCGACGGTGAACTTCTTCTCACCGATCGCGGGGACGACGTACGTCTCCTTGGTGGCGACCTCGGCGGAGAGGTCCGCGCCCTTCATCCCGGGCTGTTCCTTGACCTTGGCGAGCAGGGTCTCGTCACGGACGCCGGCGCAGGCGTCGCCGGAGAAGATGCCGACGCGCATGGCGCCGCGTTCGCGCAGGTGGCGGGTGAGGGCGCGGGTGTCGACGCCGGAGATGCCGACGACTCCCTGGCGCTCCAGCTCCTCGTCGAGGGAGCGGCGGGCGCGCCAGTTGGAGGAGACGCGGGCGGGGTCGCGGACGACGTAACCGGAGACCCAGATGCGGCCGGACTCGGGGTCCTCGTCGTTGACGCCGGTGTTGCCGACGTGCGGAGCGGTCATGACCACGACCTGGCGGTGGTACGACGGGTCGGTGAGGGTCTCCTGGTAGCCGGTCATGCCCGTGGAGAACACGGCCTCGCCGAAGGTCTCCCCCACGGCCCCGTAGGCGCGGCCGCGGAAGATGCGGCCGTCCTCCAGGACGAGTACGGCGGGAGCCTGGGCGGCTCCCCTGGTGGAGGTCGTCATCGTGCGCCTTCCGTTGCGTTGGTCATGGAGTTGACGGTCTCGACCCAGGCGGCGTGCTCCGCCGCGCGGTCGGACCGGAAGCCGGAGTCGAGGAGTTCGCCGCCGTGCTCCCAGGTGATGATCAGGAGGCCGCCCTCGGTGAGGACCTTGCCTGCGATGCCCTTGTCGAGGCGGGCTCCGCGCAGGGCGGCGGCCGGGAGGAAGAAGTCCCGCGCCCCGGGGCGCACGACCGCGATCCCGGCGTCGGTGAGGGTGAGCTCGACGCGGCTGCGGACGCCCAGGCCGTGGGCGACGATCCGGTCGAGCCACTGCCCGGCGGTGGTGGAGCCGTGGTAGCGCCCGTGGAGGGTCAGTCGCGCCTCTCCGGTCCGCTCCGGCGCTCCGGGCAGTTCCGGGAGGCCGGACTGGAGGCTGCCGCGCCACTTCCATCCCTGGCGCATCAGCCAGTACACGAAGGCGACGAAGAGCAGCAGTCCGGCGACCCAGCCGAGCCGTCCGGCCCAGTCGGTCACCTCCGCCGACTTCTGGTCGGCCGCCTCCGCGGCGATTGCCCCCGCGGCGATTGTGATGAGTGGTGTCACGCCAGCTTCCCGTCCACGACCGTTGCCCGGCCCCGCAGGAAGGTGTGGGTGACGCGTCCCGGCAGCTCGCGCCCCTCGTACGGGGTGTTGCGGCTGCGGGAGGCGAAGTCCGCGGGGTCCACGACTCCACGGTAAGCCGGATCGACCAGCGTCAGGTTCGCGGGCTCACCGGGTGAGACGGGGCGTCCGTGGCCCTCGGCCCGGCCGATGCGGGCGGGGGCGAAGGACATGCGGTCGGCGACGCCCGCCCAGTCGAGGAGGCCGGTCTCGACCATCGTCCGCTGGACGACGGAGAGGGCGGTCTCCAGGCCGACCATGCCCATGGCGGCGGCGGCCCACTCGCAGTCCTTGTCCTCGTGGGGGTGCGGGGCGTGGTCGGTGGCGACGATGTCGATCGTGCCGTCGGCCAGCGCCTCGCGGAGCGCGAGGACGTCCTTCTCGGTGCGCAGCGGCGGGTTGACCTTGTAGACGGGGTTGTACGAGCGGACCAGCTCGTCCGTGAGGAGGAGGTGGTGCGGGGTGACCTCGGCGGTGACGTCGATGCCCCGGGACTTGGCCCAGCGGACGATCTCGACGGAGCCGGCGGTGGAGAGGTGGCAGATGTGGACGCGGGAACCGACGTGCTCGGCGAGGAGGACGTCGCGGGCGATGATCGACTCCTCGGCGACGGCGGGCCAGCCGCCGAGGCCGAGCTCGGCGGAGACGACGCCCTCGTTCATCTGGGCGCCCTCGGTGAGGCGGGACTCCTGGGCGTGCTGGGCGACGACGCCGCCGAACGCCTTCACGTACTCCAGGGCGCGGCGCATGATCACGGCGTCGTCCACGCACTTGCCGTCGTCGGAGAAGACGGTGACGCCCGCGGCGGAGTCGTGCATGGCGCCGAGCTCGGCGAGCTTCCTGCCCTCCAGGCCGACGGTGACGGCGCCGATGGGCTGCACGTCGCAGTAGCCGGACTCCTTGCCGAGGCGCCAGACCTGCTCGACGACGCCGGCGGTGTCGGCGACCGGGTGGGTGTTGGCCATGGCGAAGACGGCGGTGTAGCCGCCGGCGGCGGCGGCGCGGGTGCCGGTGAGGACGGTCTCGGAGTCCTCGCGGCCGGGCTCGCGCAGGTGGGTGTGGAGGTCGACCAGGCCCGGCAGGAGGATCTGTCCGCCGGCCTCGATCACGGTCGCGCCCTCGGCGGACAGGTCCGTACCGACCCCGGCGACGGTCTCGCCGTCGATCAGGACGTCCTGGACCTCGCCGCCGAGTACCTTCGCGCCGCGGATAAGGATCTTGCTCATGGTTACTTGTTCTCCTCGGTGCGCGCGGCGGGGGTGGTGGTGACGGCGGGCTCGGAGCCGCCAAGGAGCAGGTAGAGCACGGCCATGCGGACGGACACGCCGTTGGCGACCTGCTCGACGACCGTGCAGCGGTCGGAGTCGGCGACCTCGGCGGTGATCTCCATGCCGCGGACCATGGGGCCGGGGTGCATCACCAGGGCGTGCTCGGGCATCTTCGCCATCCGCTCGCCGTCGAGGCCGTAGCGGCGCGAGTACTCGCGCTCGGTGGGGAAGAAGGCGGCGTTCATCCGCTCGCGCTGCACGCGCAGCATCATCACCGCGTCGGACTTCGGCAGCACGGCGTCGAGGTCGTACGAGATCGCGCAGGGCCAGCTCTCGACCCCGACGGGGACCAGGGTCGGCGGGGCCACCAGGGTGACCTCGGCGCCGAGGGTGTGCAGCAGGTCGACGTTGGAGCGGGCGACGCGGCTGTGGAGGACGTCGCCGACGATCGTGACGCGCCGCCCGGCCAGGTCCCGTCCGAGCCCGGCGTCCCGGCCGACGAGGCGGCGGCGCATGGTGAAGGCGTCCAGGAGGGCCTGGGTGGGGTGCTGGTGGGTGCCGTCGCCGGCGTTGACGACGGGGGCGTCGATCCAGCCGGAGGTGGCGAGGCGGTACGGGGCGCCGGAGGCGCCGTGCCGGATGACGACCGCGTCGACGCCCATGGCCTCCAGGGTCTGGGCGGTGTCCTTGAGGGATTCGCCCTTGGAGACGCTGGAGCCCTTGGCCGCGAAGTTGATCACGTCGGCGGAGAGGCGCTTCTCGGCCGCCTCGAAGGAGATCCGGGTCCGGGTGGAGTCCTCGAAGAAGAGGTTGCAGATGGTGCGGCCGCGCAGGGTCGGCAGCTTTCTGATGGGGCGGTCGGCCACCCGGGCCATCTCCTCGGCGGTGTCGAGGATCAGTACGGCGTCGTCGCGGGTGAGGTCGGCGGCCGAGATGAGGTGACGCATCATCGGGGTTTCTCTCCGTGGTGGGGAGGCGTGAGGGCATGCGGGGGCACAGGGGGGTGCCCCGGCCCCGGCGGAAGGGCCGGTCCGGCTAGGAGGCGGGCTTGGAGCCGAGCAGGACGGTGTCGCGACCGTCCTCCTCGGCGAGCAGGACCTTGACCGTCTCCCGCAGCGACGTGGGGAGGTTCTTGCCGACGTAGTCGGCGCGGATGGGCAGCTCGCGGTGGCCGCGGTCGACGAGGACGGCGAGCTGGACGGCACGGGGGCGGCCGATGTCGCCGAGGGCGTCGAGGGCGGCGCGGATGGTCCGGCCGGAGAAGAGGACGTCGTCCACGAGGACGACGAGGCGTCCGTCGACGCCGTCGGCGGGGATCTCGGTGCGGCCGATGGCGCGGGCCGGCTTCATCCGCAGGTCGTCCCGGTACATGGTGATGTCGAGGGAGCCGACGGGGACCTCGGTGCCGGTGATGGAGGCGAGCTTCTCGGCGAGCCGGCGGGCGAGGAAGACGCCGCGGGTGGGGATGCCGAGGAGGATCACGTCGTCGGCGCCCTTGGCGCGCTCGACGATCTCGTGGGCGATGCGGGTGAGGACCCGCGCGATGTCGGGGCCTTCGAGAACGGGCCGCGCGTCGTCGCCGTACTGCTGCTGGGTGTCCAGCCGGGTGTCCATGGGAAACGGACCTCCTTCTCCGCCTCACGGGACGGCTCTTAAAGGACGTCTGACTTGCGCGTCAACTCTACCAGGGGTGGTGCGGCGCTCCTCGCGCACCCCCGTGCTCCCCCGGGCGCCGTCCCCCGGGAGGGGGCGGTACGGACCTTTCGGCTTGACGGGTGGGTGTAACGCTGCGTAACCTCACAGTGAGTTACCAGCCGCGCGGCGCAGCCGCATGTCGTCACAGCGTCCGGGAGCGTTATGTCCAGCGAATACGCCAAGCAGCTCGGGGCCAAACTCCGTGCCATCCGCACTCAGCAGGGTCTCTCGCTCCACGGGGTGGAGGAGAAGTCCCAGGGCCGTTGGAAGGCCGTGGTGGTCGGCTCGTACGAGCGCGGCGACCGTGCCGTGACCGTGCAGCGCCTCGCCGAGCTGGCCGACTTCTACGGGGTGCCGGTGCAGGAGCTGCTGCCGGGCACCACGCCGGGCGGGGCCGCCGAGCCGCCGCCGAAGCTGGTCCTGGACCTGGAGCGCCTGGCCCACGTCCCCCAGGAGAAGGCCGGCCCCCTCCAGCGCTACGCGGCGACGATCCAGTCGCAGCGCGGCGACTACAACGGCAAGGTGCTGTCGATCCGCCAGGACGACCTGCGCACGCTCGCCGTCATCTACGACCAGTCCCCCTCGGTCCTCACGGAGCAGCTGATCAGCTGGGGCGTGCTGGACGCGGACGCGCGGCGCGCGGTCGCCCACGAGGAGGGCTGACCCCCCCTCCGGGGTCGGCAGAAACGTACCGCCGGGGCCCGTGGACGTCATCGACGTCCACGGGCCCCGTGCCGTTCCGGCCCCCGCCCCCGGGAACGGCCCCGGAGCACGCCGAAGGGCCCGCGGCAGCAGGTGCCGCGGGCCCTTCGGCCGCCGGAGGACGGGGGACTCAGGCGTCCGCGTCCCGGCGCAGGCGCGGCTTCAGGTCCTTGAAGCGCGCCAGCAGGCCGTTGACGAAGGCCGGGGACTCGTCGGTGGAGAACTCCTTGGCGAGCTGCACCGCCTCGTCGATCGCGACCGCGTCCGGCGTACCGTCCTCCCAGATCAGCTCGTACGCGCCGAGGCGCACGATGTTCCGGTCGGCGGCGGGCATCCGGTCGAGGTCCCAGTCCACAGCGTAGGTGGCGATGAGCTCGTCGATCCGCGCCACGTGGGACGCGTACCCCTCCACCAGCTGCATGGTGAACTCGTTCACCGGCGGCTGCCGGTCGTCCGTCCGGGCGTGCCGGACCTGGTCCGCGAGGACCTCCTGGACGGAGGCGCGGCGCTGGTCGGCCTCGAAGAGGATCTGGAAGGCGCGCTTGCGGGCCTTGCTCCGGGCGGCCACGGTTAGTCGTTCACCCGGCCGAGGTAGTCGCTGGTGCGCGTGTCGACCTTGATCTTCTCACCGGTGGTGATGAAGAGCGGGACCTGGATCTCGTGACCGGTCTCCAGCGTGGCGGGCTTGGTGCCGCCGGTGGAGCGGTCGCCCTGGACGCCCGGGTCCGTGTGCTGGATCGTCAGCACGACGGCGGCCGGCAGCTCGACGTAGAGCACCGAGCCCTCGTGCTGCGCGACGGAGGCGGTGAAGCCCTCGACGAGGAAGTTGGCGGCGTCGCCGACGGCCTTGCGGTCGACGTGCAGCTGGTCGTAGGTCTCCATGTCCATGAAGACGAAGTAGTCGCCGTCCATGTAGGAGAACTGCATGTCACGGCGGTCGATGGTGGCCGTGTCGACCTTCACGCCCGCGTTGAAGGTCTTGTCGACGACCTTGCCGGACAGCACGTTCTTGAGCTTGGTGCGCACGAAGGCCGGGCCCTTGCCGGGCTTGACGTGCTGGAACTCGACGACGGACCAGAGCTGGCCGCCTTCGAGCTTGAGCACCATGCCGTTCTTGAGGTCGTTCGTGGAAGCCACGGTTGCGGAATCTCCTGGACTGACGTGGGACCGGGGAGGCGTACGCGCCTCACAGCGCGAGCAGCTCCTTGGTCGTGATGGTGAGTAGCTCGGGTCCGCCGTCCGCCTCCTGGCGCACGACGAGCGTGTCATCGATCCGGACTCCGCCCCGGCCCGGGAGGTGGACCCCCGGTTCGACGGTGACCGGCACACAAGCGTCCAGTTTACCCATGGCCGAGGGCGACAACTGCGGGTCCTCGTCGATTTCCAGTCCCACCCCGTGCCCGGTGAGGGGTACGGCGGTCTCCGCGTGCCCCGCCGCCTTCAGTATCCGGCGGGCCGCCCGGTCCACGTCCCGGTACTCGGCGCCGGGCACCAGGGACTCCCGCGCGGCCCGCTGAGCGGCGAAGACGAGTTCGTACAGGTCGATCTGCCAGTCGGCGGGAGCGGTTCCGATGACGAAGGTGCGGCCGATCTCGCACCGGTAGCCGCGGTAGTCGGCGCCGAGGCAGACGGAGAGGAAATCGCCCTCCTCGACCCGGCGGTCGGTGGGCCGGTGGCCCCGGCGGCCGGAGTGCGGGCCGGTCGCCACCGAGGTGGGGAAGGCGGCCCCGTCGGCGCCGTGGTCCACGAGCCGGCGCTCCAGTTCCAGGGCGAGGTGGCGTTCGGTCCGTCCCACCAGGATCGATTCCAGGAGTTCCCCGAGGGCCTGGTCGGTGATCTCGGCGGCGATCCTGAGGCAGGCGATCTCGTCCTCGTCCTTGACGATCCTGAGCTGCTCCACGGCGCAGGCGAGGTCGGTGAGACGCGGTCCGGGCGCGACGGCGCCCATCGCCCGGTGGCGGGCGACCGTCAGGTGGTGCTCCTCGACGGCGAGCGCGTCGGCGCCCGCGCGGCGGGCGAGGCCGACGGCCGTGACGGCCGGGTCCCCTCCCCCGGTGGGCAGGACCTGTTGCCGGAGCAGTTCGTCGATCCGTCCGTCCGCCGGTTCGCCCCCGGGCGCGACGGGGCGGAGCAGGACGTCCGCCTCCGGCTCCGGGCCGACGAGCAGGACGGACCCCGGCGGGGAACCGCCCGCGAGATAGCGGACGTTGGCGGGGCGGGAGACCAGGGCCGCCGGGCTGCCCGCGGCCGCGCACCGGTCGCGCAGCCGTACACGGCGGTCCGCATACACCTCTGACATGCTCCGAGCCTACGAGGAGGGGGCCGCGACGGCCTGTTCAGGACGGCCGACCGGGCGGGACCCGGGTCACCAGGCGGGCGGGCTCGCGATCGCGCGGGCGAGGACGTCGTCCAGGACGCGGGCGGTGGTCTCGACGTCGTACGTGGAGTTGTCGATGATCGGCAGGCCCGAGCCGTACCAGCCGGCCATCCGGCCGTGGATGGCGGCGACCTCCTCGTCCGAGAGGCGCCGGTTGCCGCTGCGCTCGGCGTTGCGCTCCAGGACGACCTCCAGGCCGGGCAGGAGGACGACGGGCAGCAGGCCGGGGCCGACGTGCCGCTTCCAGCCGCCGAGGCCGACGACGGGCCGGTCCGGGAAGACCGCGTCGTCCACGATGCAGGAGATGCCGTTGGCGAGGAAGTTGCGCGCGGCGAAGCCGCAGGTGCGGCGGGCGAGCCGGTACTGCGCCTCGGAGTGCTCGTTCCACCCGGACCGCGGGTCGGCGAAGCCGGAGCAGACCCACTCGCGCACGTCGTCCAGGCTGATGTGGGCGGTGGGCACGCGGCGGCGCCGGGCCCAGTGCCGGGCGACGGTCGTCTTGCCGGCGCCGGCCGGGCCTATCAGCAGCACGGCGAGGGTCGCGGCGCCGGTCCCCGCGCCGTGCTCCACGGCCGGCGCGGCGGGCGGGAGCGGCACCTGTCCGGTGGGGTCGCCCGGGTGCGGGGCCCCGGGGGGCACCGGCCCGGCGACCGGGGGCGGCGGTACGGGCCCCGACGCGCCGGACGCCGGGACCGGCGGGGCGTACGGGAGCCCGGGGGCCCCGCCCGGGGGGACGGGGTGGACACCGGGCAGGGGACGGACGTCCGGCCCCGGGTGCGGGGCGGCGCCCCGCGGTACGGGCGGCGGTCCGCCCCTGGTGCCGTCCCCCGCCGCGGGAACGGGGCCGGAAGCCCCTCCCGGCCGCCCGTGCGGTGGCGGCGGGCCCCCCACTGCGTGCTGCATCCGATGCCACTCCGTCTCGTACGCCTGATGTCCTCCGGGGTCGGTCGTGTACCCCGGACGGCGGAACGTTACCGCCCCCGGCCCCCCTGGGGGGAACGGCCGGGGGCCTCCCCCGGTGCCCCGTCAGCCGGCCAGTTCCCCGGCGAGCGCCCGCAGCGCCAGCCGGTAGGAGCCGATGCCGAACCCGGCGACGGTCCCGGTCGCCACGGCCGCGATCACCGAGGTGTGCCGGAACTCCTCGCGGGCGTACGGGTTCGAGATGTGCACCTCGATCAGCGGCGCGGTCCGCTGGGCGGCCGCGTCCCGCATCCCGTACGAGTAGTGCGTGAACGCCCCCGGGTTGATCACCACCGGGACCGAGCCGTCCGCCGCCTCGTGGAGCCAGCGGATCATCTCGCCCTCGTCGTTGGTCTCCCGCACCTCGACGTCGAAGCCGAGTTCCGCGCCGAGGGCGCGGCAGGACTCCACGAGCCCCTGGTAGGAGGTGGCGCCGTAGACGTCGGGCTCGCGGGAGCCGAGCCGGCCCAGGTTCGGGCCGTTCAGCACGAGGACCGGGCGGCCCGGACGCGGCTCGCTCACGCCGACACCTCGCCGTACGCCGCGACCAGGACGGCCGGATCGGGGCCCTCCAGGACGGTCGGCCTGCCGAGCCCGTCGAGCACGATGAAGCGCAGCAGGTCGCCGCGGGACTTCTTGTCGACCCGCATGGTCTCCAGGAGCTTGGGCCACTGGTCGCCGCGGTAGGTGAGCGGCAGGCCGACGGACTCCAGGACCGCGCGGTGCCGGTCGGCGGTGGCGTCGTCCAGGCGCCCGGCGAGGCGGCCGAGTTCGGCGGCGAAGACCATGCCGACGGAGACGGCGGCGCCGTGGCGCCACTTGTAGCGCTCGTTCTTCTCGATGGCGTGGGCGAGGGTGTGGCCGTAGTTGAGGATCTCGCGGCGGCCGGACTCCTTGAGGTCGTCGGAGACCACCTCGGCCTTGACCCGGATCGAGCGGACGAGCAGCTCGGTGGTGTGCGGTCCGGCCGGCGTGCGGGCCGCCCCCGGGTCCTCCTCGACGAGGTCGAGGATCACCGGGTCGGCGATGAAGCCGGCCTTGATGACCTCCGCGAGGCCGCTGACGTAGTCGTGCACCGGCAGCGAGTCGAGGGCCGCGAGGTCGCAGAGGACCCCGGCGGGCGGGTGGAAGGCGCCGACGAGGTTCTTGCCCTCGGCGGTGTTGATGCCGGTCTTGCCCCCGACGGCCGCGTCGACCATGGCCAGGACGGTGGTCGGCACGGCGATCCAGCGCACGCCCCGCAGCCAGGTCGCGGCGACGAAGCCGGCCAGGTCGGTGGTGGCGCCGCCGCCGACGCCGACGACGACGTCGGTGCGGGTGAAACCGGTCTGGCCCAGGGCCTTCCAGCAGTAGGCGGCGACCTCGGCGGTCTTGGCCTCCTCGGCGTTCGGCACCTGGATGGCGACCGCCTCGTACCCCTGGTCGGCGAGGTCGGCGCGGAGTGCCTCGCCGGTGTCGGCCAGGGCCTCGGGATGGATCACGGCGACCCGCTTGGCGCGGTCGCCGATCAGGGCGGGGAGCTCGCCGAGGAGCTGCCGGCCGACCAGTACCTCGTACGGCTCCGTACCCGCGCTGCCCGCCACGTGGATGCGGGTCACTTCCTGGTCCGTGCTCATGCGTCCTTCTTGAGTTCCAGTGCCGAGAGGACCGCGTCCGCGACCTCTTCGGGGGTGCGGTCGTCGGTGGCGACGACGGCGCGGGCGACTTCGGTGTACAGGTGGCGGCGCGCCTCCATCAGCTCGCGCCACTGCCGGCGGGGGTTGACGGCGAGCAGCGGCCGCGCGGTGTTGAGACCGACGCGGCGGACCGCCTCCTCGACGTCCATCGAGAGGTAGGCGACGGGCAGTCCGGCGAGCAGGCCGCGGGTGCCCGCGTCGAGGACCGCGCCGCCGCCGAGGGCGAGGACGCCCTCGTGCTCGGCGACGGCGCGGGCGACGGCGGCCCGTTCCAGGGCGCGGAAGTGCTCCTCGCCGTCCTCCACGAAGATGTCGGAGATCTCGCGTCCCTCGGCGGCGACGATGTCGGCGTCGGTGTCCCGGTAGGGCGCGCCCAGCCTCTCGGCCAGGAGCGCGCCCACCGTGGACTTGCCGGACCCCATCGGGCCGACGAGGACGACCAGGGGTCCGGCGGTCACCGGATCTGGAGGTTGTCGAGGTACGACCGCACGTTGCGGCGGGTCTCCGGGACGCTGTCCCCGCCGAACTTCTCCAGGACGGCGTCCGCGAGGACGAGCGCGACCATGGCCTCGGCGACGATGCCGGCGGCGGGGACCGCGCAGACGTCGGAGCGCTGGTGGTGGGCGGCGGCGGCCTCGCCGGTGGCGACGTCGATGGTGGCGAGGGCGCGCGGGACGGTCGCGATGGGCTTCATCGCGGCACGGACGCGCAGCAGTTCGCCGGTGGTGAGACCGCCCTCGGTGCCGCCGGCGCGGCCGGAGGCGCGCCTGATGCCGTCCTCGGTGCGGACGATCTCGTCGTGGGCCTTGGAGCCGGGCACGCGGGCGAGGTCGAAGCCGTCGCCGACCTCGACGCCCTTGATCGCCTGGATGCCCATGAGGGCGGCGGCGAGCCGGGCGTCGAGGCGCCGGTCCCAGTGGACGTGGGAGCCGAGGCCGACGGGCACGCCGTAGGCCAGGACCTCGACCACGCCGCCGAGGGTGTCGCCGTCCTTGTGGGCCTGGTCGATCTCGGCGACCATCGCCTTCGACGCGTCGGCGTCGAGGCAGCGGACCGGGTCGGCGTCGAGCTTCTCGACGTCGGCGGGGGTCGGGCGGACGCCGTAGGGGGCCTTGGCGGCGGCCAGTTCGACCACGTGGGAGACGACCTCGATGCCCGCGGCCTCCTTGAGGAAGGAACGGGCGACGGCGCCGAGGGCGACGCGGGCGGCGGTCTCGCGGGCGCTGGCGCGCTCCAGGATCGGCCGGGCCTCGTCGAAGCCGTACTTCTGCATGCCGGCGAGGTCGGCGTGGCCGGGACGGGGCCGGGTCAGGGGGGCGTTGCGGCCCGTCTCCTTGAGCTCCGCGGGATCGACCGGGTCGGCCGACATGACCTTCTCCCACTTGGGCCACTCGGTGTTGCCGATCATGACGGCGATCGGGGAACCGAGGGAGAGGCCGTGCCGGACGCCGCCCAGGAAGGTGACCTCGTCCTGCTCGAACTTCATCCGGGCGCCGCGTCCGTAACCGAGGCGCCTTCGCGCGAGGTGGTCGGCCACCAGCTCCGTGGTGACCGGGACACCGGCGGGGAGACCCTCGAGGGTCGCGACCAGCGCGGGTCCGTGGGATTCTCCTGCCGTCAGCCAACGCAACCTGCTCAACGATGCTCCTCATGCTCGCGCCTGGCACTGCGACGGCGCGCCCGGGTGCGCGGCCCTGGCCCGCCGCCCCCGATCCTCCCACGCCGGAGCGACCGCTCGGTTGCCGGTCCGGTCACCGGACGGGGTTCGTGCGCCGGAGCGGTGTCCCGCCTCCGCCGGCACGCCCGGTGCCGGCGGAACCTACCGGGCCGCCAGTGCCCGTTCTCCCGCCGCCCGCATGGCGGCGAGGGGGGCCGGCGCGCGGCCCGTCATCAGCTCGACCTGGAGGACTGCCTGGTGGACCAGGAGGTCGAGGCCGCCGACGACCTTGCCGCCCCGGTCGGCCCAGGCGGCGGCCAGCGGGGTCGGCCAGGGGTCGTAGAGGACGTCGAAGAGGGTCCCGGCTGCGTCGGGGACGGCGGTCGCCAGGGCGTTCGTCGTGCCGGCGGGGGTGGTCGCGATCACCAGCGGGGCCTCGAACGCCTCCGGCGCGCGCTCCCAGTCGGCGGTGCGCACGTCCACGCCGAGCCGCTCGCCCCAGCCGCGCATCTCCCCGGCCCGCGCCTCGCTCCGTACGTACGCGGTGACGGGCCCCGCGCAGACGCGGGCCAGCGCCGCGAGCGCGGAGGAGGCGGTGGCGCCGGCGCCGAGGACGGCGGCGGCCTCCACCTTCTCGACGCCCCGCTCGCGCAGGGCGGCGATCATGCCGGGGATGTCGGTGTTGTCGCCGACCCGCCGCCCGCCCTCCCGGAGGACGACGGTGTTGACGGCCTCCACGGACGCGGCCGTGTCGCTGACCTCGTCGAGCAGCGGGATGACCGCCCGCTTGAGCGGCATGGTCAGCGAGAGCCCGGCCCAGCCGTCGTCCAGCCCCTCCATGAACCCGGGCAGCGCGGCCTCGTCCACCTCGAAGCGCTCGTACGACCAGGCGTCGAGGCCGAGCGCGGCGTACGCGGCCCGGTGCAGGACCGGGGAGAGGGAGTGGGCGATCGGCGAACCGAGGACGGCGGCGCGGCGGACCACCTCACTGGCTCGTGGTGGCATCGAACTTTTCCTTCAGCTTGTTGTGCTCGGCGAGGGTCTTGGCGAACTCGGTCTTGTGCATGCCGTCGGTGGCGACGAAGTAGATCCAGCCGTCCTTCGTCGGGTCGAGCATGGCGGCCAGCGCCTCGTTCCCCGGATTTCCGATCGGCCCCGGAGGCAGCCCCCTGTGCACGTACGTGTTGTACGGGTCCCGGTTGCTGTTGGCCTCCTTCTCGGAGATCTTGATCTCGCTCTGCCCCTTCAGGTAGTTGAGGGACGAGTCGAACTGGAGCTTCTGGTTGGTCTCGTAGTTGTCCGGCTTGAGGCGGTTGTAGACCACCTCCGCCATCTTGCGGAAGTCGTCGTGGGTCTTGCCCTCCGCCTGGACCAGGCTCGCGACCGTGACGAGTTCCCAGGGCCCCGCGACGCCCAGGGACTTCGCCTTCTCCTCCAGGTCCAGCTTGTCGTACTCCTGGTTGGCGCGGGTCACCATCTTGCGCAGCGCGTCCTCGGGCTTGCCGCCCTTGGCGACGGGATAGCTCGCCGGGAAGAGGAAACCTTCCAGCGGGTCCTTGACGTCGGGGTGCTTCTTGGCCCAGGCGGGCAGACCGAGGGAGTCCGCCTTCGCACGGGCGATCTCCTTCGTGGTGCCCGGCTTGAGGCCCAGGCGTTCGTCGAGCTTCTCGTAGACCCAGACGTTCCGCTTGCCCTCGGGGACGACCAGGTTGGCCTGGCTCGCCGGGTTGAGCATCAGCTTGACCGCGCTCTCCGCGGACATCTCCTTCTTCAGCGTGTAGACGCCGGCCTGGATCGTGTTGCCCTTGGGGTCCTTCTGCTGGGCCGACACGAAGGCGTCGACGCTCTTCACGACGCCCGCCTTCTTCAGGATGTTGCCGATGTCGGAACCGTAGGAGCCCTTGGGGATCTCGACCTGGATCTCGCCGCTGCCGCTTCCCGCGTAGTCGGGAACGGCGCCGAACTGGCCCTGCCAGAACTTGTAGCCGAAGTACCCGATGCCGCCCACGGTGCCGACCAGGACGGCCGCGACGACCAGGCAGGCCATGCCGTTCTTGCCCTTGCGCTTCTTCGCCTTGCTCCGGCGTTCGCGGTCGTCGCCGCGGGAACCGCGTCCGCGCGCCGGTTCCTCGTCGTCGTGGTCGTCGTGGTCGTCGTAGCCGTCGTGGTCGTCACGGCCGCCCCGGTCGTCGTCCCCGCCGGTGAAGAAGGGGTGGTTCTCCTCCTCCGGCTCCGGGTGCTCCTCCGGCGCCCAGTCGATCACCGGCTCCGGCGGACCCTGCCGGCGGCCGGGGGGCTGGGGCGGGGGGTAGGCCCCGGGGGTGCCGTACAGGTCCGGGTCCTGGCCGCCGTACGGATCGGCCGGGGGCGTGCCGTACGCCATGGCCGCCTGGCCCGACTCCCAGCCGCCGTCGTACTGCTGACCGAGGTGCCCGGGCGCGTCGTAACCGCCCTGGTGCCCCGCCCCGTACTGCTGCTGGTCGTAGACCTGCTGGTACTGCTGCTGGTGGTGCTGTTGCTGATGCGGGTGCTGCTGGTGGTGTTGTTGCTGCTGCTGGTCGTGCTGCTGCTGGTACTGGGGGTCGGCGTAGTCCTGCGGCTGCTGCTGGTACTGCTGCGCCTGCTGCCCGTACTGCTGGTACGGGTCGCCCTCGTACCCCTGGCCGCCATGACCTCCGTGACCATCCCGGCCGTACGGGTCCTGGTGGCCCTGGTCCTCGTGGCCGTACTGGTTCGCCTGCTGCGGGTGCGGGTACCGCTGCCGGCCGTCCCACCCCTGGTCCCCGTAGAGCGGGTCCTCGGGGTGCCACGGTTCGGAGCCGGAGCCCCGGCCATACTCAGTCATCGATCCCCAAAACAGCCGCGAGGCTTCCGGACGATCCGCCTCTCCGTAGTACGGCAGCTGTTCGAACGCCGCCGTATCGCGCGGAACGTTACCGTATCGCGATCAGATGACCGCTTCGACGCCCTCACCGGGCGGATTACCTGATACCCGTTCGGACTCAAGAGCGTTCTGCAGGATGATCACGGCGGCGGCCTGGTCGATGACGGACCGCCCCTTCTTCGCCTTCACCCCGGAGGCCCGCAGGCCCTGGGTGGCGGTGACCGTGGTCATGCGCTCGTCCACCAGCCGGACCGGGACCGGGGCGATGCCCTTCGCCATCTCCCGGGCGAAGGCGCGGACCTTGGTCGCGGCGGGGCCCTCCCGCCCGCTGAGCGAGCGGGGCAGGCCCACGACGACCTCGATCGGCTCGTACTCCTCGACGATCCGGCGGAGCCGCCGGTGGGCGGCCGGGACGTCGCGTCCCGGCACGGTCTCCACCGGCGTGGCGAGGACCCCGTCGGGGTCGCACGAGGCGACCCCGATCCGGGCGTCCCCGACGTCGACCGCGATGCGGCGGCCGCGGCGCATCGTCACGCCGTCTCCCCCACGAGGCGCTCGACGGCGGCGACGGCCTCGCCGACGGCCTCCGGGTTCTGGCCGCCGCCCTGGGCGACGTCCGGCTTGCCGCCGCCACCGCCGCCGAGGGTCTTGGCGGCCGTGCGGACCAGCTCGCCGGCCTTGAGGCCCCGCTCGCGGGCGGCCTCGTTGGTGGCGATGACCGTGAGCGGCTTGCCGCCCACGGTGGTGAAGAGGGCGACGACGGCCGGACGGTCGCCCGGAATCCGGCCGCGCACGTCGAGGACCAGCCTGCGCAGGTCGTCGGCGGTGGTGCCGTCCGGCACCTGCCCGGTCACCAGGGCGACGCCCCGGATGTCACGGGCGGACTCGACGAGGCCGGCGGCGGCCTGGAGGACCTTCTCCGCGCGGAACTTCTCGATCTCCTTCTCGGCGTCCTTCAGCTTGCCGAGCATGGAGGAGATCTTCTCCGGCAGCTCCTCGGGACGGCCCTTGACCAGCTCCTGGAGCTGGGCGACGACCGTGTGCTCCTTGGCGAGGAAGTGGTACGCGTCGACGCCGACGAGGGCCTCGATGCGGCGCACGCCGGATCCGATCGAGGACTCGCCGAGCAGCTTCACCAGACCCAGCTGGGCGGTGTTGTGGACGTGGGTGCCGCCGCACAGCTCCTTGGAGAAGTCCCCGATGGTGACGACGCGGACCTTCTCGCCGTACTTCTCGCCGAACTCGGCGATGGCGCCCTGGCGCTTGGCCTCGTCGATCGGCATGACCTCGGCGTGGACCTCCAGCTCGCGCGCGAGGACCTCGTTGATCTTCTGCTCGACGTCGGTGAGGACCGCGCCGGGAACGGCGTTCGGGGAGCCGAAGTCGAAGCGGAAGCGGCCGGGCTGGTTCTCGGAACCGGCCTGGGCGGCCGTCGGGCCGAGGGCGTCGCGCAGCGCCTGGTGGGTGAGGTGGGTGGCCGAGTGGGCGCGGGCGATGGCCCGGCGGCGGCGCACGTCGATGGCGGCGTAGGCGGTGGCGCCCACGGTCACCTCGCCGACCTGCACGGAACCCTTGTGCACCGAGACGCCCGGGACCGGCTGCTGCACGTCGCGGACGTCGATGACGGCACCGCTGTGCAGCCTGATGCGGCCCTGGTCGGCGATCTGGCCGCCGCCCTCGGCGTAGAACGGGGTGCGGTCGAGGACGACCTCGACCTCGTCGCCCTCCGAGGCGGCCGGCGAGGGGACGCCGTTGACGAGGAGGCCGACGACCGTGGTCTCGCCCTCGGTGCTGGTGTAGCCGGTGAACTCGGTGGCGCCCTTGCTGTCCGCGATCTCGCGGTAGGCGGTGACGTCGGCGTGGCCGGTCTTCTTGGCCCTGGCGTCGGCCTTGGCCCGGTCCCGCTGCTCCTTCATCAGGCGGCGGAAGCCGTCCTCGTCCACGGAGAGGCCCTGCTCGGCGGCCATCTCCAGGGTGAGGTCGATCGGGAAGCCCCAGGTGTCGTGGAGCAGGAACGCCTTGTCGCCGGAGAGGACCGTGCCGCCGGACGCCTTGGTCTCGGTGACGGCGGTGTCGAGGATGTTGGTGCCGCCCTTGAGGGCCTTCAGGAAGGCGGCCTCCTCGGCGAGGGCGACGGTCTCGATGCGCTTGCGGTCGGTGATCAGCTCGGGGTACTGCTCGCCCATCGTGCCGATCACGGTGTCCACGAGGTCCTGGACGACCGGGCCGGTGGCGCCGAGCAGGCGCATGTTGCGGACGGCGCGGCGCATGATGCGGCGCAGCACGTAGCCGCGGCCCTCGTTGCCGGGGGTGACGCCGTCGCCGATGAGCATGACGGAGGTGCGCATGTGGTCGGCGACCACGCGGAGCGAGACGTCGCTCTCGTGGGCCTTGCCGTACTGGACGCCGGTGAGCTCGGTGGCCTTGTCGATGACGACCTTGAGGGTGTCCGTCTCGTACATGTTCTGGACGCCCTGGAGGATCATCGCCAGGCGCTCCAGGCCGAGGCCCGTGTCGATGTTCTTGGCGGGCAGGTCGCCGAGGATCGGGAAGTCGTCCTTGCCGGAGCCCTCGCCGCGCTCGTACTGCATGAAGACCAGGTTCCAGATCTCCACGTACCGCTCGTCGTTGACGGCCGGGCCGCCCTCGACGCCGAACTCGGGGCCGCGGTCGTAGTTGATCTCGGAGCAGGGGCCGCAGGGGCCGGGGACGCCCATGGACCAGAAGTTGGGGCCCATGCCCAGGCGCTGGATGCGCTCGGCGGGGACGCCGACGACGTCGCGCCAGATGCGCTCGGCCTCGTCGTCCTGCTCGTAGACGGTGATCCAGAGCTTCTCCGGGTCGAGCCCGTAGCCGCCGTGCTCGACCGGGGTGGTCAGCAGCTCCCAGGCGAGCTTGATGGCGCCTTCCTTGAAGTAGTCGCCGAAGGAGAAGTTGCCGCACATCTGGAAGAACGTGCCGTGGCGGGTGGTCTTGCCGACCTCTTCGATGTCGGGCGTGCGCACGCACTTCTGCACGCTGGAGGCGCGCGAGAAGGGCGGCTTCACCTCGCCCAGGAAGTAGGGCTTGAAGGGCACCATGCCGGCGGGGACGAGCAGCAGAGTCGGGTCGTCCGCGATGAGCGACGCCGAAGGGACGACGGTGTGCCCGCGCTCCTCGAAGAAGCTCAGCCAGCGGCGGCGGATTTCAGCCGACTCCATCAGTGGTCCTCATTCCGGTTGAACGAACTCGTGGGGGACGTGAAGTACGTGGGTGCGGGGCCGAGCGCGGCCCTGCGGCGGGGTTCCGGAAGCTCCCGGGCCGCGTCCGCGCCGTCGGCGGCGTCGAGCCCGAGCGCCTCCCCCAGCTCGGCCTCCCGCTGGACCATGCCCGCCCTCACGTCGAGGGCGAAGTCCTTGAGGCGGTGGCCGGTCTCGACCGCCTTGTTCGCGGCCTGGGCCGCGAGGCTCTCGGGGGTCAGCTGCTTCAGCTTCCGGTTGACCTTGGTGGTGGCCCACACGCCGGCGGCTGCGCCGGCCGTGAACCAGAACGTGCGGCGGAACATACGGCTCAGCCCTTCTGCTTCCGGGGTCGCGAGAACGGCACGGTACGGCCGACGACCACGGTACGGCGCGCGGAGGCGCGCGGGGCGCCCTCCCCGTCCCGGCTCCGGCCCAGCGCCCGGCGCACGCCGTAGCCGAAGGCGGCCACCTTGACGAGCGGGCCGCCGAAGGTGGAGGCGACGGTGGTGGAGAGCGCGGAGGCGTTGGAGGTGACCTCCTGGACGTCCGAGGCGATGGCGTCCACCCGGTCGAGCTGGGTCTGCGCCGACCGCACCGTGGCCGAGGCGTCGGCGAGCAGGGGAACGGCCTGTTCGGTCACGTCCGCCACGAGCTTGGTGGTCGCCCTGAGCGTCTGCGCCAGCCTCACCAGTGCCACGGCGAGGAAGGAGACGAGGATCGCCCAGAAGACGGCCACCAGGAGCCCGGCAACCTCTCCACCGGTCACGCTGCACCGCTCTCTGCTGTCGTTGGGCCTTGTGAAAAGTCGTCCCCCGACCCTATCGCGCCCGGGCTGCCGTGCCGTACCGCATTACCGCCCGCGTCGGCGCCCCCGCGGCCCGTGGAGGACCGGCGGCGAAAACCGGTCGTACGGAGCGCGCGGGGGTGAGCACGCTCCGTGTCCCGTGCGGCGGAGCGGTCCTCCCGGCGGAGCCGGACCGGGCCTCCGGACGGGCCGCCGGGCCCCGGGAACGCGGAAGCCCGCCGGCTCCCCCGCCGGAAAGGGCGGGGAAGCGGCGGGCCGGACACCGCGTGGGCGGTACCGCGCTCGCGTCAGCGGGCGTAGTACTCGACGACCAGCTGCTCGTCGCAGATGACCGGGATCTCCTTGCGGTTCGGGTCGCGGTCGAGGCGGAACGCCAGCGCCTTCAGGTTGACCTGGAGGTAGCGGGGGGTCTCGCCGTCGGCGGCGAAGCCACCCTCGCGGGCGACCTCGAACAGCGGCTTGGTGCGGCTGCGCTCGCGGACCATCACGACGTCGTCGGGACGGACGCGGAAGGACGGCTTGTCGACCTTCTGGCCGTTGACCTGGATGTGGCCGTGGACGACCATCTGGCGGGCCTGGTAGATGGTGCGGGCGATGCCCGAACGCAGGACCAGGGCGTCGAGACGACGCTCGAGCTCGACGACCAGCGCCTCGCCCGTCTTGCCCTCGGCCTTCTTGGCGCGGTCGTAGGCGCGCGCCATCTGGCGCTCGCTGATGTCGTACTGGGCGCGCAGACGCTGCTTCTCGAGCAGACGGACCTTGTAGTCCGAGTTCTGCTTGCGGCCGCGGCCGTGCTCGCCCGGCGGGTAGGGGCGGGCCTCGAAGTACTTGACGGCCTTCGGCGTCAGCGCGATGCCGAGGGCACGCGACTTCTTGACCTTGGGGCGGGACTGGTTCGGCATGAACCAACCTCTCTGTGGGAAAGAAACGGCTTCACCAGGGTTAGGGGAGGTCGCATCCGCAGCCGGGAAACCCGCCGGGTCCGTACGGGACGGACCTGCCGGGCAGCCGCTCCCAGGTCTGGGCACATACGTGCAGCACGCGAACGACCCATCGCCGCTCCCGCGATTCCGGGGGGTGATGGGTGGCACGCGACACCTTCGAAGGTGCGCGACGCTCCTGGAGACCCCGTCCGAGGGCCGGGTCTCCGACTGACTGTCCCGTTCTGGTGGTGCCGACCGGAGCCGGACACGGGACGCAGCGATCCGGACCAGTGTACCGGGTCCGCGCGGGCCCCGCGCACACCCCGATCCCGGAGACGGTCCGGAGCCCTGGGGCCTACTCGTCGCCCCGCAGCCGTGCCCGCACGCGCTCCACCACGTCCGCGTACCTCGCCTCCGCGCCGTAGCGGGTGGGCTCGTAGTACTGGCGGCCGTGGACCGTGTCCGGGGCGTACCGCTGGGCGGCGATGCCGCCGGGCACGTCGTGCGGGTACACGTATCCCCGGGCGTGGCCCAGCGCGGCCGCGCCCTTGTAGTGGCCGTCGCGCAGGTGCGACGGGACCGGGCCCGCGAGGCCAGCCCGCACGTCGGCGAGGGCGGTGCCGATGGCGGTCGTCGCCGCGTTCGACTTCGGGGCCAGGGCCAGGGCGATGGTGGCGTGGCTCAGGGTCAGCGCCGCCTCGGGAAAACCGATCATGGCGACGGCCTGGGCGGCGGCCACGGCGATCGGCAGGGCGTTCGGGTCGGCCAGGCCGATGTCCTCGCTCGCGGAGATCATCAGCCGCCGCGCGATGAAGCGCGGGTCCTCCCCCGCCTCGATCATCCGCGCCAGGTAGTGCAGGGCCGCGTCCACGTCCGAGCCCCGGATCGACTTGATGAGCGCGCTGGCGACGTCGTAGTGCTGGTCGCCGTCCCGGTCGTACGCCACGGCCGCCCGGTCGACGGTCTCCTCGACCGTCCCGAGGGTGATCTCCGCCTCGCCCTTGGCGATCGCCGCCCCGGCGGCGGCCTCCAGGGCGGTCAGGGCGCGGCGGGCGTCGCCGCCGGCGACCCGGAGGAGGTGGGCCTCGGCGTCCGCCGGCAGGGTCACCGCCCCGCCGAGTCCCCGCTCGTCCGTGAGCGCCCGCGCGAGCAGGCCCTTCAGGTCCTCGTCGGTCAGCGGCTCCAGGGTGAGGAGGAGCGAGCGGGAGAGGAGCGGGGAGATGACGGAGAAGTAGGGGTTCTCGGTGGTGGCCGCGATCAGCGTCACCCAGCGGTTCTCGACGGCCGGCAGGAGGGAGTCCTGCTGGGCCTTGGAGAAGCGGTGGATCTCGTCGAGGAAGAGGACGGTCTCCCTGCCGTAGCCGCCGGCCGCGCGCCGGGCGCCCTCGATGACGGTCCGGACCTCCTTGACGCCGGCAGTGATCGCGGACAGCTCCACGAACCGCTTGTCGGTCGCCTTGGAGACCACGTACGCCAGGGTGGTCTTGCCGGTGCCCGGCGGGCCCCAGAGGATCACGGAGGAGGCGCCGGCGGGGCCGCCCGCGCCGCTCCCCACGAGCCGGCGCAGCGGCGAGCCGGGTTTGAGCAGATGCCGCTGGCCCGCCACCTCGTCGAGGGTGCGGGGGCGCATCCGGACGGCCAGCGGGCTGCTGGACGGGTCCTTCTCCTGGCGTTCTTCGGCGGCTGCGGTAAAGAGGTCGGGCTCCACGTTCATGAAGCCTAGGTCACGCCGCCGACAACGCCGCCGGGATCAGCTCGTCCAGAAGTCCCACCAGCGGGTCAGGATCAGCATGCCGATGATCCCGATGTGCAGGGCGGGCAGGACCCAGGTGAACTCGCCGAAGAAGGTCCTCAGCCACGCGGGGGCGGGGATCACGCCGTGGCGCACGTTGTGCGAGGTCACGTACCAGAACATGACGATGGTCCCGACCCAGGCCAGGCAGCACCACAGGCAGAGCGCGTTGATCTCGTACAGCGACTGGTAGGTGAGCCAGGCGCAGAAGCCGACGCCGAAGAGGGTGCCGGCGTGGAGGCCGAGCCAGTACCAGCGGCGGTAGCGGGCGCCGGCGAGCAGCCCGACGCCGATCGCGATCACCATGCCGTACGCGACGAGGCCGATCATCGGGTTGGGGAAGCCGAAGACCGAGGCCTGCTCGCTCTTCATGATGTTGCCGCAGGAGACGACCGGGTTGAGGCTGCACCCGGGGGTGAAGCCGGGGTCCTCCAGGAGCTTGAACTTGTCGATCGTGATGACCCAGGCGGCGAGCAGTCCGGCCGCGCCGGTGACCACCAGGAGCCGGGCGAAGGCGCGGCTCGCTCCGATCGTGCCGGGTGCCGGGTCGTCCACCGCTGCTTTCGTCATGTTTCCGATCCATCGCTCGCGGGCTGCTGGGCACGGACATTCTGCCGCACGGAGGCCCGTGTCCACCGTTCGGTGGACATAAGGAAGGGCCCGGCCGCTCGCGCGCCGGGCCCCCCTCCGTACGTACCGGGGGTCAGGCCAGCTCGGCCCGCACCGCGTCCAGGAGGTCGTCCAGGGCGACCGCCCGCTGCTCGCCGGACTCCATGTCCTTCAGCTGGACGACGCCCTCGGCGAGGTCGCGCTCGCCGGCGACGACGGTGAGGCGGGCGCCCGAGCGGTTGGCGTCCTTCATGGAGCCCTTGAGGCCCTTGCCGCCGAAGGAGAAGTCCGCGGCGACGCCGGCCCTGCGCAGCTCGGTGACCTTGCCGAAGAGGACCCGGCGGGCCTCCTCGCCGAGGGCGACGGCGAAGACGCTGGTGGCGGAGGGCAGGTCGAGTTCGACGCCCTCGGCCTCCAGGGCGAGGACCGTGCGGTCCACGCCGAGCGCCCAGCCGACGGACGGCAGCGCGGGGCCGCCGATCATCTCGGAGAGGCCGTCGTAGCGGCCGCCGCCGCCGACCGCCGACTGCGAGCCGAGGCCGTCGTGGACGAACTCGAAGGTGGTGCGGGTGTAGTAGTCGAGGCCGCGCACCAGCTTCGGGTCGTCCTCGAAGACGACGCCCGCCGCGGTGATCAGGGCGCGCACCTCCGCGTGGTACGCCGTGCACGCGTCGCACAGGTGGTCGCGCAGGAGCGGGGCGCCGGTGAGCTGCTTCCGCACGGACTCGCGCTTGTCGTCGAGGACGCGCAGCGGGTTGATCTCGGCACGGCGCAGGGTGTCCTCGTCCAGGTCGAGGCCGCGCAGGAAGGTCTGGAGGGCCTCGCGGTAGGCGGGACGGCACTCCTTGTCACCGAGCGAGTTCAGCAGGATGCGGAAGTTCCGCAGGCCCAGGGAGCGGTACGCCTCGTCGGCCAGGATGATCAGCTCGGCGTCGAGCGCCGGGTCCTCGGCGCCGATCGCCTCGGCGCCGACCTGCGAGAAGTGCCGGTAGCGGCCCTTCTGCGGGCGCTCGTAGCGGTAGTACGAACCGGAGTACCAGAGCTTGACCGGCAGGTTCCCCCGCTTGTGGAGGTTGGCCTCCAGGGCGGCGCGGAGCACGGAGGCGGTGCCCTCGGGACGCAGGGCGAGGCGGTCGCCGCCCTTGGTCTCGAAGGCGTACATCTCCTTGGTCACGATGTCGGTGGACTCGCCGACGCCGCGGGCGAAGAGGTTCACGTCCTCGAAGCCGGGGGTCTCGACGTAGCCGTAGCCGGAGCGGCGCAGGGGGGCCGCGATGGCCTCGCGGACGGCGAGGTAGGTCGCCGAGACCGGCGGGATGAGGTCGTAGGTGCCCTTGGGGGCCTTGAAGGTGCTCACGTGGGTCGTCACATTCCTCGTCGGGGAGCGTCGGGGCTCCCGAGGCCGGCGGCCACCTGCCGGAGGTAGGGGTTGGTGGCGCGTTCCTGGCCGATGGTCGTCTGGGGACCGTGCCCCGACAGCACCACGGTCGAGTTGTCGAGCGGCAGGCACACGCGGGCCAGCGATCCGAGCATCTCGTCCATGTCACCGCCGGGCAGGTCGGTGCGTCCGACGGAGCCGGCGAACAGCAGGTCCCCGGAGAAGAACACGGAGGGGACCTCCGCGGTCTCGGGCATCCTGAAGGTCACCGACCCCTTGGTATGGCCGGGCGCGTGGGCGACCGAGAACTCCAGACCGGCGAGCCTCAGCTCGGAGCCGTCCGCGAGTTCGCGCACGTCGTCGGGCTCCCCCACGGTCAGCTCGCCCATGAGGGGCATGCCGATGGAGCGGCCGAGGGCCTTCTCCGGATCGCTCATCATGTAGCGGTCCGAGGGGTGGATCCACGCGGGGACGTCATGGGCGCCGCACACCGGGACGACGGAGGCGACGTGGTCGATGTGCCCGTGGGTGAGGACGACGGCGACGGGCTTGAGCCGGTGCTTCCTGAGCGTCTCCTCGACACCCCGCGCGGCCTGGTGGCCGGGGTCGATGATCACGCACTCCTCGCCCGCGGCGGGGGCGACCAGATAGCAGTTGGTCCCCCAGGCCCCGGCGGGGAACCCGGCAATCAGCACGTTCGTCCTTAGGGTCGTCCGGCACGGGGGCGCGGGATTCACGGACACGAGAAACACAAGAAACACAAGAAACACGAGAAACACGGAATGCGGCGGATCAGAGCCTACCGGCGGTGCCGCTTCCACAGCCAACCCGTATACGGTACGGGCACATCCGGCCAGGCCGGGAACAGACGAGCGACAAGGAGCGGACCCGGTGGTCAGCAGCGATCAGCGGCGGCGGCAGCTTGCCAGGGAGAAGTACGTACGGCAGCAGCAGCGGCGGGAGGAGAAGCGCCGCAAGGCCAGGCGCCGCAACACCGTCGTCGCCTCCGCCCTCGCGGTGGTGCTGGCGGCGGGCGGCGCCGTGTACGCCTCGGTGAAACTGACCGACGACGGCACGAAGGGCTCGGACGGCGCGGCGGGCGGCACGCCCACCCCCGGGGCCTCCTCCTCCACGCCGGCGCCCTCGCGGTCCGCGAACCCGGAGCCGGAGCTCACCGTGGACCGGAACGCCTCGTACGACATGGTGCTCAGGACCAACGAGGGCGCCGTCACGATCACCATGGACGCGGCGAAGACCCCGCGCACGGTGAACTCCTTCAAGCACCTCGCGGACAAGAAGTACTTCGACGGGACCAAGTGCCACCGGCTCACCACGCAGGGCATCTACGTGCTCCAGTGCGGCGACCCCCAGGGCACCGGCACCGGCGGCCCCGGCTACACCATCCCGGACGAGAACCTGGACGGCCTCGGCAAGGCGGGCGCGGACGGCACGGTGACCTTCCCGGCCGGCAGCGTGGCCATGGCGAACACCGGACAGCCGGGCAGCGGCGGCTCCCAGTTCTTCCTCGTGTACAAGGACACCAAGCTGCCGCCGACGTACACCCCCTTCGGGAAGATCGACGCGGCCGGTCTCAAGGCGGTCCAGGACGTCGCCGCGGCCGGTGTCGCGGGCGGCGCCACGGACGGCGCCCCGAAGAAGGCCGTCACCATCGAGAAGGCGACCGTCACGAAGAAGTGAGCCGGAGCGGACGCGCGGGCCCGCGCGTCCGCTCCCGCGCGCCGGCCGTCGAATCTCGGTCCCGCCGAGTGCGGACAGCCGGGCCGCGGTTCGCCTAGATTGGCGGTGTGCAGCGTGGGCCGTCGGCCGCGCTGCGGAAGGCGGGCGAGGCCCGCCGGGAAACTGTGGACGATGCCCGGGGGGTACGACCCCGCGACGGCATCATGGTGAGGAGGCGCTGTGAGCAGCGACCCGTGGGGCCGCGTCGACGAGACGGGCACCGTGTACGTGCGGACGGCCGAGGGCGAGAAGGTCGTCGGATCGTGGCAGGCCGGCACCCCCGAGGAGGCCCTGGCCTACTTCGAGCGCAAGTACGAGGGCCTGGTGGTCGAGATCGGCCTCCTCGAGAAGCGGGTGAGGACCACCGACCTCTCGGCGAAGGACGCCACCGCGGCGATCGAGCACATCCGGCACCAGATCGACGAGCACCACGCCGTCGGCGACCTGGCCGCGCTCGGCGCCCGCCTGGACAAGCTCGTGGAGACGGTCGAATCGCGCCGCGAGGAGCGCAAGGCCCAGAAGGCCCGGCAGACCGACGAGGCGCGGGCCGCCAAGGAGAAGCTCGTCGCCGAGGCCGAGGAACTGGCCGGGAGCGAGCAGTGGCGCTCCGCGGGCGAGCGGCTGCGGGCGCTCGTGGACACGTGGAAGGCCCTCCCGCGGCTCGACCGCAAGTCCGACGACGAGCTGTGGCACCGCTTCTCGCACGCCCGCTCGGCGTTCTCGAAGCGCCGCAAGGCCCATTTCGCGTCCCTGGACGCCCAGCGCGAGGACGCCCGCAAGGCGAAGGAGCGCCTGGTCGCGGAGGCCGAGTCCCTGTCGAACTCCACCGACTGGGGGGCCACGGCGGCCCGCTACCGCGAGCTGATGGCGGACTGGAAGGCGGCGGGCCGTGCCCAGCGCGAGCACGAGGACGAGCTGTGGAACCGCTTCCGCGGCGCCCAGGACGTCTTCTTCGCGGCGCGCGGCGAGGTCTTCGCCGAGCGGGACGCGGAGCAGACCGAGAACCTGAAGCTGAAGGAGGAGCTGGCGGCCGAGGCCGAGAGGCTCGTCCCGGTGACGGACCTGAAGGCGGCCCGTGCGGCCTTCCGCTCCCTCAACGAGCGCTGGGAGGCGATCGGTCACGTCCCGCGTGACGCCCGGCCCAAGGTGGAGGGCCGGATGCAGGCGGTGGAGCGGGCGATCCAGGAGGCCGAGGAGGCCGAGTGGCGCCGGACGAACCCGGAGGCGCGCGCGCGTGCCGCGGGTCTGACCGGCCAGCTCCAGGACGCGGTCGAGAAGCTGCGCAAGCAGATCGACGCGGCCCGCGCCGCCGGAAACGACGCCAAGGCCGACAAGCTCTCGCGTGAGCTGGAGGGCCGCCAGGCCCTGCTCGACCAGGCCCTGAAGGGCCTGGAGGAGTTCGGCGGCTGACACGGCCGTCACGAAGGGGGCGGTTCCGGTGCGTACCGGAACCGCCCCCTTCTCGTTCCTTCGCTACGGCCTGCGGGCCGAGGTCACGCGGTACACGTCGTAGACGCCCTCCACGCCCCGCACGGCCTTCAGGACGTGGCCCAGGTGCTTCGGGTCGCCCATCTCGAAGGTGAAGCGGGAGGTGGCCACCCGGTCGCGGGAGGTCTGCACGGCCGCCGAGAGGATGTTGACGTGCTGGTCCGAGAGGACCCGGGTGACGTCGGAGAGCAGCCGGGAGCGGTCCAGTGCCTCGACCTGGATGGCGACGAGGAAGACGGAGGACTGGGTGGGGGCCCACTCGACCTCCAGGATCCGCTCCGGCTCCCGGGAGAGCGAGTCCACGTTGACGCAGTCGCTGCGGTGAACCGATACTCCACTGCCCCGGGTGACGAACCCGATGATCGGATCGCCGGGCACGGGGGTGCAGCAGCGGGCCAGCTTCACCCAGACGTCCTCGACGCCCTTGACGACGACGCCGGGGTCGGTGTTGGAGCGGCGCTTGGAACGCCCGCGGGTCGGCGGGGTGGCCTCGTCGATGTCCTCGGTGGCCGCCTCCTCGCCGCCGAGCGCCTGGACCAGCTTCTGCACGATGGACTGGGCGGTGACGTGGCCCTCGCCGATCGCCGCGTACAGCGAGGAGATGTCGCTGTAGCGCATCTCGTGGGCGAGGGTGACGAGGGAGTCGCCGGTCAGGATGCGCTGGATCGGCAGGTTCTGCTTGCGCATGGCCCGCGCGATGGCGTCCTTGCCCTGCTCGATGGCCTCGTCCCGGCGTTCCTTGGAGAACCAGGCCCGGATCTTGTTGCGGGCGCGCGGGGACTTGACGAAGCCGAGCCAGTCGCGGGAGGGCCCGGCGCCGGCGGCCTTGGAGGTGAAGACCTCGACCAGGTCGCCGTTGTCGAGGGTCGATTCGAGCGGGACGAGCCGCCCGTTGACCCGTGCCCCTATCGTGCGGTGGCCGACCTCGGTGTGGACCGCGTACGAGAAGTCGACGGGGGTGGCCCCGGCGGGCAGCGCGATGACGTCGCCCTTGGGGGTGAAGACGAAGACCTCGTTGCGGGAGAGGTCGAAGCGCAGGGACTCCAGGAACTCGCCGGGGTCCTCGGTCTCCTTCTGCCAGTCGAGGAGCTGGCGCAGCCACGCCATGTCGTTGAGGTGGTCGTCCTTGCCGGTCTTCCTCGGCACCTCGGCGCGGACCTTGGAGGCGCCGGCGACGGCCTCCTGCTTGTACTTCCAGTGCGCGGCGATGCCGTACTCGGCGCGCCGGTGCATGTCGAAGGTGCGGATCTGGAGCTCGACGGGCTTGCCGTTGGGTCCGATGACCGTCGTGTGCAGCGACTGGTACATGTTGAACTTCGGCATCGCGATGTAGTCCTTGAACCGGCCGGGGACCGGGTTCCATCGCGCGTGGACGGTGCCGAGGGCCGCGTAGCAGTCGCGGACGGTGTCCACGAGGACGCGGATGCCGACCAGGTCGTAGATCTCCGCGAAGTCACGGCCGCGGACGATCATCTTCTGGTAGACGCTGTAGTAGTGCTTGGGGCGGCCGGTGACGGTGGCCTTGATGCGGGCGGCGCGCAGGTCGGCCTGGACCTCGTCGGTGACCACCGCGAGGTACTCGTCCCGCTTGGGGGCGCGCTCGGCGACGAGCCGGACGATCTCGTCGTACATCTTGGGGTAGAGGATCGCGAAGGCGAGGTCCTCCAGCTCCCACTTGATGGTGTTCATGCCGAGGCGGTGGGCCAGGGGGGCGTAGATCTCCAGCGTCTCGCGGGCCTTCTTCTCCTGCTTCTCCCGCTTGAGGTAGCGCATGGTGCGCATGTTGTGCAGGCGGTCCGCGAGCTTGATGACCAGGACGCGCGGGTCCTTGGCCATGGCGACGACCATCTTGCGGACGGTCTCGGCCTGGGCGGCCTCGCCGAACTTGACCTTGTCGAGCTTGGTGACGCCGTCGACGAGGAGCGCGACCTGGTCGCCGAAGTCCCGGCGCAGGGTGTCGAGGCCGTACTCGGTGTCCTCGACGGTGTCGTGCAGGAGCCCGGCCATCAGGGTCGCCGGGTCCATGCCCAGCTCCGCGAGGATGGTGGTGACGGCGAGCGGATGCGTGATGTACGGGTCGCCGCTCTTGCGCTTCTGGCCCCGGTGCCAGCGCTCGGCGACCTGGTAGGCCCGCTCGATCTGGCGGAGCGTGGCCGTCTCGATCTTGGGGTCGTTGGAACGGACGATCCGCAGGAGCGGTTCCAGGACCGGGTTGTACGGGGAGGAGCGCTGGACGCCCAGGCGGGCGAGGCGGGCGCGGACGCGGTTGGAGGAGCCGCCGGAGCGGGCGGGCGGGGCCGGTGCGGGGCGCGCGGGCGAGGCCGGCTCGGACGCGGCGGCGGGCGCGGGCCCGGCCTCCGCGGGCTCGTTCCGTGGCGCCCCGGTCCCCGGCGCGGCCTCTTCGGCCTTCGGGTCGGGCTGCGCGGCGGAGAGTGGCTGGGCCTCGTCTGGCAAGAGCGCTCCTCTGGGGTCCCCCCGGACGGGGTCTGGGGGAGGTTCCGGGTCCCCCGGTCAGGCCCGGAAGTCCATCGTATCGAGCCGTGTCCCGCCCCGCTCACGCGCCCGGAGGGGACGGGCGCCCGGGGCGCCCGCGGCGTCCGCCCCGGCGCACCGGACCGGGGCACCGGACCGGGGCACTCCGGAAAACGACGGGGGCGCCCCGGTGATTCCCGGAGCGCCCCGCGCGGGTGGAGACCCGGCGTCAGACGGTGATCAGCGCCGTGAGCGGAGCGCCCTTCAGGGCGGGCTCCAGACGGGCGCGGCCCGGGAGGAAGCCCAGCTCCATGAGGACGGCGACGCCCGCGACCTCGGCGCCCGCGCGGCGGATGAGCTCGACGGACGCCTCGGCCGTGCCGCCGGTGGCGAGGACGTCGTCGATGACCATGACGCGGTCGCCCGCCGCCAGGTCCTCGGCGTGCACCTCGATCTCGGCGGTGCCGTACTCCAGCTCGTACGCCTGGCGCAGCGTGGCCCCGGGGAGCTTGCCGGCCTTGCGGACCGGGACGAAGCCCAGGCCCGCGCGGACGGCCGCCGGCGCGGCCAGGATGAAGCCGCGGGCCTCCAGGCCGACGACCTTCGTCGCGCCGTGCGCGGAGCACAGCCCGGCGAGGGCGTCGGTGAGCGCGCCGAACGCCTCCGGGTCCGCGAGCAGCGGCGTGATGTCCTTGAACAGCACGCCCGGCTTCGGGTAGTCCGGCACGTCGCGGATGCGGCTCAGCAGGAGGCCGGTGACGTCCGGGGCCCCCGCGGTCATCCTCGGTGCTCCTCGGTACGGCCCCGGCGGCCGGCTCGGGGGCCGACGACGGCGGTCTCGGCACCGTCGCCGAACGCGTCCGTCCCGTCCGCCCGCTCGTCCTTGGCGGCGGCGGCCCGCTTGGCCAGGACGCGCCTCTTGAGGTCCTTGATCGCCGGGTCGCGTTCCTTGAGGTCGGCGACGAGCGGGGTGGCGATGAAGATCGACGAGTACGCGCCGGCGGCGAGGCCCACGAACAGCGACAGCGAGATGTCGTTGAGCATGCCGGCGCCGAGGACGCCGCCGCCGATGAAGAGCAGGCCGGCGACCGGCAGCAGCGCGACGACGGTGGTGTTGATCGAACGGACCAGGGTGCCGTTGATCGAACGGTTGGCCAGCTCGCTGTAGGTGAAGCGGGCCTGCTTCTTCGTGAGGTCCTTCGTGGACTCCTTGAGGGAGTCGAAGACGACGACGGTGTCGTACAGCGAGTAACCGAGGATCGTCAGCAGGCCGATGACGGTGCCGACGGTGACCTCGAAGCCGACCAGGGAGTAGATGCCCACGGTGATGGTGAGGTCGTGGACGAGGGCGACGAGCGCCGCGACCGCCATTCTCCACTCGAAGGCGATGGCCAGGTAGATCACCACGAGGATCATGAAGACCCCGAGGCCGGTCCACGCCTTGTTGGCGATCTGTTCGCCCCAGCTGGGACCGACCAGCTCCGCCGCGATCTTGTTCTCGGCGACCTTGAGGTCCTTGGCCAGCTCCGAGCGGACCTGGTCGGACTTGTCGGTGTCGAGGCCGCCGACCTGGATGCGCAGCGAGCCGTTGCCGAGCTGCTGGACGATCGCGTCGTGGCCCGACGCCTCTTCCGCGTACTCCTGGGCCTGGCTGACGGAGACGTCCGTCTTCGGGGTGGTGAAGACGGCGCCGCCCTGGAACTCGATGCCCATGTTGAGGCCGCGGACGGCCAGGGCGACGATGGCGGTGATGGTGATCAGGACGGACAGGCCGTACCAGAGCTTGCGGTTGCCGATGAAGTCGTAGCCGACCTCACCTCGGTGGAGTCGGGCGCCGAGATCGCCGAGCTTCGACATCTCACGCCTCCTTCGGGTCGACAGGGCCGGCGGGGGCGGTGGTGCGGCGGGTGCGGCGCAGCGGCGGCTTGGCGCCGAGGCGCTTCGGGTCCAGACCGGACCACGGGTGACCGTTGCCGAAGAACTTGGTCCGCGCGAGCAGGGTCATGACCGGCTTGGTGAAGAGGAACACCACGACGATGTCGAGCAGGGTGGTCAGACCGAGCGTGAACGCGAAGCCCTGGACCTTGCCGACGGTGACGACGAAGAGCACGGCCGCGGCCAGGAACGACACGAAGTCGGAGACCAGGATGGTGCGACGGGCCCGGGGCCAGGCGCGCTCGACGGCCGGACGGATCGTGCGGCCCTCGCGGAGTTCGTCGCGGATGCGCTCGAAGTAGACGATGAACGAGTCCGCGGTGATGCCGATGGCGACGATGGCGCCGCAGACGGCCGGCAGGTTCAGCGCGAAGCCGATGGCCGGGCCGAGCAGGGCCATGATCACGTAGGTGAGGAGCGCGGAGGCGCCGAGGCTGAGGATGGCGATCAGCGACAGGCCGCGGTAGTAGACGACCAGGTAGATCACGACGAGCGCGAGACCGATGGCGCCGGCGATCAGGCCGGCCTCCAGCTGGTCGCCGCCGAGCGCGGCGGTGACGGTGTCGACGCTCTGGGTCTGGAAGGAGAGCGGCAGGGCGCCGTAGGACAGGATGTTGCCGAGGTCCTGGGCGGACTGCTGGTTGAAGTTGCCGGAGATCTCGGCGCTGGCGCTGAGCGTCTGGCGCACCGAGGGGGCCGAGACGACCTCGCCGTCCAGGACGATCGCGAACCGGTTCTGCGGGTCGGTCTGCGAGGACAGCTTGCCGGTGATCGCCTGGAACTTCTTCGAACCGGCGTCCGTGAAGTCCATGGTGACGATCCACATGCCGCGCTGCTGGTCGAAGACGCCCTTGGCGTCGTCGACGTCACGGCCCTCCACCTCGGCCGGGCCGAGGATGTACTTCGACCACGCGCCCGGCCCGTCCTCGCCGCAGGCCACGGTGGGCTCGGACGGCTTGACGCCCTGGCCGGCGGCGGAGCGCTGCTTGGGGTCGAGGCAGTTCAGCGCGGTGAACTTCTGCTCGAGGGCCGCGGCGGCGGGGTCCGGAGCCGGGGTCGCCGCGGGGGTGCCGGTGGCCTTCGGCGTCGCGGAGGCCGGGGCGCTTCCGGTGGGGGTCGGGGTCGGGGCCCTGAGGGCCTCGGTGAGCGCGCGGCCCTGGGGAGGTGCGGTGGTCTTCGGGGCGGCCGTCTTGCCGCCCGCGGTCGCGCCGGAGGCGGACGGCGCCGGAGGGGCCGTGGGAGAGCCGGAGGAACCGGCGGTCGGCGCGGGCTGGGGCGCCCCGCTCGTCACCGCGAGAACGGGCCGGAAGTAGAGCTGGGCGGTGGTGCCGACCTGCTCACGGGCCTGCTTCTCGTCCGTCCCCCGGGGGATGTTGACGATGATGTTCTCGCGGCCCTGCGTCTGGACCTCGGCCTCGGAGACACCCAGACCGTTGACACGGCGCTCGATGATGTCGACCGCCGTGTTCATGTTGGTCTCGTTGACCGCCGACTCCTGGCCGGGGTCGGCCTTGGCCTTGAGCGTGATCGACGTACCGCCGGCGAGGTCGATGCCCAGGCGCGGGGTGGTGTGCCCCGACCAGAACATGCCGCCGGTGAGCGCGACCATGGCGATCAGGATGAGTGCCAGGGCGCGGCCCGGCCGGCTCTGTCCCCCCGCCGGCCTTCGGCCCTTCTTCGGTGCTGCCACCTGTCGTATCTCCCTGTCCAACCACCGCGCGCCGGGTGTGCGCGCGGTGGCCACGAAGTATGTGTGGGGACCTTCCCCCGCAGACGTGGAACCGTTCCGGGGCCGCGCACTCCCGGAGGCGTGCGCGTGTTCCCCGGCCGCGACTACTTCGCGTCGGTCTCGCCGTCGGCCTTGCCGTCCTTCTGGCCCTCGACCGCGTCCGACTTCTTCGTCAGGTCCGCCTTGGGGGCGTCCTCGGCGGCGATGTCGGTGGCCCCCGTCAGGGAGGAGGCGTCGTCCGGGACGACGGCGTCGGAGTCCTGCGCCTCGTCGCCCTCGTCGCCGTGGACGATCCGGTTGTACTCGGAGTCCTCCAGGACCGCGCCGATGGCGTTCTTGGCGTAGACGGCGTGCACGCCGGGCGCGACCTCCAGGAGGACGGTCTCGTCGCCGATCTCCTTGACGGTGGCGTACATTCCCCCGATCGTGCGTACGCCGGTGCCGGGCTGCATCTGGTTGCGCATCTCCGCCGCCTGCTGCTGCTTCTTCTTCGCAGAGCGGGTCATCAGGAACATCGCCCCGATGAGCACGATGAACGGGAGGAGCATGCCGATGTTATTCACGGGACGGAAATCCTTCGCACGGTCACGGAGAACCCGCGGCCTGGTCTTCGGGGGTGGGCGCGCCGACCAGAAAGGGCGGCATCGGCGGAGTCTAGGCGAGTCCGCATCGATGGAACAACGCCCAGCATGGCACCGTGGTTCCTGCTCGGGCGACACTCCGCGCCGTCACCCGGGCCCCTCACGCCCCGAAGAGCCCCTGCTGTCCGCCTCCGGGTGCCGCCGGGCCCGCCGTCCCCGGCGGAACGAGCCCGAGGTGAGCCCACGCGGCGGGAGTGGCGACCCGGCCCCGGGGCGTACGGGCCAGCAGGCCCTCGCGGACGAGGAAGGGTTCGGCGACCTCCTCGACGGTCTCGCGCTCCTCCCCCACCGCGACCGCGAGGGTGGACAGGCCGACGGGGCCGCCGCCGAAGAGCTTGAGCAGGGCCTCCAGGACGGCGCGGTCGAGCCGGTCGAGGCCGCGGCCGTCGACCTCGTACACCCTCAGGGCCGCCTCGGAGATCTCCCGGGTGATGACCCCGTCCGCCCTGACCTGGGCGTAGTCGCGGACCCGGCGCAGCAGGCGGTTGGCGATGCGGGGGGTGCCGCGCGAGCGGCCGGCGATCTCGGCGGCCCCGGCCGTGTCGATCTCGACGTCGAGGAGCCCGGCGGAGCGGTGGATGACGCGCTGGAGTTCGGACGGGTCGTAGAACTCCATGTGGGCGGTGAAGCCGAAGCGGTCGCGCAGCGGGGGCGGCAGGAGACCGGCCCGGGTGGTGGCGCCGACGAGGGTGAAGGGCGGCAGTTCGAGGGGGATGGCGGTGGCGCCGGGGCCCTTGCCGACGATGACGTCGACGCGGAAGTCCTCCATCGCCATGTAGAGCATCTCCTCGGCGGGGCGGGACATCCGGTGGATCTCGTCGAGGAAGAGGATCTCGCCCTCCTGGAGGGAGGAGAGGATCGCGGCGAGGTCCCCGGCGTGCTGGATGGCGGGGCCGGAGGTGATGCGGATCGGGGCGTTCATCTCGGCCGCGATGATCATCGAGAGGGTGGTCTTGCCGAGGCCGGGGGCGCCGGAGAGCAGGACGTGGTCGGCGGTGGCGCCGCGCTGCCGGGCGGCCCTGAGGACCAGGTCGAGCTGCTGACGGACCTTCTCCTGGCCGACGAACTCGCTGAGGTCCTTGGGGCGCAGGGCCGCCTCGACGGCCTGGTCGTCACCCTCTGCGGCGGCGCCGACGATGCGCGCCTCGGCGTCGGGTGCCTCGGCGGCGGTGTCGTCGTCCCAGTTCACGGTGGTGCCTTCTCGTTCGTACGGGGGCCGGCGGTGTGCCGGAGGGGTCAGCGGGCGCGGTTGAGGGTCTGCAGGGCGGCGCGGAGCAGCTGCGGCACGGGGGCGGTGCCGGTCTCGGCGAGGGCGGCCTCGGCCTGGGGGGTGACGGCGTCGACGGCCTCCTCGGCCTCGCGGGGCGCGTAGCCGAGGCCGACGAGGGCCGCGGCGAGCTGCTCGGTCCAGGGCGCGGGGCCGGAGGCGGCGCGCCGGACGCCGGCGGGGCCGGCGCTGCCGAGGGGGGTGCCGAGCTTGTCCTTCAGCTCCAGGAGGAGCTTCTGCGCGCCCTTCTTGCCGATGCCGGGGACGGCGGTGAGGGCCTTCTCGTCGCCGGTGGAGACGGCGAGGCGCAGCGCGTCGGGGCTGTGCACGCCGAGCATGGCCTGGGCGAGGCGGGGGCCGACGCCGCTGGCGGTCTGGAGGAGCTCGAAGACCTGCCGCTCGTCGTCGTCGGCGAAGCCGTACAGGGTGAGGGAGTCCTCGCGGACGACGAGGGAGGTCGCGAGCCGGGCCTCTTCACCGATCCGCAGTCCCGCGAGGGTCGCCGGGGCGCACTGGACGGCCATGCCCACGCCGCCGACCTGGATGACGGCCGTGGTGGGGGCGAGGGCGGCGACGGGGCCGCTGACGAAGGCGATCATCGGGTTCGGCCTTTCCCTGCGGACGCGTGCCGTGCGGCCGCTTCCTGGAGACGGTTCTGGGCGGCGACGGCCTGCTGGAGGCGGTTCTGGGCGGGGGCCCGCCAGATGTGGCAGATGGCGAGGGCGAGGGCGTCGGCGGCGTCGGCCGGCCTGGGCGGTTCGGAGAGCCGGAGCAGCCGGGTCACCATCGTTCCGACCTGGGCCTTGTCGGCGCGGCCGCTGCCGGTGACGGCGGCCTTGACCTCGCTGGGGGTGTGCAGGGCGACCGGAATGCCGCGCCGGGAGGCGCAGAGCATGGCGACCGCGCTGGCCTGGGCGGTGCCCATCACCGTACGGACGTTGTGCTGGCTGAAGACCCGCTCCACGGCGACGAGTTCGGGGGAGAAGCGGTCGATCCACTCCTCCAGGCCCCGCTCGATGCCGACCAGGCGCATGCCGATGTCGGCGTCCGCGGGCGTCCGCACCACGCCGACGCCGAGCATGGTCAGGGGCCGGCCGGCGACGCCCTCGACGACGCCGACGCCGCACCGGGTGAGCCCGGGGTCCACTCCGAGTACGCGCACGTCGCCCCCTCTCTTCGATCTCCTGTTTGAGCAGGCTATCGGCTGCCACCGACAACGCAGCGGGCCGACGGGAGCGTGTCCCCGTCGGCCCGCTGCGGAAAGAGCGCGATCAGGCGTCGACCTTCGCCATGACCTCGTCGGACACGTCGAAGTTGGCGAAGACGTTCTGCACGTCGTCGCTGTCCTCCAGCGCGTCGATCAGCTTGAACATCTTGCGCGCGCCCTCCTCGTCCAGCTCGACCTGCATGGTCGGGACGAAGCTGGACTCGGCGGAGTCGTAGTCGATGCCGGCCTCCTGGAGGGCGGTGCGGACCGCGACCAGGTCGGTGGCCTCGCTGACGACCTCGAAGGACTCGCCGAGGTCGTTGACCTCCTCGGCGCCCGCGTCGAGCACCGCGTCCAGGACGTCGTCCTCGGTCAGGTCGCCCTTGGGGAGAACGACGACGCCCTTGCGGTTGAACAGGTACGAGACGGAGCCCGGGTCCGCCATGGAGCCGCCGTTGCGGGTCATGGCGACGCGCACGTCGGAGGCGGCGCGGTTGCGGTTGTCGGTGAGGCACTCGATGAGCACCGCGACGCCGTTCGGGCCGTAGCCCTCGTACATGATCGTGGCGTAGTCGACGCCGCCGGCCTCCAGGCCGCCGCCGCGCTTGACCGCGGAGTCGATGTTCTTGTTCGGCACCGAGCTCTTCTTCGCCTTCTGGATGGCGTCGTAGAGCGTCGGGTTGCCGTCGGGGTCGGCGCCGCCCGTGCGGGCCGCGACCTCGATGTTCTTGATCAGCTTCGCGAAGAGCTTGCCGCGCTTGGCGTCGATCACGGCCTTCTTGTGCTTCGTCGTAGCCCATTTAGAGTGGCCGGACATCTGCCTGTCTCCTTCGCGTAACCCATTCCTGAACGAACCCCAGAGATCCTACCGGGATCGGATCAGCCCGCCGTGCGCACCATGTCGACGAACAGGGCGTGGACCCGGTGGTCCCCGGTGAGCTCGGGGTGGAACGAGGTGGCGAGCGCCCGGCCCTGCCGTACGGCGACGACGTGGCCCCCGTGCTCGGCCAGGACCTCGACGTCCGCGCCGACCGACTCCACCCAGGGGGCCCGGATGAAGACGCCCTCGACGGGGCCCCCCTCGACACCCGCGACGGTGACGCCGGCCTCGAAGGACTCGTTCTGCCGCCCGAAGGCGTTGCGGCGGACGATCATGTCGATGCCGCCGAAGGTCTCCTGGCCCGAACGCGGGTCCAGGATCTTGTCGGCGAGCATGATCAGGCCGGCGCAGGTGCCGTAGACCGGCAGGCCCCCGGCGATGCGCTCGCGCAGCGGCTCCGCGAGGCCGAAGAGCGCGGCCAGCTTGGAGATGGTGGTGGACTCGCCGCCGGGAAGGACCAGGCCGTCCACCTCGGCGAGTTCTTCGGGGCGCCTCACCGGCCTGGCCACGGCGTCCGCCGCGGCCAGGGCGATCAGGTGCTCCCGTACGTCGCCCTGGAGCGCCAGGACACCGATCACAGGAGTGCTCATGGGTGGTTACCAGCCGCGGTTGGCGTAGCGCTCGGACGCGGGGAGGGTGTCGCAGTTGATGCCGACCATGGCCTCGCCCAGGTTGCGGGAGGCGTCCGCGACGACCTTCGGGTCGTCGTAGAAGGTGGTGGCCTTCACGATGGCGGCGGCGCGCTTGGCCGGGTCGCCCGACTTGAAGATGCCGGAGCCGACGAAGACGCCCTCGGCGCCGAGCTGGCGCATGAGCGCGGCGTCGGCGGGGGTGGCGACGCCACCGGCGGAGAAGAGGACGACCGGCAGCTTGCCGAGCTCGGCGACCTCCTTGACCAGCTCGTACGGGGCGCGCAGCTCCTTGGCGGCGGCGAACAGCTCGTTGTTGTCGTAGCCGCGCAGCCTGGCGATCTCGTTCTTGATCTGGCGCAGGTGGCGGACGGCCTCGACGACGTTGCCGGTGCCGGCCTCGCCCTTGGAGCGGATCATGGCCGCGCCCTCGGCGATGCGGCGCAGGGCCTCGCCCAGGTTGGTGGCGCCGCAGACGAAGGGGGTGGTGAAGGCCCACTTGTCGGAGTGGTTGACCTCGTCGGCCGGGGTGAGGACCTCGGACTCGTCGATGTAGTCGACGCCGAGCGACTGCAGGACCTGGGCCTCGACGAAGTGGCCGATGCGGGACTTGGCCATCACGGGGATGGAGACCGCCCCGATGATCTCCTCGATCATGTTCGGGTCGGACATGCGGGCCACGCCGCCGTCCTTGCGGATGTCGGCGGGGACCCGCTCCAGGGCCATGACGGCCACGGCGCCGGCGTCCTCGGCGATCTTCGCCTGCTCGGCGTTGACCACGTCCATGATCACGCCGCCCTTGAGCTGCTCGGCCATGCCGCGCTTCACGCGGGCGGTGCCGGTCTCGGGGGACGGGGAGGGGGTGGAAGGCGTGGTGGACACGGATACCTCACTGGTGACAACGGGGGTTGACGACAGAGTCGAGGAAACAGTCCACTCGCGGTCCACCACAAGGGCCAATGTGGACCCGGTGGATCGTTTTCGCAGGTTACGGAGGGTCAGACCGGACGATCGGCAAGGGCCACCGGCGGCTCGTCGTCCATTTCGAAGGCCAGTGGAAAGGGCGCGTGGCCCGCGAGCCGGAGCCAGCGGACCGTGCGGTGGCGGCGCAGCGCCCGAGCGGCCCGTACGGCGTCGTTGTGGAAGCGGCGGGCCATCGGCACCCGGCGGACGGCCTGCGCCAGTTCCCCCACGGCCTCCTCACCGCCGGGGGCCTCCCGTACGAGTTCCATCTGCTCGGGCTCGCCGAAGACGGCCCGCAGCGCCTGGCTGAGTTCGCTCTCGGCGACCTCCCGGTGGTCCTCCTCGGCCTGCCGGGCGGCGTGCGCGGCCTCGTACAGCACGATCGAGGCGGCCGGGTCGAGGATCCCCGAGGTGGCCAGTTCCTGGGTGACCGAGGCCCGTCGGAGCAGTTGCGCGTCCAGGGCGGCGCGGGCGGCGTCGATGCGGGAGTGCAGCCGGTCGAGCCGCCCGGCGGTCCAGCTGAGGTAGACGCCGACGAGGATCAGCGCGGCGACGGTCCAGATGAGGGTTTGGGTCACGGGCGCACAGGCTACCGGGGCGGTGGCAGCACGCCGTCCCAAAGGGCGTGGTCGTGGGCGAACAGGACACGGGCCGGGCGGCCGGCGGCCAGTTCGGCGAGCCGGCCGAGCCAGGGGCGGTACGGGACGCCGAACTCGCCCGCGACGTCGTACGCCTGGCCCGCGAGGACGGTCACGCGGTCGCCGTGGTCGAGGAACAGCGACTGGTGCCCCTCGGTGTGGCCGGGCGTGGGCACGACGAGGACGCCGGGCGCGATCTCGTGCTCGCCGTCCAGCTCCTCGTACCGGACGCCGGGAAGGAGCGAGTCGATGGTGTGCCCGCCGGCCCGGGCGAGGGCGAGTTCGGCGCGCTGGACGAGGACGGGGGTGCCGGGGAAGCGCTGGTTGCCGCCGATGTGGTCGAAGTGCAGGTGGCAGTTGACGACGGCGTCCACGTCCCCGGGGCGGACGGCGAGCGGCCTGCGGACCGGCCGGTAGTGGGCGTCGGTCTCCGGCGAGCCGGTGCCCATGCCGGTGTCGAGGAGGACCGTCCCGCGCGCGTGCCGCACGAGGTAGCCGAACACGGGCTCCACGCGCGCGTGGGGCCCGCCCCACTCCTCGGCGGGGCGGGTGAAGTGCCCGAGGTCGAGCCGGTGCACGGTGATCGGGTTCATCGTCCCAGCGTGCCCCGCGGCTCCCGGCGCGGGGCGGGTTCCGCCGGGAGCGTACGGCCGCCGGTCCCGGCCCGCCGCGGACCCGTGGGTGTCGCGGGGGGGGGTCGTACGCCCCGGGGCCCGCCCGTCCCCGGTCCCGCCGGGCGCGGACCGCGGGCGCTACAGCCCCAGCCGCGCCCGCAGCCCGCCCGCCCGTTCGTCGGTGTCCACCGCCGCCGCGCCGGCCGTGACGGTCTCGTAGACCGAGAGGACGTCCGCGCCGACGGTGGACCAGTCGAAGCGGCGGACGTGGGCCGAACCCCGGGCGCTCAGTTCCGCGCGGCGCTCCCCGTCGCCCAGGAGGCGGATCGCCGCCTCGGCGAGGGCGTCCGCGTCCTCGTTGGCGAAGAGTTCGCCCGCGCCGCCCTGGTCGAGGACCTGCGCGAAGGCGTCCAGGTCGGCGGCGAGCACGGGCGCGCCGGCCGACAGCGCCTCGACCAGGATGATGCCGAAGCTCTCCCCGCCGGTGTTGGGCGCCACGTACACGTCGACGCTGCGCAGCAGCCGAGCCTTGTCCTCGTCGCTGACCATGCCCAGGAACTCCACCCGGGACCGCGTCTCGGGAGGCAGCGAGGCCACCGCCTCCTCCTCGTCCCCGCGCCCGGCGACCAGGAGCCGCGTCCCGGGCCGTTCGGCGAGGATGCGGGGCAGTGCCCTCATCAGGACGGGCAGGCCCTTGCGGGGTTCGTCGATGCGGCCGATGAAGCCGAGGGTGCCGCCCTGCCACTCCTTCCTCGGCTCGGCGCGGGCGAAGAAGTCCACGTCGACGCCGTTGGGGATGACGACGGCGTCGCCGCCCAGGTGCTCCACCAGCGTGCGCCGCGCGTACTCGCTCACGGCGATGCGGGCGCTGATCTTCTCCAAGGCGGGCTGGAGGATCGGATACGCGGCGATCATGGCGCGCGAGCGCGGGTTCGAGGTGTGGAAGGTGGCCACGATCGGCCCCTGCGCCGCCCAGCAGGTGAGCAGCCCCAGGGAGGGCGAGGTCGGTTCGTGGATGTGGACGACGTCGAACGCGTTGTCGTGCAGCCAGCGGCGCACCCGCGCGGCGGAGAGGAAGCCGAAGTTCAGCCGGGCCACCGAGCCGTTGTACGGCACCGGGACGGCCCGGCCCGCGGAGACCACGTAGGGCGGCAGCGGGGTCTCGTCGTCGGCGGGGGCGAGGACGGAGACCTCGTGGCCGAGACCGATGAGGTGCTCGGCGAGGTCGCGGATGTGGAACTGGACGCCGCCCGGCACGTCCCAGGAGTACGGGCAGACGATCCCGATCCTCACGCCGTCCCGCCCTCGCTCCGCTCCGGAGCCCGCCCGTCCGTGCCCCGCTCGTCCGCGCCGCGCTCCTCCAGGTCGGCGAGCCAGAGCCGTTGCAGCATGTGCCAGTCCTCCGGGTGCTCCGCGATGCCCTCGGCGAAGGCGTCGGCGAGGGCCTGGGTCATGAGCGCGGTCTTCTCGGCCCGCGTGCCCGTCCCGGGCACCTCCACGGGCGGGTGGATCCGCCCCCTCATGACCGCGGCGCCGTCGTACCAGAGCGTCGCCGGCAGCAGCAGCGCGCCCGTCTGCTGGGCGAGTATCGCCGGGCCCGCCGGCATCCGCGCGGTCTCCCCGAAGAACGTGACCTCGGTGCCGGAGGCCGACAGGTCCCGGTCCGCGACCAGGCAGACCAGGCCGCCGGCCCGCAGCCGCCGCGCGAGCCGGCCGAAGGCGGAGCCGCCGGTGTGCGGCACGACCTCCATGCCGAGGGACTCGCGGTAGGCGACGAACCGGTCGTACAGCGACTCCGGTTCGAGCCGCTCCGCGACCGTGGTGAACGGCACGCCCAGCGCGCGGGTCGCCCAGACGCCCGCCAGGTCCCAGTTGGCCAGGTGCGGCAGGGCGAGGACGACCCCGCGCCCGGAGGCGAGACCTTCTTCGAGGAGGTGGATGTCCTTGATGTCCACCGCCCGCCCGACCTGCTCCCTGCTCCAGGTCGGCAGCCGGAAGGACTCCATCCAGTACCGCATGTACGAGCGCATGCCGGCCTTCGACAGCTCGGCGAGCCGTTCGGGCGTGGCGTCCGGCACCACGCGCGCGAGGTTGGCCTCCAGGCGCAGGACGCGCGGGCCGCGCCGTTTCCACGCGAGGTCGGCGATCCCCCGGCCGAGGCCGGCGGCCACCGGTTCGGGCAGTTTCTTCACGGTCGCCCAGCCGAGGCCGTACAGGCCGTCGGTGAGCCGGTCCTTCAGCGCGCTCATGCCGTCCCCCCGCTTCCCCCGGCCGCGGCGGCGTCCGCCTCGGCCGATTCCCGCCGTACCGTCACAACGCGCTGCCCCAGGGTGACCGCGCTGCCGACGGCCACGGCCCACAGGGCGATCGGCAGCAGCACCTGGACGCCGGGGACGCCGAAGGCGTGCAGTCCGGCGAGTCCGGCGGCGACCAGCGAGACGACGAGCCGCTCGGCGCGCTCGACGAGGCCGTTGACCGCGACGGGCAGGCCGATCGATTCGCCCCGGGCCTTGGTGTACGAGACGACCTGGCCGCTCGCCAGGCAGAAGATCGACACGGCGCACATCACGTTGTCGTCGCCCTTGCCCGCGTACCAGAGCGCGAAGCCGCCGAAGATCGCGCCGTCCGCGACCCGGTCGAGCGTCGAGTCGAGGAAGGCCCCCCAGCGGCTGGAGATCCCGGCCTGCCGGGCCATGTTGCCGTCGACGAGGTCGGAGAAGACGAACAGGGTGATGACGATGGTGCCCCAGAAGAATTCCCCGCGCGGGAAGAAGACCAGCGCGCCGGCCATCACCCCCGCCGTGCCGATGAGCGTGACCGCGTCGGGGCTGACGCCCCTGCGGAGCAGAAACGCGGCGAACGGTGTGAGGACACGCGTGAAAAAGGCACGCGCGTACTTGTTCAGCATGGCCTTCCCGAGGTTCGGTGGGCCGCGCGGCCCCTACGACCACCGGCCCGCCCATCGTAGTCACGAGCGCCCCCGGTCATCGGCGGGTGCCCGCCCGTTCGCGTCGGCGTGCCTCGGGACCGGGGCCCGGCGGGCGGGCGCCTCCGCCACGGATGGACGCCTCCCGGGGAGGGTGCCAAGCTCGAAGGACCACCACGGAAGCCGGTGCCGGGCCCGGAGGGCCGCCACGGGCACCGGCGCCGGGCCGGAAGGGCCGCCGCACGCGCCACGAGGGCCGGTGCCGGGCCCCGGAGGGCCGCCGCGGGAGCCGTGCCGTACGGCGCGCCGCTCCCCGCGCCCACGTCCCGTTCGCGCCGCGCGAGCAGTCGGGAGGAACACGTCATGGGTGACAGGGCGAAGACGGCCGCCGGGGCCGCCGGCGGGGTTCCGGCGGCCGACCGGCCCTCGGCCGTGCGGAACGTGGTGCTGGTCGGCCACTCCGGATCGGGCAAGACGAGGCTCGTCGAGGCCCTCGCGCGGACCGCCGGGGCGGTCGGCCGGGCCGGGCGGGTCGAGGACGGCGGCACGGTCTCCGACCACGACGGGATCGAGCGGCGGCACCACCGCTCCGTGCAGCTCTCGCTCGTCCCGGTCGACTGGGACGGGTGCAGGATCAACCTCCTCGACACCCCCGGGTACGCGGACTTCGTCGGGGAGCTGAGGGCCGGTCTGCGCGCGGCGGACGCGGCCCTCTTCGTCGTCTCGGCCGCCCAGGAGGCCGACGCCGTCGCCGCCTCCACCCGTGCCGCCTGGGAGGAGTGCGCCGCCGTCGGCACGCCCCGCGCCATCGTCGTCACCCACCTCGACACCGCCCGGACCGGCTTCGCGGAGCTGACCGAGGTCTGCGCCGGGCTCTTCGGCCACGACGACCCGGACGCCGTCCTCCCCCTCTACCTGCCGGTGCGCGGCGCCGAGGGCGCCGACGGGCGCGCGCCCGTCACCGGTCTGGCCGGCCTGCTCTCGGAACGCGTCCTCGACTACTCCACCGGGGTGCGGCGGGAGGAGCCGCCCGACGGGAGGCGGGCGGAACTCGTCGCGGGCGCCCGCGCCCGGCTGATCGAGGGGATCATCGCCGAGAGCGAGGACGAGAGCCTCATGGACCGCTACCTCGGCGGCGGGCCGATCGACCCGGAGACCCTCGTCGGCGACCTGGAGAAGGCCGTCGCCCGGGGCGCCTTCCACCCGGTGCTCGCGGCCGCGCCCGCCGCCGACGGCGGTGCGCAGGGCCTGGGCACCGTCGAACTCCTGGAGCTGATCACCCGCGGCTTCCCCTCGCCCCTGGAGCACGAGCCGCGCGCCGTCACCGCCCCCGACGGGAGCGACCGGCCCCCGGTCGTCTGCGACCCCGGGGGTCCCCTGGTGGCCGAGGTCGTCAAGACCGCCTCCGACCCCTACGTGGGACGGATCTCCCTGGTCCGGGTCTTCTCCGGGACCCTGCGCCCCGAGGAGACCGTCCACGTCTGCGGACGCGGTCCCGCCGGCCGGCGGGAAGGGAGCCGGGGGGACCGGGACCTCCACGAGGCGGACGACCGGACCGGCGCCCTCACCTCCCCCTTCGGCGGACGGCAGCGTCCCGTGACGCACTGCGTCGCGGGGGACCTCGTCTGCGTCGCCCGGCTCGGGCACGCCGAGTCCGGTGACACCGTCTCCGACAGGGACGACCCGCTCCTGATGGAACCGTGGCCCCTGCCGGAGCCCCTGCTGCCGCTCGCCGTACGGGCCCGCGGCAGGGCCGACGAGGACCGGCTGTCGCAGGGCCTCGCCCGGCTGGTCGCCGAGGACCCGGCACTGCGGCTCGAACAGAACCCGGACACCGGGCAGACGGTGCTGTGGTGCCTGGGCGAGGCCCACCAGGAGGTCGCCCTCGAACGCCTCCGCGAGCACCACGGCGTCCGGGTCGACGCCGTGCCGTACGAGGTGGCGCTGCGCGAGACCTTCGGCGGCGCCTCCTCCGGCCGGGGCCGGCACGTCAAGCAGTCCGGCGGCCACGGCCAGTACGCCGTCTGCGAGATCGACGTGGAGCCGCTGCCGCCGGGCAGCGGCATCGAGTTCGTCGACGAGGTGGTCGGCGGGGCGGTGCCGCGCCCGTTCGTCGCCTCCGTCGAGAAGGGCGTACGGGCGCAGGCCGCGCGCGGGATCGTCACCGGCCACCCGCTCGTGGACGTCCGGGTCACCCTGCGCGACGGCAAGGCCCACTCGGTCGACTCCTCCGACGCCGCCTTCCAGACGGCCGGGGCCCTCGCCCTGCGCGAGGCGGCCGCCGGCGTCCCCGTCCGCCTCCTGGAGCCGGTGGACGAGGTCGAGGTCCTCGTCCCCGACGAGTACGTCGGCCCGGTCATGAGCGACCTGTCGGGCCGGCGCGGCCGGGTCGTCGGCACCGACCGGGCGGGCCCGGGACGGACCCTCGTGCGGGCCGAGGTCCCGGAGGCCGGGATCACGCGGTACGCGGTCGACCTGCGGTCCGTGTCCCACGGCACCGGACGCTTCGGCCGTACGTACGCCCGGCACGAGCCGATGCCGCCGCATCTGGCGGAGAAGATCCGGGAACGGGCCGGAAAGAGCTCCTGACTGACGGGCCGTCAGCCGCGGCTGACGGGCCGACAGTCATGACCGCCCACGCGGGGCGGGCGGCATTCGGCCGTCCCCCCGCACTCCGGTGACGCACGGGGCGGTACCCGGTTACGCTGGGGTGCCCAGCTCAGAAGGTGTGCCGGGCACCGCAGTTGGGAAACAGCCCGCACAGGGACTCGGCTCGATGGGGGCGGCAGTGGCGATGGACGGTTTCGGTCTCGGGGCGCAGATCCCCCTCCAGGGCTCGGACGCGCAGACGGCGGCGACCCACGCCCTCGCCTCCGCCGCGTACCGGGACGGCCCCGTCGACAAGATCCTGGAGGCCGACAACGACCTGTACAAGTCGAAGGTCACCCCGGGCAAGTGGCACAAGCTCTTCCGCCCCGACCTCGGCGAGGCGTTCTCCCACGCCGTCCAGGTGCGGATGCTGGGCGGGGCCCGCAAGGCGCTCGTCCAGTCCTTCGGCGTGGAGCCCCAGCCGGTGGTGGTCCACTGCCTCGCGGCCAACCGCATCCGCAAGCAGCGGGACGCGCGGCTGACCCTGATCACGCTCGTCTGCGGGCTCCTCTTCCTCCCCGGCCTGCTGCTCTGGCTCGCCGTCATCCAGCTCCGCCGGTTCGCCGCCGGCTCCGACAACAGGCGCACCAGCTTCCTGGGCACCGCGGTGCTCGTCGCCGCCGGGTTCCTCGCCCTGCTCGTGATGTTCAAGCTCCCCTTCGCCGGGGTCCTGCCGACCTATCTGCGCGCCATGCTGGTGGCCCCGGTCATCGGCTGGTTCCTCGCCCGCCGCGTCTGTGAGAAGACCGCCGTCGACCTGCGCGAACGCTGGAGCGCCCTGCTCGGCGGCGGTGGCATCGGCGCCAAGATCCCCGAGGCGGCGCCCCGCGACCCGGGCGAGAAGGCCGCCGAGGAACTCCGCCAGAACCTGGAGAAGCTCTCCGCCGAGCAGCAGTCCAACATCGTGTTCTACGCCGGCCCCAAGGGCATCCTCGGCCTGGGCACCCGCTGGGGCAGCTGGACGCTCGCCGAGGAGCTCGTCCCCAAGCACGGCAAGGAGATGCACGACTTCCGCGCCTGGGACGTCGTCCGCAAGATCCACGAGCAGCTCACCCTCCTGGAGCGCGGATCGCTCAAGAGCGGCTTCCCCAAGCCGACGGTGAAACACTGGATCGTCGTCCCGGTCGGCGAGGGGGCCGACGAGGTCAGCCGCCCCGAGGGCGACAGCATCGTCCACTACCAGGTGAAGCCCCACGAGATACAGCGCATCTGCAACGAACAGCAGTTCGGCGCGGGCAACCGCCACTACCTGGGCGTGCAGTTCACCCTCTGGGACGGCAACCTCGTCCTGACCATGATGGTCACCGTGACCTCGCTCCACCACACGCTCCGCGTCGAGGTCACCGGCCACGCCCTCGGCCCCGTCCACGGCCTCTTCACCCAGAAGCCGGCGGCGAAGACCAAGGTGGTCTCCAAGTCCGTCCGCTTCTGGGAGACCCGCGAGGTCAAGCTGCCGCTGACCACCACCGACGACGTCGTGCGGACGGCCGTGCGCGCCCCGCTCACCTGGTTCCCGCCGGTCCTGGAGTTCCTCGGCGGCAAGCTCGTCCTGCCGGAGCCCTTCGGCCTGCGTCACGTCTGGGCCGGTCCGCTCTGGAGGAACCGCTTCATGGCCGACGACGCCATCCGCATGGCGACGCCGGTCCTGCGCGCGGTCCACAACGCCACCATCAAGGTCCTCGACGAGCACAACGTCGACACGGACCGCTTCACCAACCGCTCGCTCGCCCTCAGCGGCGGCGTCCAGGAGGCGAGTCCCAAGAAGGCCGACGTCTACGACGCCTGACGTGGCCGTGGGGGGGGGGGGGGGGGGGGCCCCCCCCCCCCCCCCCCCCCCCCCCCCCCCCGCCCCCCCCCCCCCCCCCCCGCCCCCCCCCCCCCCCCCCCCCCCGCCGCGCCCGCGCGGCCGCGCCCGCCCGCCCCCCCCCCCCCCCCCCCCCCCCCCCCCACGGCTCAGACGCCGGACGGCCAGGCGTCGGCCAGCATCCTCCGGGTGTCCGCGAGGAGCTGGGGCAGCACCTTCGTGTGGCCGACGACCGGCATGAAGTTGGTGTCCCCGCCCCAGCGGGGCACCACGTGCTGGTGCAGGTGCGCGGCGATCCCGGCACCCGCGACGGCGCCCTGGTTCATGCCGATGTTGAAGCCGTGCGCGCCGGAGGCCGCCCGCAGCGTCACCATCGCGCGCTTCGTGAAGGCGGCCAGCTCCAGCGTCTCCGCCGCGTCCAGATCCGTGTAGTCGGCGACGTGCCGGTAGGGAACGACCATGAGGTGGCCGCCGTTGTACGGGTACAGGTTGAGCACCGCGTACACGCTCTCGCCGCGCGCGATCACCAGCCCGTCCTCGTCCGACTTCGACGGAATCGAGCAGAAGGGACAGCCGTCCTCGGCACCCGGCCCGGTCGGCTTGTTCTCGCCCTGGATGTACGCCATCCGGTGAGGCGTCCACAGGCGCTGGAACGCGTCCTGCGTCCCCACTCCGATCTGCTGCTCCGGCTCAGTCGTCATGCTGTGCAGCATATTGCGTCGTCCGTTCGGAACGTGTCGCCGGGGCGACGGATCCGTACGGCGGCCATGCTGGTCCGATGAGCGACAGGCCAGCGGGCGACAGGCCGCCGACACCGTCCCGGCAGGAGCGCTGGGACCGCCGCATGGAGGTCCCCCTCGCCGTGGCCTCCCTCGTCTACCTCACCGGCTACGCCGTCCACGTCCTCGCCCGCCGGCTCCCCCCGGTCTGGCACGGCGTCTGCCTCACGGTCATTCTCACCACCTGGGCCTTCTTCGTCGTGGACTACCTGGTGCGGCTCCGGCTGAGCGGCCTCTCCCCGTTCCGCTTCCTGCGCACCCACCCCCTCGACACCCTGGTCGTGCTCCTCCCCCTGCTGCGTCCGGTGCGGACGGTGAAGGTGTACGAGCGGATCCGGCGCCGCCGGGGCGAGCCGAGGCTCGGTCTCTACGGACGCGTGATGGTCTACTCGGGCCTCAGCGTGGCCCTGCTGGGCTTCGCGGGGGCGCTCACGGTCTACCACCACGAGGTGGACGCCCCCGGCGCCACGATCCTCACCTTCGGCGACTCGGTGTGGTGGGCCTGCTCGACGCTGGCGACGGTGGGGTACGGGGACGTCTCCCCGGTGACCCCGGCCGGCCGGGTGACGGCGGTGGGCCTGATGGCCTGCAGCCTGGCGCTGCTGGGGGCGGTGACGGGTTCGTTCTCGTCCTGGCTGGTGCAGGCGTTCACGCGGGAGGACGAGAAGCGGACGGACGAGAAGCGGACGGACGCGGGAAGGCCCCCGGGGGATCCCCCGGGGGCCTGACCCCCGCGCGGGCGGGGAGCACGACGCCTCGTGCTCGTGCGCCTTTCGAACGGCCCCGCTCACGCGGGGCCCCCGTCACACCTGGGCGCGGCTCTCCACCACGTCGACGAGCTTCGCCAGCGCCTGCTCGCGCGGGATGCCGTTCTCCTGCGACCCGTCGCGGTAGCGGAAGGAGACGGTTCCGGCCGCCATGTCGTCGTCACCGACGATGATCATGAACGGAACCTTCTGCTTCTGCCAGGTCCTGATCTTCTTCTGCATCCGGTCGGAGGACGCGTCCACGTCGACCCGCAGCCCCAGCTTCTTCGCCTCGGCCGCGAAGTCCTGGAGGTACTCGACGTGCGCGTCGCCGATCGGGATGCCGGCCGCCTGCACGGGCGCCAGCCACGGCGGCATCGCGCCCGCGTAGTGCTCCAGGAGCACCGCGAAGAACCGCTCGATCGAGCCGAACAGCGCGCGGTGGATCATGACCGGGCGCTGCTTGGTGCCGTCCGGCGCGGTGTACTCCAGGTCGAAGCGCTCCGGCAGGTTGAAGTCGAGCTGCACGGTCGACATCTGCCAGGTGCGGCCGATGGCGTCCCGCGCCTGCACGGAGATCTTCGGTCCGTAGAACGCGGCGCCGCCCGGGTCGGGGGTCAGCGGGAGGCCCTGCTTCTCGGCGACCTGCTGGAGGACCGCGGTGGCCTCCTCCCACGCCTCGTCGGAGCCGACGAACTTCTCCGGGTCCTTGGTGGACAGCTCCAGGTAGAAGTCGGTCAGGCCGTAGTCGCGGAGCAGGTTCAGGACGAAGGTGAGGGTGCGGTCCAGCTCGTCCGCCATCTGCTCGCGGGTGCAGTAGATGTGCGCGTCGTCCTGGGTGAAGCCGCGGGCCCGGGTCAGGCCGTGGACGACGCCGGACTTCTCGTACCGGTACACGGTGCCGAACTCGAACAGGCGCAGCGGCAGCTCGCGGTAGGAGCGGCCGCGCGCGTCGAAGATCAGGTTGTGCATCGGGCAGTTCATGGGCTTGAGGTAGTAGTCCACGCCCTCGTCGAGCTGCATGGGGGGGTACATGCCCTCGGCGTACCAGTCCAGGTGGCCGGACTTCTCGAACAGCTTGCCCTTGGTGGCGTGCGGCGTGTAGACGAACTCGTAGCCCTCCTCCTCGTGCCGCCTGCGCGAGTAGTCCTCCATGGCCCGGCGGATGATGCCGCCCTTGGGGTGGAAGACGGCGAGGCCGGAGCCGATCTCGTCCGGGACGGAGAAGAGGTCCAGCTCGTTGCCCAGCTTGCGGTGGTCGCGCTTCTCGGCCTCGGCGAGGAAGTCGAGGTGCGCCTTCAGCTCGTCCTTCGACGGCCAGGCGGTGCCGTAGATGCGCTGGAGCATCGGGTTCTTCTCGCTGCCGCGCCAGTAGGCGGCCGCGTTCCGCATCAGCTTGAACGCCGGGATGTTCCGGGTGGTCGGCAGGTGGGGACCGCGGCAGAGGTCCTTCCAGCACAGCTCGCCGGTCTTGGCGTCGAGGTTGTCGTAGATGGTCAGCTCGCCGCCGCCCACCTCGACGTTCGCGCCGTCGTCGGCCGAGGCGGCGCCCTTGATGCCGATGAGCTCCAGCTTGTACGGCTCGTCGGCCAGCTCCTCGCGGGCCGCCTCGTCGGAGACCACGCGGCGGGCGAACCGCTGCCCGCGCTTCTGGATCTCCTGCATCTTCTTCTCGATGACCTTGAGGTCCTCGGGGGTGAAGGGCCGGTCGACGTCGAAGTCGTAGTAGAAGCCGTCCCGGACCGGCGGGCCGATGCCCAGCTTGGCCTCGGGGAAGAGCTCCTGCACGGCCTGGGCCATGACGTGGGCGGTCGAGTGGCGCAGGATGTCGAGACCGTCCGGGGAGGAGATCCCGACACCCTCGACGACGTCGCCGTCGGCGAGCTCGTACGACAGGTCCTTCAGCTCACCGCCGACGCGGGCGGCGACGATCGTACGGTCGTCGGCGAACAGGGCGCCGGCGGTGGTGCCCGCGCTCACCGTCCTCTCCTCCGGTTCGGAAGCGGACTGGACGGTCACACGGACATCGGACACGGGTACTCCATACATCGGGGCGCGGACAGACACGAGGTGCCGGCGCCGGTGGCGCGCGACAGAGACGAGGTGCCGCGCACCGCCGATCTTACGGGCTCCGCCCCGCACCCGTCCCCGGAATTCCGGCCGGCCGGTCGCTCCGCCCCTCAGTCCTCCGGTCCGCACGCCTCCCCGAAGAAGTCCAGGTTCTCGTGGAGCGCCTTCATCAGGCGGTCCCGCTCGGTCTCGTCGACCTGGACGGGGACGACGCCGGACGCGCCGGTGAGGCGGCGGAAGCCGCCCCGGCTCTCCAGACGGCCGGAGACGCGGATGGGGAGCCCGACGAGGTGGGCGTGGCCGGCGGTGCGGTACGCCTCCTCGTCGAGGACGACGCGGACGTGCGGGACCTCAGCGCCGCCGAGGACGCGCAGCCGGACGGTGCCCTCGCCCCGGGGGCCGGAGCGGCGCATGCGGACGACGGCGCCGGTGAGGCGGACCGGTACGGAGGGCTCGCCGGCCAGGTAACGGGCGCTCGCCTCGCGCAGGGCCGGCAGGTCGCCGGGGGAGAACTCGACGGGTTCGGGGCGGGCGGCGCACCCCTCGGGCGGCCCGGCGGCCGGGGCCCACTCCAGGGCGACGCGGGCGCCCTCCGTGCCCCGGACGAGAGCGATCAGGGCCTCGGTGAGTTCGTGGCTGACGCCCGCCCCGACGGCGGCGTCGAACGCCTCCGCACCGCCGGTGGCCCGCCGGTAGTCGGTGGCCTCGCGGGCCGCGTGGAGCGCGTGGTGGAGCCGGACGGCGAGCGGGCGGCCGGGGTCGACGGGCAGGAAGGCGGTGAGGCCGTGCCCGCCGGGGGCCGCTCCGACGAGGACGGTCTCCAGGGAACTCCGGGCCTGGCGCCGGTGCCGGGCCCCGTGGTAGCCGGCCCGGTCGCACACGGCGAGGGCCCCGGCGAGAAGGAGCCGGCGGGCGGCCGAGCCGAGCTGGTCCCGCACGGTCCAGGGGACGGTTCCGGCCGGGCCCGGGGGCACGTCCCGCCACCAGCGGACCTCGTCGCTGGGAACGGCGACGCCGGTGAGGATCTCGCGGGCGGAGGGGGCGGTGCCGCGGGCGAGGGCGGTGAGGGCCTCGCCGAGCAGGTCCTCGCAGTCCGGGAAGGCGCGGCTCTCGGGGACGAGGAGGCTGGTGGCGGCGCCCCCGGGCGGGGTCCAGCGGCCGTAGCGGCCGGGCACCCCGCCGCGCCGCCGCCAGCCGTGGCGGGCGAGCAGGGCGCCGAGGACGCGCGGATCGACGCGGCCGGGGTCGGGCGCGCCCCGGGCGCCGTCCCAGGGACCGGCGGGCGGGGCGGGGAGCCCGGGGCGGGGTCCGGGCACCGCGCGGGGGCGGGGCGGGAGGGCCGGGCCGTACCCGCCTCCGCCCTCCCCTCCCCCGGAGCCGCCGGGGCCGGGGTCGTCGGGGCCGGGGTCGTCGGGGCCGGGGTCGTCGGGGCCGGGGTCGTCGGTCGGCCGGTGCATCAGGGTCTCCCTCCCACGCCGACCCGGGTCATGATCTCGCAGAGCGCCCGGTCGTCGAAGATCCGTGCCGTCGGCACGCGCACGGTGGTCCGGCGCCGCCCCGTGACCGGGTGTCCGGCCAGGTTGATCCAGTAGCAGCAGTGCCGCAGGTCGAGCCGGTCGTGGCTCGCCCTCAGCCAGTCCTCCCGTGACCTCGGGACGAGCATCACGACCAGGATCTTGTGCACCGACACGGGGGTCCGGGCGAGCTTCACCAGGTGGTCGTTGTCCAGGGTGAAGGAGAAGGCGCTCCCGGAGGGGCGCGGCGGTATCTGGTAGGTGCACTTGAGCTGCACCTTGATGGTCACCTCGTCGTCGACGGTGTGCCCGGGGGCGCTGTGGCTCACGTGCCAGTCGATGCCGTTGTCCGGAAAGGGCTGGGACAGCGAGCAGCCGGCCGCGGCGGCGACGGCGTGCAGGTATCCCACCTGGAGGGTCTCCATGCAGGCGGTGGTGGCGAGTGAGCCGCGGGCCGGTGCCGCCCGCCCGGGCGGGGGCCCACCCGCCCCGGGCTGGGCGAGCGCCATGTCGTCTTCCTTCCCCGTCCCTTCTGTTGTGACCGGTCCGCGTACGGCGCAAACAGTCCGGGTATCACCGTTTCGGGGCAGGGGGTTGGCCATCTGCCGCACGGGCGCAGGGAGTTCGGGGATGACGTTGCACTGGTACGAAGGGCCCCTGGCCGCTTTCGACACGGAGACCACGGGAGTCGACGTCGAGGGCGACCGGATCGTCTCGGCCGCTCTCGTCGTACAGGACGCGGCGGGGGCGCGTCCGCGCGTGACGCGCTGGCTGGTGAACCCGGGCATGCCGGTGCCCGCGGAGGCCACCGCCGTGCACGGCCTGACGGACGATCACCTCCGGCGGAACGGCCGGTGGCCCGCTCCCGTGATGGAGGAGGTGGCGCGGGCACTGACCGAACAGACCGCGACGGGGCGTCCGCTGGTGGTGATGAACGCGCCGTTCGACCTGACGCTCCTCGACCGGGAGCTGCGGCGGCACCGGGCGTCCACCCTCGGCGACTACCTGGCGGGGGCGCCGCTGTGCGTGCTCGACCCGCGGGTCCTGGACAAGCACCTGGACCGCTACCGGAAGGGCCGCAGGACGCTCACCGACCTGTGCGCCCACTACGGGGTGGAGCTGACGGGGGCGCACGACGCGGCGGCGGACGCGACGGCCGCGATGGAAGTCGTACGGGCGGTGGCGCGGCGCTTCTCGTCCCGTCTGGAGCGGCTGACCCCGGCGGAGCTGCACACGCTCCAGGCGGTGTGGCACGCGGCGCAGGCGCGGGGGCTCCAGGCGTGGTTCGCACGGCAGGGGACGCCGGAGGCGGTGGACCCCTCGTGGCCGTTGCGCCCGGAACTGCGGACCGCGGCGTGATCCGCGCGGCCGCGCGCATGACAGAGGCCGGCCCGTCTTTCGACGGGCCGGCCTCTCCCGGTGGGCGATACTGGGATCGAACCAGTGACCCCTTCGGTGTGAACGAAGTGCTCTCCCGCTGAGCTAATCGCCCGGGAACGGGTTGAACCATACAGGCACTTCCGTCCTTCCTTCAAACCGATCGCAGGTGGGCGGCGAGCCCCCGTCTCCCGCCGCGCATCATCACGGCGTGGTTGGCGCGGAAGACGGGTCTGCCGGGGACGGCGAGCGCCCTCAGGAGCCGGGCGCGGACCTCGACCTCCTGCTCGTACAGGGCGCGGGTGCCGGTCCCCTCCGGGGTGAGGGTCCAGCGGGCCCAGCCCTCCAGGTCCCCGCCGAGGCCGATCTCCAGGACCCGGTCCGCGCGGTCGCGGCGCAGGGCGCGGACGGTGACGACGAGGTCGTACGGGAGGAAGGACCGGAAGCGGGCGGTGCCGGTGGTCTCGGGGGCGTCCTCGGCGGGCACCACCTCGCGGACCTGCGGCCACCAGCGGGGGTACTCCTCGGCCCGTTCGAGGACGGCGTAGACGGTTTCGGGCGGGGCGGCGAGCCGCCAGACGCAGCGGAATCGGTAGCGGGACCAGTCCATGACCCCAGTCTGGGTGTACTCAGACGGGGATCTGAGTACGGACGCCCCTTTCCGGCCGCCGGACCCGGGACGACACTCCGGACATGGACAACACCCTGCCTCCCGCGGACGAACTGGTGCTCGTCGACCGCGAACTGGCCCGACTCGAAGCGCGCCGGACCCAGTTGCTGACCCGGCGGGCCTGGCTGATCCAGATCCTGTACCAGCCGGTCCGGGCGGCGTCGCCGTACCCGGTGCCGCCGATGCCGCAGGCGGCGCCGGCGGCGGACTCGACGCCGCGGAGCGCGCAGAACGTGCTGCTGACGCTGGGGGGCACGCTGCTGACGATCGCGGCGGTCGCGTTCACCCTGGTGAGCTGGGGGGCGATGGGGATCGGCGGTCGCGCGGCGGTCCTGGCCGTGGTGACCGGCGCGGCGCTCGCGGCGCCGGTGGCGCTGCTGCGCAGGGGCCTGGTGTCGACGGCCGGGGCGGTGGCGGCGCTGGGCCTGGCCCTGACCGTGCTCGACGCGTACGCGCTGCACCGGGCGGCGCTGTCCGGGACGGACGGCACCGCGTACGCGGCGGCGGCCTCGGCGGTCCTCGCGGGGACGTGGGCGGCGTACGGCTCGGCACTCCCCCGGCTGCGCGTCCCGCTGCCGGCGGCCGCGGCCGCCGCACAGCTGCCGCTGCCGCTGGGCGTGCTCGCGGCCGGCGGGGGACCGACGGCCTTCGCCTGGGCGGCGCTCGTCACGGCGGTGGCGGACGGGGCGGTGGTCCTGCGGGCGCGTCCGCTGCCGGTCCGGATCACGGCGGGCGCGGGCGGGGCGGCACTGGGCGGCTGGGCGTTCCTGACGGGTGGCTGGCTCTCCCTCTCCTCGCCGTGGAGCGGCGCGCCGCTGCTCCTGGCGGGCGCGGCGGCGTGCCTGTACGCGGCGTGGCGGGCGCCCTCGTGGGCGGTGGCGGCCTCGGTCGTCGCCGGTCTGGCGGTGGTGGCGGCCCCCGGCGGCCTGCTGCGGTCCGCGCTCCCGGCCGACTGGACGGTCCCGGGGTACGTGCTGTGCGCCCTCGTCCTGGCGTCGGTGTGGCGGACGGGCGCGGGCGCCCGGCTGCCGCGCGGGGTCCGGACGGGTCTGGCGGCCGCGGGGGCGTCGGCGGCGGGCCTCGGGCTCCTGTGGGCGCTGCCGCCGGTCGTGACGGGGGCGCTGGGGCCGTCGGTGCGGACGACGGGCGTCTGGTCGGGCGAACACGCCGAGCCCCTCCTCGCCCCGTACCCGGCGACGGCCCTCCTGGTCCTGGCGGTGGCCGCCGCCGCGCTCGCGGCCGTCCCCCGCCTCCCGGCGCGGTGCGGGGCCCTCGTCCTGGCCTGGTCGCTCCTCACGGCCCTGCCGGTCTCCCTGGACCTGCCGTACGCGGCGGCGCTCGCCCTCCGGCTGCTGACGGCGGCGGCGGCCCTGTGGGTCGCGGTCCGGCCCGGGACGACGGCCCGCGGCCTGTCCCGGCCCCGGACGCCCGGAGCGCCCGGAGCGCCCGGGAGCACGGACGCTCCGGCGGCGGGGGCCCCGGAGGCCGCCGTGCCGCCGGCCGCCGGTCCCGCCGCGCCGCCGCCGGTCCCGCCCTCGTCCCCGCATCCGTCCTGGCCCCCGGCGTCTGGGCCGGCGGCCGGTCCCGGCGCCTCCCGGCCCGGCCGGACGCTCCCGCGGGTCGGCACGACGGAGCCGGGCGACGTCCTCGGGCGGCTCGCGTACGCGGGCGGGCTGGTGTCCGCCGCGGGGGCGCTCGCGCTCGCCCTGGACGTGCGGGGTGCCACGTTCGCCGCGCTCACGGCGGTGCTCGCGCTCCTCACCGCGGTCGCCGTCCTCGGTACGGGCACGCGCCGGGCGGTCTCGGCCTGCGGGGCGGTGCTCGCGGCGGCGGGGCTGGTGTGCGCGGTGGCGGCGGCCCGCGGGTTCGAGGACCACTGGACCGCGCTCGCCCTGCTCCTCGTCCCGGCGGCGACCGCCGCCGTCGGCGCCCGGGCGCGGCCGGTGGCCCTGCCGGTCGAGATCACCGGCGCGGCGGTGGGCCTGGCGGCCCTGGGTCCGGCCGGGTCCCGCCCCGCGTTCCTGGCGCTCGTCCTGGCGCTCGGCGGGGTGATCGCGGCGGCGACGGCGCTCCGGCCCGAGCGGCGCCGCTTCGCCTCCTGGGCGGCGGCGGGACTGTTCCTGACGGCCACCTGGGTGCGGCTGGGGGCCTGGGACGTGACGGCCCCGGAGGCGCACACGCTCCCGGTGACGGTTCCGGCCCTCGTCGTCGGGTTCCTGCGGCGGCGGCGCGCCCCGGAGGTGTCCTCCTGGACGGCGTACGGTCCCGGTCTCGCGGTGACGCTGCTGCCGAGCCTCGGCGCCGCGTGGACGGACCCGGGGTGGACGCGCCCGCTGGTCCTGGGGATCGCGGCGCTCGCGGTGACGCTGGCCGGCGCGCGGTTCCGGCTCCAGGCGCTCCTGGTGCTGGGCGGCGCGGCGCTCGCCCTGGACGGGCTGCACGAGCTGGCCCCGTACGTGGTGCAGGTGGTCGGCGCGCTGCCGCGCTGGCTGCCGCCCGCCCTCGCCGGACTGCTGCTGCTCGCGGTGGGCGCCACGTACGAGCAGCGGCTGCGGGACGCCCGGAGGCTGCGGGAACGGCTGGCGCGGATGCGGTGAGGGGACCGGGGAACGCCGAAGGCCCGGAGACGGTGATCGTCTCCGGGCCTTCGGTCCGGGTGGTGGGCGATACTGGGTTCGAACCAGTGACCTCTTCGGTGTGAACGAAGCGCTCTCCCACTGAGCTAATCGCCCGGGCGCACCGCATACGTTACCCCATGTCAGCGGGGCTCCCGAACCGCCGGAGGGTCACTCGTCGATCTTCCACGGCATGACGAGGCCGAACTTCCAGAGGTAGACGCCGAGCAGGACGGCGACGATCACCAGGCCGACGGTGGTGAGGACGATGTTCCTGCGGCGGACCTTGGGATCGAGGGCCCGCTGGGCGGCCTCGGTGACCTTGCGCTTGGTCCAGCGGAGCACGAGCTGCGCCCAGACGAACTCGGTCGCCCAGATCGCCATGCCGCCGAAGATGACCAGCCAGCCGGGGCCGGGGAGCGGCAGCATGACCACGCCGGCGCCGACCACGGCGAGCCCCACGATGAAGACGCCGACCTGCCAGCTCAGGTGCAGGGTCCGGCGGGCCTTGATGAACTCCGGCGCGCGGGAACCCAGTTCGGCCCCCTGGCCGGCCGCCGACTCCTCGGCGCGCTCGTCACTCTCCGCATGCATGGGCCCAACCTACCGGACCCGGGGCCACAGCCGGAACGATGGCATTACCCATAGTTACACACGCCCAGACGAGCTACCTGAACGCCCGCAAACCAGACAGAGGGGTTTACAACAGCACCAGAGGTGGCATGTCGATTGCGCCGACGTGCGAATCCCCGAGCGCACACTGAGCGAAAGGCCCTGGCGCTTATGAACACCACGGTCAGCTGCGAGCTGCACCTGCGCCTCGTTGTGTCGAGCGAGTCCTCACTGCCTGTACCCGCGGGCCTGCGGTATGACACGGCCGATCCCTATGCCGTGCACGCCACCTTCCACACCGGAGCCGAGGAGACGGTCGAGTGGGTCTTCGCCCGCGACCTTCTCGCCGAGGGGCTGCACCGGCCCACCGGCACGGGCGACGTCCGCGTCTGGCCGTCCCGTAGTCACGGTCAGGGAGTCGTCTGCATCGCGTTGAGCTCCCCCGAGGGAGAAGCCCTGCTCGAGGCCCCGGCGCGGGCCCTGGAGTCGTTCCTGAAGCGGACCGACGCCGCCGTGCCACCGGGCACCGAGCACCGGCACTTCGACCTCGATACGGAGCTTTCCCACATCCTGGCCGACAGCTGAACCAGGCAGGGGCCCGCACGACGCCGTCCGACTCGGGGAGACGGCGCCGCGCGGGCAGCTCCCAGGCACGTCATCCGGCGCCCACCGCCGCGCAGCCGGCGCGGCGGTGGGCGCCGGTGCCGTCCTCCCGGTCGCGCTAAAGTCAGCGCCATTCCACGGGCGCCCGCCCGCGGCAGGCCAGGGAGCGAATCGTGCTGATCCCTCACGACACCCGGATCGCCCTCGACACCGTCGTCGATCTGATGAACACCGCGCCGCAGGGCGACCGCGACGACGCCCTCGCGGATCTCCGGGGCCTCCACGACTTCGTCCACGCGCACAAGATCAGCGACGTGGGCACCCTCGGCCCCGACGACCTGCGGGCCGTGCGCGCGGTGCGCGAGAAGTTCGCGGCCGTCTTCTCCGCCCCCGAGGCCCGGATCGCCGCCCCCCTGATCAACCAGCTGGTGGCGGGTGCGGGCACCACCCCGCAGCTCACCGACCACGACGGCTACGACTGGCACGTGCACTACTTCGCGCCGGGCGCCTCGGTGGCGGACCACCTCGCGGCCGACTGCGGCATGGCCCTCGCGTTCATCGTCGTGGCGGGCGAGCAGGAACGGCTGCGGCGCTGCGAGGCGCCGGACTGCGGCCGGGCCTTCGTCGACCTCTCCCGCAACCGCTCGCGCCGCTACTGCGACAGCCGGACCTGTGGGAACCGGCTGCACGTGGCCGCGTACCGGGCGCGCCGCAAGGAGGCGGGGGGCTGACCCGCCCGGCCGGACGCGCGGGGCGGTGGACGGCGGCGGGGGCGCGAGCGGGGGTCACAGCACGAAGAGGTCGTGCACGGCGGCCATGAGCAGCAGGCATCCGATCACCCCGAGGAAGATCATCAACGGCGGCTGGGAGAGCGCGAACAGGCAGCCGCGCGGCTCTTCGCCGACGCCGGGGGCGTCTGCGGAAGCATCGGTGGGGGCGGGGACGAGGTCCCGCGAGGTATCCGGCATCTCGGGGGGATGATCGCGCACACCGCACACCCGAAATTCCGGAAACCACCCCGGAGCGGGGGTCGTTCACTCCTTCCCGTGGTTCACCGAACCGGGACGGACATCGGAATCATCAGAAGCGATCAGATTCCGTGCTTCTTCAGAATCGCCTCGATGTCGCCGAAGTCGTCGTCCGCCGACGGGGCGGAGCGCGGCTTCGCGGTGACGGTCCGCGAGGGGACCGGGGCGCCCGGGGCCACGGCTCTCGGCTCCGCTCCCCCGGCGACCCCCGGCCGGCCGGCCCGGCGCCGCTCGACGGCCCGGGTGGACAGGAGGAGGAGCCAGGCGGCGCCGAGCACGCCGAAGCCCGCCCAGACCACCGGGCTGAACGACAACGCGTCCGCGACCCAGGCGACGGCTCCCGTCATCACCAGGCCGAGCGGCACCAGCGCGTAGGCGGCGATCCGGGCGGCGGCGAGGAAGCGCTTCCGGTACGCCGTGATCGCGGCGATGCCCAGGCCCGCCGCGGACACCGCGGAACAGATGGTCTCGGCGAGCATGCTGGTCCTCCAGGTCCGGGTGATACGTCCCTTCCATCCTGCACGCCACCACCGCCCGGGGCCATGCCCCGCGGCCGGTCTCAGGGAGATCTCCGGGTCGTCCCGGCCGGGATCTCCTCCCCCGGTCCCGGTGAGGGAGACTGCTGCCATGAGTGACTCCACCACCGCACCCGCCTCCCCCGTCGTCCTGGAGGCGTGGTTCGACCTCCAGTGCCCCGACTGCTTCCGGGCCCTCGACGACGTCCGCGCGCTCCGCGAGGAGTACGGCGACCGACTCGACGTGCAGCTGCGCCACTTCCCGCTGGCGAAGCACAAGCACGCGTACGCCGCCGCCCAGGCCGCCGAGGAGGCGTTCGCGCAGGGGAAGGGCTGGCCGTACACGGAGGCGCTGCTCGCCAGGACCGCCGAGCTGGGCGAGCGGGGCGAACCGGTCCTCCTGGAGGTGGCGGCCGGGCTCGGCCTGGACGCCGAGGAGATCGACACCGCGCTGATCGACGGCCGGCACCTGCTGACCGTCGACGCGGACGAGGCGGAGGGCAGGGCGATCAAGGTGACCGGCACGCCGACCTACGTCATCGGCGGCGAACGCCTGGACGGCGGCCAGAGCCAGGAGGGCCTGCGGGAGCGGATCGGGACGATCGCCGACCGCCTCCTGGGCGCCTGAGGAACCGGGCGCGCGCCCGTCCGCCCGGGTCCGCGAGGGGCGGACCGGGCGGCGGGGCGCCCCGGCGGCCGGGTCACACCAGCGACTTGGCGCTGTTGACGTGGGTCGTGCGGTACCCGAGCGACTCGTAGAGCCGGACCGCCGGGGTGTTGTCCGCGAAGACGTGCAGTCCGAGCAGGGTCTCCCCGGCCTCCCGCGCGACCCGCTCGGCGAGCAGCATGAGCGCCCTGCCGTGGCCGCGCCCGCGCTCCTCCTCCCGGACCTCTATGTCGTACACGTAGGCCGCCCGCCGCCCCGGTTCGAGTTCGGTCCGGCCGGTCCACAGGGAGCCGACGGGCCGCCCGTCGCGGACGAGGACGTGGATCGCCGTGCCGGGGGTGGCGAGACCGTCGGGGAGGAGCGCGCGGTGGCTGCTCTCGGCCTTGGCGCGGGCCTGTTCCTCGGGGACGCCCCGCTCGATCCAGCTCCGCGCGAAGGCGTCCCGGGCCCGCGCCTCCCACACGGCGAACCCGGCCGCGTCCATCAGCCGGATCTCGGTGCCCTCCGGCAGCACGGGAGGGGCGCCGGACAGCTCCTTGACCATGTTCCGGCTGCGTTCGGCATAGCCGAGCGAGCGGACCGCGCGCAGCGCCGTCCCGGCGCCGGCGGGCACCGACACCCGCACCTGGACGCAGCCCCAGCCCCGCAGCACCTCCTCGGAGGCGAGCGCGGCGACCGTGCCCCGGCCCCGGCCCCGGTCCGGTTCGTCGATCCGGATGTCCTCGATCACCCCCGAGGCGGCGCCGAAGGCGGGGTCGGTGGCGAGGCGGACGGAGCCGACGCGGCGGCTGTTCACGCACACGTCGTAGGTACGGGAACGGCCGCCGTCGGGCGACTCCTGAAGCGGCCCGGCCGGCCGCAGGGTGGTGGTCATCAGAGGTGTTCTACCCGCCCCGCGGCCCGTCCGTCATCGTGTTTTCGCGCGGGCCGCGGCTCCCTGCCCCGGCTCAGCCGAGGACCGGGTCCCGGTCCCGGGCCGCGTACTCCTCGAAGACCCGCATCGCCTTGGCGGTCACCGGCCCGGGAGCGGGCGACAGCTCGCGCCCGTCGACCCGGTGCACGGCCTGCACGTCGCGGAGCGTCGAGGTCAGGAAGACCTCGTCGGCGCTCTCCAGGACCTCCAGCGGCAGATCGGCCTCCTCCGCACCGGTCCACCGCACGGCGAGGGCGCGGGTGATGCCCGCGAGGCAGCCGGAGGAGACGGGCGGGGTGAGGAGGCGGCCGTCGACCACGACGAAGACGTTGGAACCGGTGCCCTCGCAGAGCCGCCCCGCCGTGTTGGCGAAGAGGGCCTCGGAGGCCCCCCGCTCGCGCGCCCGCGCGAGGGCGACGACGTTCTCGGCGTACGAGGTGGTCTTGAGGCCGGTGAGGGCGCCGCGCTCGTTGCGGGTCCAGGGCACGGTGATCACGGCGGTGGAGTCGGGGCGGCGGATGGTCTCGCCGAGGGCGACGACGAGGCTGGCTCCGGCGTCGCCGCGCTCCGAACCGAGCGGGGAGAGACCGCCGGTGTACGTGATGCGGAGGCGGCCGAGCTCCATCGGGTTGGCCTCCAGGACGGCGGCGCAGGCGCGGCGGACCTCGTCGAGGTCCGGGTCGGGGAGGCCGAGGCCGCGCGCCGAGCGGGCGAGGCGTTCCAGGTGGAGGGTGAGGGCAAAGGTTTCGCCGCGTTCCGCCTTGACCGTCTCGAAGACGCCGTCGCCGACGGTCAGTCCGTGGTCCAGTACGGAGACCCGGGCGGTTTCCGCGTCGTGCAGACCGCCGTTGACCCAGAGTTTCATCGAGGAATGGCCTTTCCGGTCGCCCCGCGGGCGCCTGACTCGTAGGCGCCCGACGCTATCGCGACCAGCCGGGACGCCTTCAGCTCGGTCTCCTCCCACTCGCGCTCCGGGTCGGAGCCCCAGGTGATCCCGGCACCGGTGCCGAAGCGCAGCACGCCTTCGGGGCGGTCGATCCAGAAGGTGCGTATGCCGACGGCCAGCTCGCCGGTGCCCGCGTCGGCGTCCACCCAGCCGACGCCTCCGCAGTACGGACCCCGGGGCGCGGTCTCCAGCGCCCCGATGATCCGCAGCGCGCTGGACTTGGGGGCGCCGGTGACCGATCCGGGCGGGAAGGTGGCGGCGAGCAGTTCGGGCCAGCCGGCGTCCTCGCGCAGCAGGCCGTCGACCGTGGAGACGAGGTGGACGAGGCCGGGGTGCTCCTCGACCGCGCAGAGGGCGGGGACGGTGACGGAGCCGGTCTCGCTGACGCGTCCCAGGTCGTTGCGGACCAGGTCGACGATCATCACGTTCTCCGCGTGGTCCTTGGGCAGGAGGTCGGCGGCGGTGCGGCCGGTCCCCTTGATCGGGCCGGAGGAGATCCGGGCCCCTTCCCTGCGCAGGTAGAGCTCCGGGGAGGCGGTGGCGATCTCCACGCCGTGGGCGGGCAGGCGGATCGTTCCGGCGTACGGGGCCGGGTTGCCCGCGGCGAGGAGCGCGGTGAGGGCGTCCACGTCGGCGGCGGCCGGGTCCGGGAGCGGCGCGGTCAGCACCCGGCAGAGGTTCGCCTGGTAGACCTCGCCGCGCGCGATGTGCTCCCGCACGCGCCGCACGCCCGCCGTGTAGGCGGCGCGGTCGAGGGAGGACGTCCAGGCGTCCGCGGCGGGGCCGCGCCAGGCACCCGGCACGGGCGGGGGCACCGGGTCCGGCCGTACGTCCCCGAAGCGGGCGCAGGTCAGGCGCCCCTCGAAGTCCGCGCAGACGGCCCAGAAGCCGGTGGAGTCCAGGGCCGCGGGGTCGTGGGTCACGTCCCGGAGGTCGGTCGCGACGAGGCCGCCGAAACGGGCCAGGGGGGCGAGGTCGTGCACACGTCGAGTCTAGGGCGTGCGCCGAAAGTCCCGTCTGCCCGGCGGTGTCCGGCACGTGCCCCAGGCCGGACGGGAGGGCGGCACCGGATCGCGTGCGGCGGGGACCCCGCGCGACCCGGGCGGCGCGGCGGTGAACGCCGCGCGAACCCTCCGGGGCGGCGCCCGGCCCGCCCCGGCCGGCGCCCCGGTCGGTCCGCAGGTCAGCACGCTGCGGAAACGCGTTTTTGTACTGGCCCGGGAATCCGCTAGAGTTCAACACGTCGCCGGGACGCGCAAGCGGGCCGGAAACGACAAGCGGACGTGGCTCAGTTGGTAGAGCATCACCTTGCCAAGGTGAGGGTCGCGAGTTCGAATCTCGTCGTCCGCTCGATGTGGGGGATCTTCCCGAACCCCCGTATTCACTCCTGGTGGAGTGGCCGAGAGGCGAGGCAACGGCCTGCAAAGCCGTCTACACGGGTTCAAATCCCGTCTCCACCTCCAAGGACGATTAGCTCAGCGGGAGAGCGCTTCCCTGACACGGAAGAGGTCACTGGTTCAATCCCAGTATCGTCCACCGGACCTTCGGGTCCCCCGCGCGATTAGCTCAGCGGGAGAGCGCTTCCCTGACACGGAAGAGGTCACTGGTTCAATCCCAGTATCGCGCACGCAGTACGCCGTACCTCCGGACACCTCGTGCCCGGCCCGCGCGATTAGCTCAGCGGGAGAGCGCTTCCCTGACACGGAAGAGGTCACTGGTTCAATCCCAGTATCGCGCACGCAGCAAGGAGCCCCCGGCCGCCGACAGCGGACGTGGGCTCCTTGGTGTCCGCCGCCGGACCCGGCGACACGGGCCGGCGCCCCGCCGGGGCCGGTCCGTGTCGCCGGGTCCGCTCAGGACACCGGGGCTCCTCAGGAGGAGAAGAGCATCCGGCCGAAGCCGCGCTGGCGGTAGTGACCGCCGCCGTGGTGGCCGCCGCCGTGGTGCGGGGCTCCCCAGGCCGGGGCGGCGGGGGCGGGCTGCGCCGGGTAGCCCCCGGGGACGGGCGGGGCCGGCGGGGCCTGCTGGACCCACTGGGACTCCAGGCGGGTCAGCGCCTCCAGCTCGCCGTAGTCCAGGAAGATGCCCCGGCAGCCGCTGCACTGTTCGATCTGGACGCCGTTGCGGTTGTACGTGTGCATGGCGGCATGGCACTTGGGACACTGCATGCTCGGCTCAACTCCCTGACATTGCCGTTCGAATGATGGCTTCACCTTACGGGGACGCCGAGGACGCCTACCCGGTTCGATGCCCGGCGATGCGGACGCAGGCGTCGACCATCATCTGTTCGACCTCGTCGAGCGGTCGGCGCCCGGCCGTGGACTTCACGAGGGCCAGGGCGGCCGTCTGTGCCGTCAGGGCCCGCGCGGGTGTGTCGAGCCGGTCCCAGGGGTCGGCGCCCACGGCCGGTCCGCCCGCCTCCCGGTACGCGTCCAGGAAACGGGCCCAGATCTCCGGGGGCAGGATGCCGACGGCGAACCAGGCGGCCGGGCGGGCCAGGTCCCAGGCGGGGTCGCCGAGCCCGAGGTCGTCGACGTCGATGAGCCGCCAGGGCGGCGGACCGGCCGGGGGGCGGGGGCTCCCGGAGCGGACGAGCTGGCCGAGGTGGAAGTCGCCGTGGCAGAGCAGCCGGGGCGCCTCCGCGGGGCGTTCGGGGACCGTCCGCCAGGCGCCGAGGACCGCGGTCGCGGCCGGGTGGTCCGGCGCCGTCCGGCACATCCGTTCCACCGCGAGCGCCGCCTTGAGCGGTGCCCGCGCCGCCGGGAGCCCGCCGGCCTCCGGCGGGCACGGGGTGCGGTGGAGCCGGGCGAGCAGCCGGGCCGCCTCCTCCCAAGGGGCGGCGTCGGGGTCGTCCGGATCGACGGGCGGACCGTACGGCCAGAGGGTGACGGGACGTCCGTCGAGTGCGTCCGGGGCGTCCGGCGGCGGTGGGAGGGGCGGCAGGAACACGTCGGCGACGGCCGGGTGGGCGGCCAGCGCGAGACGGGCGCGGTGCGCCTCGGGGTCGGTGCCCGGGGCGTGGGCCTTGGCGACGAGCGCCCCGTGGCGTACGACCGTCCCGTCGTCCCGGTCCGCGAGGACCCCGGCGAGGCCGTCCGCGCAGCGGCAGGGGGCGCCCGGCGGATGGGCGGCGGCGCGGGCCAGGGCGGCGAGCCGGTCGGGCAGGGGCGGGACGGAGGGGGTCACGCCGGGAGCGTACGGGGCGGGCGGCGTCCGGCACCGGCCGGGTGGTCCGCCCCGCGGCGGCGCGGGGGCCCGTAAGCGGAGCGGGAACGCGCGGGGGCCGGTCGGCTCCCCGGCCGACCGGCCCCGCGCTGTCGCCCGCCGCACCCCCGTCCCCACGGGGCTGTTGGCCGGATGCTCCGGCCCGGGCCGCTCTCCCGGACCGGGGGCGCCGCTCAGCGCCCCAGCATCACGCCCACGGACGACGCCTGTGTGACCACCGCTTCCCAGCCGCCGAAGACGACCACGAGCAGGGCCGCGAGGGGAAGGACCATGGCGGTGGCCACCAGGGGGTGGCGGTGGCCCGGGGGCCGGGGTGTCGTGTGCGCCATGGTTCCTCTCCCGTCGTGTGGCGCGGCAGGTGCGTGACCTCGGGGGACGAGTGCCGCACCTGCCGCGTGACGACAACATTAGGGAGCGGGGGGCGCCGGGGCGTCATGCCCGCGTACCGGCTTGCGGGCCTCCCGGAGGATGACGCCCGCCCGCGCGGCGTACTCCCCTGGGTGGAGACGCGGACGCGCCTCCCGGGGTCTTCCCGGAGGGGACGCGGGAAGGGGCCGGACGGGTGGAGAAGGGCGTGACATCGCTCACTTCCTTGATCGTCGGAGGTGTGTCCGGGCCGGCGGGGCCGGGAGGCCACCCTCCCGGACGGCGGGTGGCGTACGGAACGCTCCGTCAAGTGGGTTTTCGGGGACGGCGGTTGGCCGCGACGGGGAGGGGGCCGGGTCCCGGGAGCCCGCCCCGTGCCGACAATCGGTCCCGGTGCGAGGGCGCGGCCTATGAGCGCGTGCGGGCGCCACTACGTAAGCTGTGCCACGTCGAACGGACGAGGGGACGGACATGGCGATGATGCGGCTCCGGCGCGAGGACCCGCGGATCGTCGGGTCGTTCCGGCTCCACCGCAGGCTGGGGGCCGGCGGGATGGGTGTCGTGTACCTGGGGTCCGACCGGCGTGGTCAGCGGGTGGCGCTGAAGGTGATCCGTCCCGACCTCGCCGAGGACCAGGAGTTCCGGTCGCGGTTCGCCCGCGAGGTGTCGGCGGCCCGGCGCATCCGCGGCGGCTGTACGGCCCGGCTGGTCGCCGCCGACCTGGAGGCCGACCGCCCCTGGTTCGCCACCCAGTACGTGCCCGGCCCCTCCCTGCACGACCGGGTCGCGGAGGAGGGCGCGCTGCGCGCCGCCGACGTGGCCACGATCGGGGCGGCGCTCTCGGAGGGCCTGGTCGCCGTCCACGAGGCCGGGGTGGTGCACCGGGACCTGAAGCCGTCCAACATCCTGCTCTCCCCCAAGGGCCCCCGCATCATCGACTTCGGCATCGCGTGGGCCACGGGGGCCAGCACCCTGACCCATGTGGGCACGGCCGTCGGGTCGCCCGGCTTCCTCGCCCCCGAGCAGGTGCGCGGCGCGGCCGTCACCCCCGCCACCGACGTGTTCTCGCTCGGTGCCACCCTGGCGTACGCGGCGATGGCCGACTCGCCCTTCGGGCACGGGAGTTCCGAGGTCATGCTCTACCGGGTCGTGCACGAGGAGCCGCAGCTGCACGGCGTGCCGGACGCGCTGGCGCCGCTGATCAGGGCCTGTCTCGCGAAGGACCCCGAGGACCGCCCCAGCACGCTCCAGCTGTCGATGCGGCTCAAGGAGATCGCGGCGCGCGAGGCGCAGGGGCTGCCGGCCGCCCGGCCGCCCGTGCAGCGGGAGCGGGCCGAGGAGCGGAGCGCCGCCCGGCCGACCGAGCGGTACACCGAACGGGACACGCGCGGGCGCGCGCCCGGGGGGGAACGGGGTCGGGGACGCGGGCCCGGACCGTCGTCGCGTCCCTCCGCCGGGCCGGGGACCGGGGGTTCGCGGGGGCCGCAGTCCCGTCCGGGCACCCGGCCCGGGGCCCGCTCCACCTCGACGGGCCGCCGCCCCGCCAACCCCCGGCTGCTGCGCCAGCGGCTCTTCGTCTTCGTGGTCGTGACCCTCGTCGTCGCCCTGGGCATCGCCGCCGCGCAGGCCCTTCAGGGCTGACCCGCCCTCGTGCGGGCGGGGTTCCCTCAGGACACCGGCCGGCCCGCCGTCACCGCGTAGAAGGCGACGGCCGCCGCCGCGCCCACGTTGAGCGAGTCCACGCCGTGGGCCATCGGGATGCGGACCCACGTGCCGGCGGCCCGCAGGGCCCGCGCCGAGAGGCCCTCGCCCTCCGCGCCCAGCATCAGCGCGACCCGGTCCAGCCGGTGCGGGGCCACCTCGTCGAGGGGGACCGCCTCCTCCGCCGGGGTGAGCGCCAGCAGGTCGAAGCCCGCCTCCCGTACGGTCTCCAGGCTCCGCGGCCAGTTCTCCAGGCGGGCGTACGGGACGGAGAAGACCGCGCCCATGGAGACCTTCACCGAGCGCCGGTAGAGCGGGTCCGCGCAGTCCGGGGAGAGCAGGACGGCGTCCATGCCGAGGGCGGCGGCACTGCGGAAGATGGCGCCGATGTTGGTGTGGTCGTTGACCGACTCCATGACCACGACCCGGCGGGCGCCGGCGAGCAGTCCGGCGGCGTCCGGGAGGGGCTTGCGCCGCATGGACGCCAGGGCGCCCCGGTGCACGTGGTAGCCGGTGACGCGTTCCGCCAGGTCCGGATCGATCACGTACACCGGCGCGCCGGTGTCGTCGATGACGTCCCGCATGGTGTCGACCCACTTGGCCGAGAGCAGCATGGACCGCATCTCGTACCCGGCCGCCAGGGCCCGGCGGATGACCTTCTCGCCCTCCGCGATGAACAGGCCCTCGGCCGGTTCGCGTCTGCGGCGCAGCTCAACGTCGGTCAGGTCCGTGTAGTCGCGCAGGCGCGGGTCGTCGGGGGTGTCGATCGTGAGGGGTTCGGCCACGGGGTGATACTGCCTTGTCCGGGTGGGGTGTCGGTGGGGGTCTGTCCGGGGTCGCTCCCCCGGGGGGCGTTCCTAGCCGATCGGGCGGTCCGGGTTCTCCCTGACGACGTCGCCGACGACGATGACCGCCGGCGGACGGACCTCTTCCGCGCGGACGGTCTCCGCGACCGTCGCGAGCGTCGCGTCCACCCGGCGCTGGGCGGCCGTCGTGCCCTCCTGGACCAGGGCCAGCGGGGTCTCCGGGGCCTTGCCGTGGGCGATGAGCGTCTCCGCGATCCTTCCGATCTTGTCGACGCCCATGAGGATCACCAGGGTGCCGGTGAGCTTGGCGAGCGAGGCCCAGTCCACCAGGGAGCGCGGGTCGTCGGGGGCGACGTGGCCGCTGACCACGGTGAACTCGTGGGCCACTCCCCGGTGCGTGACCGGGATGCCGGCCGCGCCCGGGACCGAGATCGAGCTGGAGATGCCCGGGACGACCGTGCAGGCGATGCCCTCGGCGGCGAGCGCCTGCGCCTCCTCCATGCCCCGGCCGAAGACGAAGGGATCGCCGCCCTTCAGGCGGACGACGGACTTCCCCGCCTTCGCGTGCTCGATCAGCGCGTCGTTGATGGCCTCCTGGGCCATGAACCGGCCGTACGGGATCTTCGCCGCGTCGATCACCTCGACGTGCGGGGGCAGTTCGTCGAGCAGGTCGCGGGGGCCGAGCCGGTCCGCGATCACCACGTCCGCCTCCGCGAGCAGCCGGCGGCCGCGCACCGTGATGAGGTCCGGGTCGCCGGGACCGCCGCCGACCAGGGCCACGAACGGGGCGCGGGCCCGGTGCTGCGGGGCCGCGAGCGAGCCGTCCCGCAGGCCCTCCACGATCGCGTCCCGCACGGCGGCCGAGCGGCGCGGGTCGTGGCCGGTGAGCACCGCCACCGTGACGCCCTCGCCCCGGCCGGTGGCCGGGGTCCAGGCGGTGGCGGCCTCCGCGTCGTCCGAGCGCACGCACCAGATCCGGGAGCGCTCGGCCTCGGCGGAGGCGGTGGCGTTCGCGGCCGGGTCGGTGGTGGCGACCAGGGCGTACCAGGCCCCGGCGAGGTCGCCCTCCTCGTACCGGCGCCTGATCCAGGTGATCTCGCCCGTCTCGGCCATCGCGTCCACGGACGGGGTCGCGGAGGGCGAGATCAGCGTGATGTCCGCGCCCGCCGCGATCAGCGCGGGGAGGCGGCGCTGGGCGACCTGGCCGCCGCCGAGGACGACGACGCGGCGGCCGGCGAGGCGCAGGCCGACGGGGTAGGCGGGGTGCGCCGCCTTCTCTGCGGGCTCGACGGGCTCGGCGTTCTTGGCCATGGGTGAGCGGCTCCTCGGGACGTGGCGGGTGCGGGCCGCTGCGGCGGTGGAGCGGCTGGTGGGACGCGGTTCGTCCGTCACACGATATCGGTGGCCCGGGGATGCCACTCCGTGACGAATCTCCCCGTGGCAGGGGCGGCGCGGGGCCGGTCGGACTCGTGTCCGGACACCGCGCGACCGGTGCCGCGCGCCGTCGCGGGCCGCGCTCCGCGTGCCGGGGGCGGCCTCGCGCGCCGCCCCGCCGGGCGGGGCGGCGCGCGAGGGGGTACTACTTCTCGGTGATTCCCGCGGCGTCGAACGTGGCCACCTCGTGCATCGCGCGGGCCGCGCTCTGCACCAGCGGGAGGGCGAGCAGCGCGCCCGTCCCCTCGCCGAGACGGAGGTCCAGGTCCACCAGGGGGCGCAGGCCCAGCTTGTTGAGGGCCGCCACGTGTCCCGGCTCGGCGCTGCGGTGGCCCGCGATGCAGGCCGCGAGGGCCTCGGGCGCGATCGCCCGGGCCACGAGCGCCGCCGCTCCGGTGGAGACGCCGTCGAGGACGACCGGGGTGCGCAGGGAGGCCGCTCCCAGGATCAGGCCGACGAGGGCCGCGTGCTCCAGGCCGCCGACCGCCGCGAGGACGCCGATCGGGTCCTCCGGGTCCGGCTCGTGCAGGGCGAGGGCGCGGCGGACCACGTCCACCTTGCGGGCGTGCGTCTCGTCGTTGATGCCGGTCCCCCGGCCCGTGACCTCGGCCGGGTCCGCGCCGGTGTAGACCGCGATCAGGGCGGCGGACGCGGTGGTGTTCGCGATGCCCATCTCACCGGTGAGCAGCGCCTTGTTGCCCGCCGCGACCAGGTCGCGCGCGGTCTCGACACCGACCTCGATCGCCGCCAGGACCTCCTCGCGGCTCATCGCGGGACCCGTGGTGAAGTCGCCGGTGCCGGGACGGACCTTGCGCGGCAGGAGACCGGGGGTGGCCGGGAGTTCGGCGGCGACGCCGACGTCGACGACGCAGACCTCGGCGCCCACCTGGTTGGCGAAGGCGTTGCAGACCGCTCCCCCGCCGAGGAAGTTGGCCACCATCTGGGCGGTGACCTCCTGCGGCCAGGGGGTGACGCCCTGGGCGTGCACGCCGTGGTCGCCGGCGAAGACCGCGACGGCCGCGGGCTCCGGGATCGGCGGCGGGCACATCCGGGACAGGCCGGAGAGCTGGGCGGAGATGATCTCCAGCATGCCGAGCGCGCCGGCCGGCTTGGTCATCCGCTTCTGGCGCTCCCACGCCTCGCCGAGTGCCTTGGCGTCCAGCGGGCGGATGTTCGCGACGGTCTCCTGGAGGAGGTCGTGCGGCTCCTCGCCGGGCAGGGCGCGGCGGCCGTACGTCTCCTCGTGGACGACCCAGGCCAGCGGGCGGCGCTTGGACCAGCCCGCCTGCACCAGTTCGGGCTCCTCGGGGAACTCGTCCACGTATCCCACGCAGAGGTACGCGACCACTTCGAGGTGCTCGGGAAGGCCGAGGGTGCGGACCATCTCGCGCTCGTCGAAGAAGCTGACCCAGCCGACGCCGAGACCTTCGGCACGGGCCGCGAGCCAGAGGTTCTCGACCGCGAGCGCCGAGGAGTACGGGGCCATCTGCGGCTGGGTGTGGCGGCCGAGCGTGTGGCGGCCGCCCCGGGTGGGGTCGGCGGTCACGACGATGTTGACCGGGGTGTCGAGGATGGCCTCGATCTTCAGTTCCTTGAACTGCTTCGCCCGGGCCTTCGGCAGTGACTCGGCGTACGCGTCGCGCTGCTTGTGGGCCAGCTCGTGCATCGTCTGCCGGGTCTCGGCGGAGCGGATGACGACGAAGTCCCAGGGCTGCGAGTGACCGACGCTGGGGGCCGTGTGCGCGGCCTCCAGGACGCGGAGCAGCACCTCGTGCGGGATCGGGTCGGGGCGGAAGCCGTTGCGGATGTCGCGGCGCTCCCGCATCACCCGCAGGACCGCGTCCCGCTCGGCCTCGTCGTAGCCGGGGGCGGGGGCGGTCTCCGCCTGCGGGCCGGGGGCCGGGACGGCGTCCTCCTGGCCGGGGGCGGCGGAGGGTGCCTCTTCGGCCGGGGCCGACGGGTCGGCGGGGGCCGGTGCGTCGGCGAGAGCCGTCTCCGGGGCGAGGGCCGCCTCATCGGCCGGGGCCGGCTCCTGGGCGACGACCGTCTCCTGGACGGGGACCGGCTCTGCGGCGGGGGCCGGTTCCACGGCGGGGGCCGGTTCCACGGCGGGAACGGGCTCCTGGACCGGCTCCTGCGCGGGGGCGGTCTCCGCCTCCGGTTCCACCGCCTCCTCGGCCGTGCCCTCGGTGTCCTCGGCGGCCTCGGCGGCCTGTCCGGTTTCTTCCGGCGCGGGCCCGGCGGCCTCGACGGGCGCGGGCGGCTCGACGGCATCCGGTGCCGTGGGCGCGGGCACCTCGGCGGCGGGCTCGGCCTCGCGCGGAGCGGGCACGACGGCTTCGGGCGCCGCGGCGGGCGCGGGCGCCTCCTCCTGCTCCACCACGGCGGTGGGCACCGGCTGCTCCTCCGGTGCGGGAGCCGTCTCGGCGACGGGTTCGGCCGGGGCGCCGGTCATGGTCTCCGCCACCGGGGCCGGCGTCGGGGCCAGGTGCGGGGCGGTCGGGACGGAGCCCTCGACCTGGACGAACCCGCCCGACTGCGGGACGACCGTTTCTACGGGGCCCGGCCCCTGCGGCTGCGCGGCCCACGGCTCGGCGCCCTGCGGCGCGACCTGCTGCTCCTGCGCGATGTCGAAGTACTCGGGACCCGTGGTGGGCGGGCCCGGGTTCCGGACCGGCACGGGGGCGGGGCCGGTGGCCACGAGGGGCTCCGGAACGGGCTGCGGGACCGGGGCGGGCGCGGTGGCCGGGCCCCGGTCGGCCAGCGAGCGCACGACGCCCCCGGTGCCCTCGGGCACCGGCGGGCCCATGTGCAGCGGGCGCCGGGCGGGCGGCGGGGTCGGCGCGGCGTGCGGCGGCGTGCGGACGGCGCCGAGATCGACGGAGCCCGTGTCGCGGCCGGCGGCCTCGTGCGCCCCGGTGTCGAGGATGCCGGGCTCGTACCCGTGGTCGGTGGGGACCTGCTCGTGCGGAGCGCCGGGGACGCCGTGCGCGGGGGTGCCGTGGGCGGGGGTGCCCTGGACGGGCACGCCGTGCGCCGGGGTACCGGAAGCGGGCACGCCGTGCGCCGGGGTGCCGTGCGCGGGAGTGCCGTGCGCCGGGGTGCCGGTGAACCGGTCGGACGGGACGTCCTGCGGCAGGGCCCCCCGCTGCGGGGCCGTCGGCGTGTCGCCGAGGGCGACGGGCTCCGGGAGCGGGTCGGTCAGCGGGTCGCCCGCCGGGGCCGGGGCCCCCTGGTGCGGGACGGCCGCGTGCGGCGCGCCCCGGTGCGGGACGGCCGGGGCCGGCGGGGGCGGTACGGCGACCGGCGGCGCGGGCACGACGCCCGGCGGGTGCTCGCTCCAGGCGCCCTGGGCGCCCGGCATCAGAAGCAGGTCGTCGTCCTCGGGCGTGTGCTCGGAGGGGTCCAGGAAGGTGTACGCGCCCGGTGCGGGGATGCCCGGCTGCTCGACCATGCCTGCGTTCTCCGGCAGTCCCTCGCCCGGGACCTGGCCGGTGTCCGTCATGCGTACCCCTCGCCCATCGCTTGTGTTCCTTCAGACCTGTGCCCGTCGAGAAGAACGAGCACGCGCGCCGCGCGGCACGAAGCACGCGGACACTGACACATTGTCGCGACCCTCGGCCCTCGTGGCGGGAAGATTCGCCACGATGCGCTGTGGACTGCGCCACGTCGCGCGGTTCCCCCTCGTCGCGTACCACGCCGATGACTCCCGGGGGCCACCCATTCAGGACATCGGCACACGAAGCGACGACTGTCCGGACGCGGTACAACAATCGGCCAGCCTACCTGGCCCGGTGGGGCGGCCGGGTCAGGGGGCGCGTTCGATCCTGCGTCCGGAGAGCAGGAAGACGGCCGAACGATCGCGTTCCGACCAGGTGTCCGGGTCGAGTCCCACGGTCTGGAGGAGGAGGCTCTCGGTGAGGTAGCCGCCCGCGATGAGGGCGGCGCCGATCGCCTCGGCCTCGTCACGGGTGGAGGCGTGGGCGACGATGCGTTCCGGGCGCCGGTCGGTGCAGGCCGTGACGACCTGGACGCCGCCCGCGCCGATCCGCACGACGTCCGGCTCGGGCAGGCTCTCCAGGACGTGCGGGGCGCGGCCCGGGACGGCCTGGAGCGGTACGCCGTGGCGGCGGGCGGTGGCCTCGGTGCGGGCGCAGGCGTCCGGGTCGGCGTCGACGGCGATGACGGCGGCGCCGAAACGGGCGGCCTCGACGGAGAAGGCGCCGCTCCCGCAGCCGACGTCCCAGACGAGGTCGCCGGTCCGGGGGCCGAGCCGGGCCAGCTGGGCGGCGCGGAGGGCGGGGTCCGCGCCCGCGCCCGGACGGACGGTGCCGGTTCCGGGGCCGTGCCCCTCGGAGTCGTACTCCTCGGTGGGCAGGCCCCAGCCCCGTACGGGGCGGACGGCCGGGTCGTGGCCCGCCAGCCAGGGGGCGGCGGGGGTGCCGCCGCCCCCGCCGATGACGAGGACGACGTTGGGGTCGCGCCAGGCGTGGTCGGCGGCCTTGTCGGAGGTGAGGACGGAGACCCGTTCGCGGTCGGTGCCCAGCTCCTCGCAGATGACGAAGGTGCGGTGGACCCCGTCGAGGAGGAGGGCGAGTTCGGCGGGGCCGGCCCCCGGCGAGGTGAGGACGGCGACCTTGGGGTGGGCGCGGCAGACGTTGACCGCACGGCGCAGGGTGCGCTGGTGGGCGACGACGATCCGGGCGTCCTCCCAGGGCATGCCGGCCCGCGCGAAGGCGGCGGCGACGGAGGAGACGGCGGGGACGACCTCGACCTCCAGGCCGTGTTCGGGGGCGCGCAGGGTGCGCACGACGCCGAAGAAGCCCGGGTCGCCGTCGGCGAGCACGACGGCGGTGCCGCGGTGGCCCGCGATGCGCCGGGCGGCGAGGTCGACGCTGCCGAGCCGGACGCGTTCGGCGGCGGGGGGCACCTCGGGCCGGGCCAGGTGGTGGGCGGCTCCGGCCACGAGCGTGGCGGCGGAGAGCGCGGACCGGGCCGCCGGGGAGAGGGGTGAGCCGTCCCAGCCGATCACCGTGACGCGGTCGGCCATCGTCGTCTGTCTCCCTGTGGTGTTGTCGCAGGTCGGGGGCGTGCCGAGCGTACCCCGGGATCGGCCCCGGGAATCAGCTCCAGTCGGTGTACGAGGAGTACCCGGCCTCGGCCATCTGGTCGGCGGCGTCGTCCAGGTCCTCGGGGAGGAGGCCCCAGACGATGAAGTCGGTGCGCAGGTCGGTCCAGCTCCCGTCCTCGGTACGGGTGCGGGCTATGCAGGCGTTGCGCAGGACGCCCTCGCTGATGCAGCCGATCTTCTGGGCGACCTGCTGGGCGGCGGTGTTGTCGGCGGCGGTGCGCAGCTCCAGGCGTTCGAACTTCTGGTCGCCGAAGAGCCACCGGGCGGTGGCGAGGGCGGCCTCGGAGGCGTAGCCCTCGCCGCGGGCCCAGGGGGCGACGATGTACGAGAGTTCGGTGGAGCGGACCCGCCAGTCGGTGTGGTCCAGCCGGATCACTCCGACGAGGCGCTGGGTGAGGAACTCGGTGACGGCGAGGGCGAGGCCCCGGCCCGCGGTGCGTTCGGCGGGCGCCTGCCGGGTGATCCAGGCGCGGGCGGCGGCCTCGGTGCAGGGCTGGGGCACGGCGGTCCAGGCGCCGACGAGTTCGTCGTTCATCATGTCGGCGAACGCGGGGACGTCCGCCTCTTCGAGCGCGCGCAGCACCAGCCGGTCCGTGTTGATGGAGATGTCCGGAAAGGTGGTAGTCATGCGCAGCTCCATGCCGTGGACCGTCCGAATCGACCGTGAACGCACAGCATGCAGCATGCCGCCGCCGCCGCGCATGGCCGGGTGGGATGTGGGGGCGGGGGGCGGCGAAGGCCCCGCGCACCGGCCGGGGTGCGGGGGCCTTCGTCCCGAGGGCCGCGAGGGGAAGTCGTCCTGACGGTCCCTCGGCCTCCCGGGTCCTGCTCGACGGGCCCCGCTCGACGGGCCCCGCTCGACGGGTCCTACTGGACGGGACCGAAGGCCGGGACGACCGAGCCCTTGTAGGTGTCCTCGATGTACTTCTTCACCTCGGGCGAGTGGAGGAGCGCGGCGAGCTTCTGGACGCGGGCGTCCTTCTCGTTGCCCTTCTTGACGGCGAGGAAGTTGGCGTAGGGGTTGCCCTCCGCCTTCTCCAGGGCGAGGGAGTCCTTCGCCGGCTCCAGCTTGGCCTCGAGGGCGTAGTTGCCGTTGATGACGGCGGCGTCCACGTCGTTCAGGGCGCGGGGCACGGTGGCGGCCTCCAGCTCCTTGAACTCCAGGCCCTTCTTGTCGGTGATGTCGGAGAGCTTGGCGTCGGTGCCGGCGCCGTCCTTGAGGACGATCAGGCCGTTGGCGGCGAGGAGCTGGAGCGCGCGGCCGCCGTTGGTGGTGTCGTTGGGGACGGCGATCGTCTGGCCGGGCTTGACGTCCTTCAGCGACGTGAGCTTCTTGGAGTAGAGGCCCAGCGGCTCCAGGTGGACGTTGGCCACGGGGACGACGGTGGTCTTGTTCTTCTGGTTGAAGTCGTCGAGGTACGGCTTGTGCTGGAAGAAGTTGGCGTCGACCTGGCCGGACTGGGTGGCGGTGTTCGGCAGGACGTAGTCCGTGAACTCCTTCACCTCCAGCTTCAGGCCGGCCTTCTCGGCCAGGTGGTCCTTGACGTAGTTGAGGATGTCGGCGTGCGGCGTCGGGGACGCGGCGACGACGAGGGGCTTGTCGGCGGAGCCGGCCGGGTCCTTGGAGGAGGACGGGTCGGAGGAGGTGCCGCAGGCGCTCAGGCCGAGGGCGAGGGCGGAGACGGCGGCCAGGCCGGCGGTGAGCTTGATGTTCTTGCGCACGAAGAGTGCCTCTTTCCGGTGGAGCGGTGGACGTCTGGACAACAAGTCCGGACTGTTCTTCGAAGGACGAAGTCTGGGGTGGCCGGGGAGCGTTACGCGGTGCGGCCCCGGCGGGCGAGGAGCCGGACGACTCCGTCGCCGATGAGCTGGACGACGGTCACGATCAGGACGAGGACGACCACCGTGACGAGCATGAAGGTGGTGTCGAAGCGCTGGTACCCGTAGGTGACGGCCTTGGAGCCGAGGCCCTCGCCGCCGACCGCGCCCGCCATCGCGGAGTAGCCGATGAGCACGATCACCGTGGTGGTGACGGCCGAGACCAGGGAGGGCAGGGCCTGCGGGAGCAGGACCTTGCGGACGATGGTGGGGATGCCGCCGCCCATGGCCTGGACGGCTTCGACGAGTCCGTGGTCGACCTCGCGGATCGCGGTCTCGACGAGGCGCGCGAAGAAGGGGATGGCGCCGATGGCGAGCGGCACGATCATCGCGGTCGGGCCGATGAAGGTGCCGACGACGAAGGTGGTGAAGGGGATCAGGGCGATCAGCAGGATGATGAAGGGCAGCGAGCGCCCGATGTTCACGATCGCACCGACGGTCTTGTTCACCGGCTTGTTCTGCAGCAGTCCGCCCTTGTCGGTGAGGACGAGGAGGATGCCGAGCGGCAGACCGCCGACGACGGTGACGACGGTGGCCCACAGGACCATGTAGAGCGTGTCGACGGTGCCCTGCTCCAGCAGGGGCTGCATCTCGGACCAGGTCACTTCGCACCTTCCTCGACCAGTACGGGCGCGGTCTCGACCGGCGCCTCGTCCTCTTCCACGACCGCGACCTGGAGGCCCTGCTCGCGCAGGAAGCCGACCGGGACGACGTTCTCCTCGTACGGTCCGGGCAGTTCGATCCGCATCCGGCCGATCTGCTTCCCTCCCACGGTGTCCATCGCCGCCCCGAGGATCGAGATGTCGATGTTGTACGTGCGGGAGAGCTGGGAGATGACCGGCCGGGTCGCGGCCTCCCCGTGGAAGGTGACGTCCACGACCGTGCGGCCGGGACCGGTGGGGGCGCCGCCGACCGGGAAGAGTTCGGCCGCGAGGCGGGAGCCGGGGGTGGCGAGCAGTTCGCCGACGGTGCCGGACTCGACCACGCGCCCGTGCCGCATGAGCGCGGCGGAGTCGCAGACGGTCTTGACGACGTCCATCTCGTGCGTGATGAGCAGGACGGTGAGACCGAGCTGCCGGTTGAGGTCGCGCAGGAGCTGGAGGACGGAGCGGGTGGTCTCCGGGTCGAGGGCGCTGGTGGCCTCGTCGGAGAGGAGGACCCTGGGCCGGCCGGCGAGGGCGCGGGCGATGCCGACGCGCTGCTTCTGGCCGCCGGAGAGCTGACCGGGGTACGCCTTGGCCTTGTCGGCGAGGCCGACGAGGTCGAGGAGTTCCAGGGCGCGGCGGGAACGCTCGGCACCGGAGACGCCGAGGATCTCCAGGGGGAGCTCGATGTTGTCCTTGACCGTGCGGGAGGACAGCAGGTTGAAGTGCTGGAAGACCATGCCGATGCCGCTGCGCGCCCGGCGCAGGTCCCTGCCCGCGCGGCGGCCCCGGCCGGCGAGGGCGGTGAGGTCGACGCCGTCGACGGTCACCGTGCCCGAGGTGGGGCGCTCCAGGAGGTTGACGCAGCGGATGAGGGAGGACTTGCCGGCGCCGCTCTGGCCGATCACGCCGAACACCTCGCCCTCGCGGACGTGGAGGTCGACGCCGTCCAGAGCGGTGACCTGCCGGCCGCGCGACTCGTAGACCTTGGTCAGGCCCGAAGTGGTGATCACAGGGGTTTCCGTCACTGTCGAGTGCGCGACGCGGGGTCCGTCACGCACGGGGCATTCGTCATCGGACAGTCAGGCGCACGGGGTGCCGGTCCGGCGGGGAGCCGGGCGTCGGCGGGTGCGCGGGGCGGGCGCGGTCCACCGCCGTTCGGCGGGGACCGGCGCGACCGTCGGTCCCGCTTCGGGGCGCGGGACTCGGGCGGGGGCCCTCAGAAGGCGCACATTCGACACATGCGGCGAGCACCGGGCGTCGTGATCGCCTCGGTCGCAAGGATGCGGCTGCTCGTCGTGGTCATGTCTGCAAGTAAAGCATGCGCGACTGCGAACGAAAGGAGGGTGTCCGAATAGCGGACGCCCTTGAGACGCCCTGCGGACGCTCCGGGGAGGCCCCCGCCGTGACGTCCCGGCGCCCGTCCCGGTGTCCGTCCCGGGTCCTCGCGGACCCGCCCGGAAGCCCTCCGGGCCCTTGTGGGGCCGCCCGTCGGCCGTTCCCCGGGCCGCACCGGGACCGCCCGGACACCCGCGCGGTCCGCCCGGTCCGCCCGCCCCTTCCCGGCCCTGCCGGAGCGCGGTCCGGGGCGGGCTGTGGCCGAGAACACACGGGGGTCCGCGCGGCCGGGAGAGGAGGGCCGGGCGCACCGGGCCGTCCGGACCGTAATACCCTCGGGCGCATGCTCGACGCCCTGACGGTCGCGGTCTCCGCGGCCGCGCTCGCCCTCGCCGCCTGGTGCGGCTTCGCCGCCTTCCGCGACCAGCCGACCAAGGACTGGCACTTCATCGGCATGGCCGTGGTGACCTTCCTGGTCCTGGTCCAGCTGGTCGTCGGCATCGTGCGGCTGGCGCGCGGCGAGAAGGCCGAGGAGGGCGCGACGATCTTCGTCTCCTACCTGCTCGGCGCGTTGTGCGCGGTGCCGGTCGCCGGGTTCATGTCGCTCGCGGAGCGCAGCCGGTGGGGTTCGGCGACGGTGGCGGCGGGCGCGGTCGTCCTGGCCGTGCTCGAAGTGCGTCTCTACGACATCTGGACGGTGGGCTGACCATGACCGGGACGCGGGAGAGGACCGCGGAAGGCGCGAAGACCCGGCTCGTCACGGGTCCGGGCATGCTGGTCGTCTGGCTGTACGGCGTGATGTCGGTGGGCGCGGTCTCCCGCTCGGCCTTCCAGATCGCCACCGAGTTCGACCGGGCGCCGCTCGCGTACGGCCTGTCGGCGGTGGCGGCCGCCGTCTACGTCTTCATCACGTACACGCTGGTGCGCGGCGGGGAGACGGCCCGCAGGGCGGCGCTGGTGTGCTGCGCCGCCGAACTCGTGGGCGTCCTGGTCGTGGGGACCTGGACGCTGATCGAGCCGTCCGCCTTCCCGGACACGACGGTCTGGTCGAAGTACGGCTACGGCTACGTGTTCATCCCGGTGCTGCTGCCGCTGACCGGCATCTGGTGGCTGCGCCGGTCGCGCGCGGTGCCGGCGGCCTGACGCCCCCGCCCGGCGGACCGGGACCGGGCGGGCCGCCGGGTCAGGCGGCCTTCTCCAGGGTCACCAGGGTGCGCCCGGCGCCGAGTTCGCGGGTGGCGACCTGCGCGTACCCCTTGCGGCGGTAGAGGCGCAGGTGGCCCTCGCCGCGGTGGCCCGCGAAGAGCCGGAAGCGCCTGGCGGCCGGCGCGGGCGCGGTCGCGAAGTGGCGCTCGATGCCGTCGAGGAGGCGGCCGCCGAGACCGTGCCGCCGCATGCGCGGGTGGACGATGAGCTTGGCGATCCGTACCGTGCCGTCCTCGTCGAGCCTGGCCCGTACCGAGGCGACGACCTCGTCGCCGAGCCGGGCCACGAGCCCGTGGCCCTCCTCCAGTTCGGCGCGCAGGGCGTCGAGCGACTGGGTGAGCGGCTCGATCGACCAGTCGTCGTACAGCTCCGCCTCGCCCTGGTAGCAGAGGTACTGCAACTTCAGGATCTGCTCCGCGTCCCGCGCGTCCGCCGCCGAGATGGTCACGCTCAGGCCCATGTGTGCACGCCTCCCGCTCCCCTGCCGTTCACCGGTCTACCGCACCCTTCCCCGGCGGTCCGGGGCGGGAACCTCCGCGGCCAGCATTCTGCGCAGGCATCCCAGGCAACGGGAACGCATCGGGCCCAGACTGCCCTGTGAGATACCCAACTCCCCTGCGATTTCCCGGTAGGTGGGGTCCCCCGGGGCGAGCATCGCGGCCAGGACCCCGGGACAGCGGCCGGGGGTGCGGGTGACTGCGGCGCGCACCGCGCGGCGGCGTTCGTCGGCCAGCAGGGCGTGCTCGGGGGAGCCGTGGGGCCCGGCGCCGTCGTGGACGGGTTCGTCCCGGTAGGGGCGTTCCCGGTCGCCGGTGCGGCGGGCGCGGCGGGCCTCGGCGCGGACGGCCCGGCGCAGCCAGTCGGCGGGTCGCGCGGGGGCGCCCGTCTCCCGGAGGCGTTCGAGGAGGCGCAGCCAGACGGCCTGTTCCAGGTCGCCGGGTTCGACGCCGGCGGCGGGGGCCTCGGCGTCCGACTCGGCGGCGAGCAGCGGGGCGAGCGCGGCGAGGAGCCCGGCGCGCGCGTCGGGGGCGGAGACGGACCCCGGGGCGGCGGCCGCGTCCGGAACGGCGGGGGCGGAGACGGACCCCGGGGCGGGGGCGAGCGGGGCGGGAGCGGAGGTGGTCATGCCCCGCACCATGCCGGGTCACGCGCCCGTGGACGCGGTACGGGACGTAAACCACCCGGGAGGGGGTCGTGGGGGGGGGGGGGGGGGGGGGGGGGGGGGGGGGGGGCGGGGCGGGGGGGGGCCCCCCCCCCCCCCCACGACCGTCCGCCCGTCACGGGCGCCGCGAGCCGGGCGGGAACACCCGGGGGCCGCCCGTCGCGACGCGCTTCAGCGGCGGCCGGTGAGGTCCTCGGCGGCGAGCAGGGCGGTGTCGGGGTTGTCGGAGAAGATGCCGTCGATGCCCGTCTCCAGGTACTTCTTCAGGGCGCCGATCGAGTCGCCGTAGGCGTTCGGGTCGGTGCCGCGCCGGAAGTCGGCGGGCAGGAAGGTGTTCTCGTTGCGGTGCGTGTAGGGGTGGAGGATCAGCCCGGCCGCGTGCGCGTCGCGGACCAGGGTGGTCGGGGCGCCGAGCCGGCCGGCCGCGTCCCGGGGGATCACCAGGTCGAGCGTGGGGCCGATGCCCTTCGCGTACGAGGAGATCCGGCGCAGGCCCTCGGGCGTGATCAGGTCCGCGACCGTGCGCGGGTCCCCGGCCTCGACGAAGTCCCAGGGGCGACTGTTCGCCCCGGAGAGCAGGACCACGCCGGGGGTCTCGACCAGCTTCGCCAGGCGCTGGATGCTGCTCGGCTCGAAGGACTGGAGGAGGAGGGGCGAGTGGGCGCGGTGGCGTCCGTACCGGCGCAGGAGCTTCGCGAGCCGCTCCTCCAGGCCGAGGCCGAGGGAGCGGAAGTAGGTGGGGTGCTTGGTCTCGACGTACAGCCAGACCTCGCGGCCCCGGCGGCGGCCCTCCTCGTCGGCCCAGCGCAGCACCTCCTCGAAGGTGGGGACCGTCCAGCGGCCGTCGTAGAGGGTGTTCTCCTGGCGGGTGCCGGGGATGCGCTCCCCGGCCCGCAGGGTCTTGAGCTCGGCGAGCGTGAAGTCCTCGGTGAACCAGCCGGTGATCCTGGTGCCGTCGACGGTCTTGGTGGTCTTCCGGGACGCGAACTCGGGGTGGTCGGCGACGTCGGTGGTGCCGGTGATGTCGTTCTCGTGCCGGCAGACCAGGTGGCCGTCCCGGGTGGGGACGAGGTCCTGCTCGACGATGTGGGCGCCGAGGTCGAGGGCGAGCCGGTAGGAACCGAGGGTGTGCTCGGGGCGGTAGCCGCTCGCGCCGCGGTGGCCGATGACCGTGGGAACGGGGAGGGAGCGGTAGCCGCGCCCGTGCGGACGGTTCGTCGCGGCGGCCGGGGCGGCCTGCGCGGTGCCGGCCGTGAGGGCCGCGGAGGCGCCGAGGACGGTGGCGCCCGCGGCGCCGAGGACCGTCCGCCGTGCCGGGGTCCGGCGTTCGCCCTGGGTCATGAAGGGTCCTCCTGGGTGGATCGTGGTGTGATGTCCCGCACCTGTCGGCGGTGCTCCCGACGCTAGGCACCGACCCCCTACGGGCGGCAGACCTGCGCCGAACATGGCGGAAACTCGTGTCAACACTGCGTATCCGTTCGGTGAACCCGATGTGCGCGCGGAGGTGACCCGCGAGTATGGTCGCCAGTCGCACCGTCAGTTCGTCCGTCTTCGGCTGACCCGCTTCCCACCGGAGGAACCGTTGTCCCGTCTCGCGATCATCAAGGCAGTGCTCGGGCCGGTCATGCGCCTGATGTTCCGCCCCCGCGTGGAGGGCGCCGAGAACGTTCCGGGGACGGGTCCCGTGATCCTCGCGGGCAACCACCTCACCTTCATCGACTCGATGATCATGCCGATCTGCCTGGACCGTCCGGTCTACTTCATCGGCAAGGACGAGTACGTGACGGGCAAGGGCCTCAAGGGCCGGGCGATGGCCTGGTTCTTCACCAGCGTCGGCATGATCCCGGTGGACCGGGACGGCGGACGCGGCGGCGTGGCGGCGCTGATGACGGGCCGTCGGGTGCTCGACGAGGGCAAGGCGTTCTCGATCTACCCGGAGGGCACCCGCTCCCCCGACGGCCGGCTGTACCGGGGCCGTACGGGGATCGCGCGGCTGACCCTGATGACCGGTGCGCCGGTGGTGCCGTTCGCGATGATCGGCACCGACAAGATCCAGCCGGGCGGGGCGGGGTTCCCCCGTCCGGGCCGGGTGACGGTCCGCTTCGGCGAGGCGATGGAGTTCTCCCGCTACGAGGGGATGGACCGCGACCGCTACGTCCTGCGGGCGGTGACGGACTCGGTGATGGCCGAGGTGATGCGGCTTTCCGGGCAGGAGTACGTGGACGTGTACGCCACCAAGGCGAAGGCCGCGTGAGGGCGTAAGTACGCACAGGGGGGTGCCCCCGTACGGTCCGGCCGTACGGGGGCACCCCCCTGTGCGGGGGCGGGTCAGTGCTCGATGCCGTCCTCCAGCTTCTGGCCCCTGAGCAGGAACCAGGCGGCGACCGCCGTGACGAGGAGGACCGCCGCGCCGGCCCCGGCCGCGATCCGCAGGCCGTCGACGAAGGCCGTCTGCGCGGCCGACACGAGGGCGGTCGCCGTGTCGGGGGCGAGGGCGCCGGACGCCTCGACCGCGCCGCCGAGCGATTCGTGGGCGGCCGACGCGACGTCCGAGGGGACGCCGGCCGGGGTGGGGAAGCCCCGGTAGACGCCGGTCACGATCGAGCCGAGGACGGCGATGCCGAGCGCGGCGCCCAGTTCGTACGCGGTCTCGGAGACGGCGGAGGCGGAACCGGCCTGCTCCTGGGGGACGCTGGAGAGGATCACGTCGGCGGTGACCGTGAAGGCGAAGCCCGCGCCGACGCCGACGACGAGCAGGGCGCCGCCGAGCAGCGGATAGCCGGTGTGCTGGTCGAGCGTCGTCAGGACGGCGAGGGAGGCGCCGACCGCCGCGAGGCCGCCGGCCACCACGGACCGCACGGAGAAGCGGCGGGCCACGACGCCCGCGACGAGACCGGCGGTGACGGCGCCCACGGCGGCGGGCAGTTCGGCGAGTCCGGCCTCCAGTGGGTGGCGGCCCTGGACCAGCTGGAAGAACTGGGACAGGAAGAACACCAGGCCGGAGAGGCCGAGGATGGTCAGCAGGTCCGCGAGGACGGCTCCGGAGAAGCCCCGGTGGCGGAAGAGGCGCATGTCCAGGAGGGGCGTGGGCAGGGTCAGCTGCCTGCGGACGAACCAGGCGAGGGCGGCGGCGCCGACGACGGCGGCGAGGCCCGCGCCGAGGGAGGGTCCGTGCGAGGCCAGTTCCTTGACGGCGTAGACGACGCCGATCATGCCGGCGAGGGAGAGCACGACGCTGGGCAGGTCCCAGGGGCCCGGATTCGGGTTCTTCGACTCGGGGATCAGCTTGATGCCGACGAGGACGAGGACGGCCATGACGGGCAGGTTGATGAGGAAGACCGAGCCCCACCAGAAGTGCTCCAGGAGGAAACCGCCGACGACCGGGCCGACGGCCGCGCCCGCGGAGGCCATGGCGCCCCAGATGCCGATGGCGAGGCTGCGTTCGCGCGGGTCGTGGAAGATGTTGCGGATGAGCGCCAGGGTGGACGGCATGAGGGTCGCGCCGGCGACGCCGAGGAGGGCGCGGGCCACGATCATCATCTCGGGGCTGGACGCGTAGGCGTTGAGCACCGAGACGGCGCCGAAGGCCGTGGCGCCGATCAGGAGCAGCTTCTTGCGTCCGATGCGGTCGCCGAGGCTTCCCATGGAGACCAGGAGGCCGGCGATGACGAAGGAGTAGACGTCGCCGATCCAGAGGAGCTGGGTACCGGTGGGTTCGAGGTCCTCGGAGAGGAAGGGGGTCGCGAGGCCGAGCACCGTGGCGTCGACCGCCACGAGCAGCACGGCCAGGACGAGGACGGAGAGGGCGAGCCACCGGCCGGGGCGGCGGACGCCCTCGGTATGGTTCGGGGTCTTGAGGGTGCTGATGCTCACTTCTCCACACTCCTGCGCGCTCCGCCGAGCAGCAACTCGACGATCATGTACTGGAAGTCCTTGGCGGCGACCCGGCCGTCCTGCACGGCCCAGGTACCGGAGCCCACGAGTCCGTAGAACGCCTCGGTGAGCCAGGCGGGGGTCAGGTCGATCCGGAAGACGCCGCGCTCCTGGCCGCGCCGGAAGAGGGCCGAGATCCGGGCGTCGATGCGCTCCCAGCCCTCGTTGCGCCGGTCGCCCTCGAAGAGCTGGTTCTCGGTGACGAGGAACGACAGCAGGGGCGCCACGGGCTCCACGGAGGCGATGAGCCGGCGCACGGCCTCGTCCTCGGGCCCCTCCTCGATCCCGGCCGCGTCGAGGGCCGCGTCCAGTTCCTGGAGGCCCAGCTCCTCGAGCGCCCGCACCAGGGCGTCCCGTCCGGCGAAGTGCCGGTGCAGCGTGGCCCGGCCGACCCCGGCGGCCCGGGCGACCTCGTCCATGGTGGCGGTCGATCTCCGGGAGAGCAGGGCGGCGGCGGCGCGGAGCATCTGGGTGCGGTCGACTGACATGAGACAACCATACACCCGGTGAGACATTGGCGTCTCATTCAGAGTAAAGGCGTCCCGGAGAGTGAGGGTGTTCCGCAGGCCGGGGCGGGACGGACAGCACGGTGCCGCCGCCCCCGGATCGGGGACGGCGGCACCGTGGAACGCGTACGGTCGTTACTTCTTGGCCTCGGCCCAGGCGTGCTGGATCACCAGGTCCGCCTTGACCTCCACGAGCTGGACGGCGACGGCGGAGGGGGCGGTGCCGCCGCGCCCGTCGCGCGAGGCGAGGGCGCCGGGGACGTCGAGGACCGTGCGGACCTCGGGGGTGAGGTGTTCGGAGATCTTGGCGAACTCCTCGTCGGTCAGCTCGTCCAGCTCCTTGCCCTCGGACTCGGCGACCTTCACGCACTCGCCGGCCACCTCGTGCGCCACCCGGAACGGGACGCCCTGCCTGACCAGCCACTCCGCGACGTCCGTGGCCAGCGAGAAGCCGGCCGGGGCCAGCTCCTCCATGCGCTCCCGGTTGACGGTGAGCGTGGCCATCATGCCGGTGAAGGCGGGGAGCAGGACCTCCAGCTGGTCGCAGGAGTCGAAGACCGCCTCCTTGTCCTCCTGGAGGTCGCGGTTGTACGCGAGCGGGAGGGCCTTGAGGGTGGCCATCAGGCCCGACAGGTTGCCGATGAGGCGGCCGGACTTGCCCCGGGCCAGCTCCGCGATGTCGGGGTTCTTCTTCTGCGGCATGATCGACGAGCCGGTGGAGAAGGCGTCGTGGAGGGTGACGAAGGAGAACTCCTTCGTGTTCCAGATGATGACCTCCTCCGCGATCCGGGAGAGGTTCACCCCGATCATCGCCGTGATGAAGGCGAACTCGGCGACGAAGTCGCGGGAGGCCGTGCCGTCGATCGAGTTGCCCGCGCTGCCCCGCTCGAAGCCGAGGTCCTTCGCGACCGCCTCCGGGTCGAGCCCGAGGGAGGAACCGGCGAGGGCACCGGACCCGTAGGGGGAGACCGCCGTCCGGGTGTCCCACTGGCGCAGCCGCTCGGCGTCCCGGGAGAAGGACTGGACGTGGGCGAGGACGTGGTGGGCGAAGAGCACCGGCTGGGCGTGCTGGAGGTGCGTACGGCCGGGCATGGCGACGTCCGCGTGCGCCTCGGCGAGGCCGACCAGGGCGTCCTGGAGGTCGGCGAGGAGGCCGCCGATGATCCGGGCGTGGTCGCGCAGGTACATCCGGAAGAGGGTGGCGACCTGGTCGTTCCGGGACCGGCCGGCGCGCAGCTTGCCGCCGAGGTCCGGCCCGAGGCGCTCCAGGAGGCCCCGCTCCAGGGCGGTGTGGACGTCCTCGTCGGCGAGGGTCCCGACGAAGGAGCCGTCGGCGACGTCCGCCTCCAGCCGGTCGAGTCCGGCCAGCATGCGGGTCAGTTCGTCCTGGGTGAGCAGGCCCGCCTTGTGCAGCACGCGGGCGTGGGCACGGGAGCCGGCGATGTCGTACGGGGCGAGACGCCAGTCGAAGTGGACCGACGCGGACAGCTTCGCCAGGGCCTCGGCCGGACCGTCGGCGAACCGTCCGCCCCAGAGCCGTACGTCACCGTTGTTGCTGCTCACAGCTGTTGCTCCTCGGGAGGGTGCGGGTACCGCCACCTTCCCGGCCCGGGAGCGGAGAAGGTGATGGCATAACTATGCAATTGACCGTATGGTTTGTCAACGCGCCGCGGCCGTCGCGCGGGCGGGCCGTTCCTGTACGACCGCTCCGCGCTGGTGCGCGCCTGTGCCCGCTGGGTGCTGCGGCAGGCGGGCACCGATCCGCTGCCGCTGTACCGGGCGGTGTGCGCGGACGGTGCCGGGATGCCCGACGGCGCGCCGCTCGGGCTCGCCGAGTGCGGGGACCGGACCGTGGACGCCCCGGTCCTGTGGACGCTCACGGGCCACGAGCGGTCCCGCGTACGGGCGGGCGCCGTGGCGGGGCTGCGCCTGCTCGACGCCGTCCGGCCAGGTCCGCTCGTACCGCCGCTGGACGACGGTTCGCCGCGGGTCGTGCGCGAGACGGTGACGGCGCTGCTGCCGTGGGCCGACCGGCTTCCGGCCGACGGGCTCCTGCGGCGTGCGACCACCCGTCCCGCCGCGCACGTCCGCAGGGGCGCGCTGCGGCTGCTCGCGGAGACCGGCGGCGCCCCGTTCCGGGAGGCGGTCCGGGTGCTCGTGGACGACCCGGACCCGAAGGTGCGCGCCCGGGCGCGGCGGGCCCGGGGGAGGCGCCTCCTTTCCCGGGGGACGCGCCGGAGGAACGCCCCGCGCGGGCGCGTTGAGCGGAACGCGGTCCACGGGAAAGACAGACGAGCGCGTCGGCGGGCGAGCGGCGCCGATCCCTCCGCCGTCCGCCCCGGAGGGCGCCGGGCGGGCCGGGCGGGCCGTCCGCCCCGTACGGGTCCGCCGTACAAGTTCCCGTACGGGTTCTCACCGCGCGGGTCGCGGGACGGTCCGGCGGTGAACGCGCCGCTGGAGGAGGACCCCTACTTCTGGGCCAGCTTCAGGAGGTGGTCCGCGAGGGCCTGGCCGCCCACCGGGTCCCGGCTGATCAGGAGGAGGGTGTCGTCACCGGCGATGGTGCCGAGGATGGCGTGGAGTTCGGCCTGGTCGATGGCCGACGCGAGGAACTGGGCGGCTCCCGGCGGGGTCCGCAGCACCACCAGGTTGGCGGACGCCTCGGCGGAGATCAGCAGTTCGCCGGAGAGGCGCCGCATGCGCTCCTCCTTGGCGGACTCGCCGAGCGGGGCCTGCGGGGTGCGGAAGCCCCCCTCGCTGGGCACCGCGTAGATCAGCTCCCCGCCGGTGTTGCGGATCTTCACCGCGCCCAGCTCGTCCAGGTCGCGGGAGAGCGTCGCCTGGGTGACGCTCAGCCCGTCGTCCGCGAGGAGCTTGGCGAGCTGGCTCTGCGACCGCACCGGCTGCCGGTTGAGGATGTCGACGATCCTGCGGTGGCGGGCCGTACGGGTCTGCGGAACGGACGGCCCGCCGTGCTCGTTCTCCTGCGCGTCGGTCATCGTCGTCTCATTCTCCGGTTCGTCCTTGCCCGTTCGCCTCGTCCAGGACCCCGGGCAGCGCCCGGAGGAAGGCGTCCGCCTCGGCGTCGGTGAGGACCAGCGGAGGCATGATCCGTACGACGTCGGGGGCGGGCGCGTTCACCAGGAGGCCGGCGTCCTGGGCCGCCTGCTGCACCTGGGGTGCGAGGGGCCCGGTGAGCACGATACCCAGCAGGAGTCCCGCACCACGGACGTGGGAGACCAGCGGATGTCCCAGAGCCTCGATTCCCCGGCGCAGCCGCTCCCCCACCGACTTCACGTGGTCGAGGGCCGCGTCGGCGCCGAGGGTGTCCAGGACGGCGAGTCCGGCGGCGCAGGCGACCGGGTTGCCGCCGAAGGTGGTGCCGTGGTGGCCGGGCGCGAAGAGTTCCGCGGCCTCGCCGAAGGCGACCGTCGCGCCGAGCGGCAGGCCGCCGCCGAGGCCCTTGGCGAGGGTCACGACGTCGGGCTCCACACCCTCGTGGGCCTGGTGCTCGAACCAGTGGCCGCACCGGCCGACGCCGGTCTGCACCTCGTCGAGGACGAGCAGCGTCCCGGTGGCGCGGGTGATCTCGCGGGCGGCCTTCAGGTAGCCGGGAGGCGGGACGACGACGCCGTTCTCGCCCTGGATCGGCTCGATGATCACGAGGGCGGTGTCCTCCGTGACCGCGGCCCGCAGCGCCTCCGCGTCCCCGTACGGGACGTGGGTGACGTCGCCGGGCAGCGGCAGGAACGGGGTCTGCTTGCCGGGCTGGCCGGTGAGCGCCAGGGAGCCCATGGTCCGGCCGTGGAAGCCGCCGTCGGTGGCGACCATGCGGGAGCGGCCGGTGAGCCGGCCGATCTTGAACGCGGCCTCGTTGGCCTCGGCGCCCGAGTTGCAGAAGAAGACCCTGCCGGGCCGGCCGAAGAGGTCCAGGAGCCGCTCGGCGAGGGCGACGGGCGGTTCGGCGACGAAGAGGTTGGAGACGTGGCCGAGGGAGGCGATCTGCCGCGACACGGCCTCGACGACCGCCGGATGGGCGTGGCCCAGGGCGTTGACGGCGATGCCGCCGACGAAGTCCAGGTACTCCTTGCCGTCGGCGTCCCACACCCTGGCGCCCTCGCCGCGGACGAGCGGCAGCCGGGGGGTGCCGTAGTTGTCCATGAGCGAGCCCCGCCACCGCTGGGTCAGCTCGGTGTTGCCGGTCATCGGTCCCCCTGTCCGTCCGGCACGACCATCGTGCCGATGCCCTCGTCGGTGAAGATCTCCAGCAGGATCGAGTGCGGGACCCGGCCGTCGATCACGCGGGCCGTGGTGACCCCGTTCCGTACGGCGTGCAGGCAGCCCTCCATCTTGGGGACCATGCCGCTGGAGAGCTCGGGCAGCAGCTTCTCCAGCTGGCTCGCGGTGAGCCGGCTGATGACCTCGTCGCTGTTCGGCCAGTCCTCGTAGAGGCCCTCGACGTCGGTCAGGACCATCAGGGTCTCGGCACCCAGCGCCGCAGCGAGTGCCGCAGCCGCCGTATCAGCATTGACGTTGTAGACATGTCCGTCGTCCTGGGAGCGTGCGATGGAGGAGACGACCGGGATGCGGCCGTCCTCCAGGAGGGCTTCGATGGCGCCGGTCTCGATGGCGGTGATCTCGCCGACCCGGCCGATGTCGACCGGCTCGCCCCCGATGAGCGGCCGGTGCTGGGTGGCGGTGATGGTGCGGGCGTCCTCGCCGGTCATGCCGACGGCGAACGGGCCGTGCTGGTTGAGCAGCCCGACGAGTTCGCGCTGGACCTGTCCGGCGAGGACCATCCGTACGACGTCCATCGCCTCGGGGGTGGTGACCCGGAGGCCGGCCTTGAACTCGCTGACCAGGCCGTGGCGGTCGAGGGCCGCGTTGATCTGGGGGCCGCCGCCGTGCACCACGACCGGCCTGAGGCCGGCGTGGCGCAGGAAGACGACGTCCTGGGCGAAGGCGGCCTTCAGGTCCTCGTCGACCATGGCGTTGCCGCCGAACTTGATGACGACGGTCCTGCCGTGGTGGCGGGTGAGCCAGGGCAGCGCCTCGATGAGGATCCGGGCCTTGGGGAGCGCGGTGTGCTTCCGCGTGGCGCCGGTCACGACGAGTACGCGCTGTTCTCGTGGACGTAGTCCGCGGTGAGGTCGTTGGCCCAGATGACGGCGGACTCGGAGCCGGCGGCGAGGTCGGCGGTGATCGTGACCTCCCGGTAGCGCATGTCGACGAGGTCGCGGTCCTCGCCGACGGCCCCGTTCCTGCAGACCCAGACGCCGTTGATGGCGACGTTGAGTTCGTCGGGCTCGAAGGCGGCGGCCGTGGTGCCGATGGCGGAGAGCACCCGGCCCCAGTTGGGGTCCTCGCCGTGGATGGCGCACTTGAGGAGGTTGTTGCGGGCGATGGAGCGGCCCACCTCGACGGCGTCGTCCTCGGTCGCGGCGTTGACCACCTCGATGCGGATGTCCTTGCTGGCGCCCTCGGCGTCGCCGATGAGCTGGCGGGCGAGGTCGTCGCAGACCGCCCGCACCGCTTCGGCGAACCCGTCCCCGGCGGGGGTGACGCCGGAGGCGCCGGAGGCGAGGAGGAGGACGGTGTCGTTGGTGGACATGCAGCCGTCGGAGTCGACCCGGTCGAAGGTGACGCGGGTGGCGTCCCGGAGGGCGGCGTCGAGGCCCTCGGCGTCCACGTCGGCGTCGGTGGTGAGGACGACGAGCATGGTGGCGAGGCCCGGGGCGAGCATGCCGGCGCCCTTGGCCATGCCGCCGACCGTCCAGCCGTCCTTCGTCACCACGGCGGTCTTGTGGACGGTGTCGGTGGTCTTGATGGCGATGGCGGCCTTCTCCCCGCCGTGCTCGGAGAGTTCGGCCGCGGCCTTCTCCACGCCGGGGAGCAGCTTGTCCATGGGGAGCGGGACGCCGATGAGACCGGTGGAGGCGACGGCGACCTCGCCCGCGCCGACCTCTTCTCCCCTCGTGGAGAGGACCTCCGCGACCTTCTCGGCGGTGGCGTGGGTGTCCTGGAAGCCCTGGGGGCCGGTGCAGGCGTTGGCGCCGCCGGAGTTGAGGACGACGGCGGTCAGTTCGCCGTCGGCGAGGACCCGCTGCGACCAGACGACGGGGGCGGCCTTGACGCGGTTGGAGGTGAAGACTCCCGCGGCGGCGCGGCGGGGCCCGGTGTTGACCACGAGGGCCAGGTCCGGGTTGCCGTTCTGCTTGATCCCGGCGGCGATGCCGGCCGCCGTGAATCCCTTCGCTGCGGTGACGCTCACTGTGCTTCTCCGTTCTTCCCCAGAGCGGACGCCTGGGAGGTGTCCCCGTCTCCGCCCGCGCGGCACAGGGATGTGGGTTTCGTCGTCGTCTGCGGACCGGCTGTCGCGCGCGCGTCGCTCACGGAGCGACCCCGGTCGTGGAAAGTCCGGCGCTCTCGGGGAGGCCGAGGGCGATGTTCATGCTCTGCACCGCGCCGCCGGCGGTGCCCTTGGTGAGGTTGTCGATGGCGCTGATCGCGATGATCCGGTTCGCGGCGGCGTCGTACGCGACCTGCACCTGAACGGCGTTGGAACCGTGGACGGACGCCGTGGCCGGCCACTGCCCCTCGGGGAGCAGGTGGACGAACGGCTCGTCCGCGAACGCCTTCTCGTACGCGGCCCGTACGGCCCCGGCGGTGACGCCGGGCTTCGCGGCGGCCGTGCAGGTGGCGAGGATGCCGCGGGGCATCGGGGCCAGGGTGGGCGTGAAGGAGACGGTGACCCGCTCCCCCGCCGGTCCGCTGAGGTTCTGGATCATCTCGGGGGTGTGGCGGTGGCCGCCGCCGACCCCGTACGGGGACATGCTGCCCATGACCTCGCTGCCGAGGAGGTGCGGCTTGGCCGCCTTGCCCGCGCCGGAGGTCCCGGAGGCGGCGACGATCACGGCCTCGGGCTCGGCGAGACCGTGGGCGTACGCGGGGAAGAGCGCGAGCGACACGGCGGTGGGATAGCAGCCGGGCACCGCGACGCGCCTGGTCCCTTCCAGGGCGGCGCGGGCGCCGGGGAGTTCGGGGAGGCCGTAGGGCCAGGTCCCGGCGTGCGGGGAGCCGTAGTACGCCTCCCAGTCGGCCGGGTCGTCCAGCCGGAAGTCGGCGCCCATGTCGACGACCAGGACGTCCGGGCCGAGCCGCTCGGCGACGGCGGCGGATCGGCCGTGCGGCAGGGCGAGGAAGACGACGTCGTGTCCGGCCAGTTCCTCGGCGGTGGTGGGCGCCAGGACGCGGTCGGCGAGCGGGAGCAGGTGGGGCTGGAGCGCCCCGAGCCGCTGACCGGCGTGGGAGTGGCCGGTCAGTGTCCCGATCTCGACGTGGGGGTGCGCCAGGAGCAGGCGCAGGAGCTCTCCGCCCGCGTATCCGCTCGCACCCGCCACCGCTGCTCGTACCGTCATCGAAACCCTCCTCATGGATGGCATGACTATACGTGTCATCGCAGTTTTATGCAACGAGCCCTTGGGGTGACCGTCCGGGTGGGTGCGACCGAGCGCTTCGCTCGACGGATGAGCGGCCGAGCCGGCGAGTTGAGGTGCGCGGCGCCGACAGGAGGCGATGTGCCGGGCCGGCACCCGGCCGGGGCCGTCGGCACCGGCCGTCGCGCCCGGCGAGCGCGTGCCCGTGCCGCCCCGGGTCCGCATCCGCTCCGGTGGCGGTACCGTTCCCGACGCGCCTCGCGGGCAGTACGGAGTGTCGCGTTCGGCCGGGGCATCGGCCGGCCCCGGCGGCCCGGCCGGGGACACGGGCGACAGGAGGAGGGAAGGTGTCATTTTCATGATCGGCCCCACCGCCCCGCGAGGACGGCGGATCACTCGCCCCGATGCGATCCTGCGCGGGGAGGAGGTCGGCGCCGGACCGACCTTCCTGCTCCTTCACGCCGGTGGCGAACGCCGTCGGGTGTGGCGGCCGGTCAGCGAGGTCCTCGTCGGTGCCGGGTACCGGTGCGTGGCCTTCGACCAGCGAGGCCACGGCGACAGCGGGGGCAGCGCCCGGACCCTGTCCGCGTGCGCGCACGACGTCGCCGCGATGGTGCGCGCCGAGCCGCCGGGGAGCGTGGTCGTCGGTGCCTCGCTCGGCGGGCTCGCCGCCGTCGCCGCCCTCACGGACCCGGCCGTGCGAGCCAGGGTGGCGGGGCTGGTGCTGGTCGACGTCGTGCCCTGCCTCGAACCCTCCAGGGTCCGCCGCCTCCTCGCCTCCGTCGACCCGCTCGGCGCCCACACCGAGCTCGTCGAGGACGTCCTCGCCCGGGTTCCGCGGCTGCGGCAGGTCACCGCGGAACTCGACCTGCCCGTCCTGCTCGTCCACGGCGACCACGGCTCGTCGCTCACCGACGAGGACATCGAGCAGTTGCTGCGCCTGGCCCCCCACGCCACGGTCCGGCCCGTCCAGGGCGCCGGGCACCTCATCGCCCGCGATCAACCCGTGGCCCTGGCCCGGACCGTCATCACCGCCACCGCTGCCTGGCGGTAAGCCCACCGACCGGTCCGACCGACGCCTCCTCCGGGAACGGGCTCTCCGGAAACCCCTGGGTCCGCCCGTTCGCGCGCCGGGAGATCCCCCGCCCGATGCGCGTGGAGCAAGCCGCGGCACCGCCGACCCGCACCTTCGGCCCCCGTGGGCCGTCCGGGAGGTCGCGCGGCGAAAAGCGGATGCCGGCTCGCGGATTGCCGGGGGGGGCAGCGTGCCCGCATGCGCCCCGAGGTCAGCGGGATGATCGAGTGCCGGCCAGTCGCTCGCCTCCGGGGACCGGTCAGGCGCGACACCCCCTTTGCATGACCATGCGAGATGATGCATACTCTTCCCATGTCCAAGGTCCTCACCTCCCTGCCCGCCGGCGAGCGCGTCGGCATCGCCTTCTCCGGCGGCCTCGACACCTCCGTCGCGGTCGCATGGATGCGCGACAAGGGCGCCATCCCCTGCACCTACACCGCCGACATCGGTCAGTACGACGAGCCCGACATCGCCTCGGTGCCCGGCCGCGCGAAGACCTACGGTGCCGAGATCGCGCGCCTGGTCGACTGCCGGGCGGCACTGGTCGAGGAGGGCCTCGCCGCGCTCACCTGCGGCGCGTTCCACATCCGGTCGGGCGGTCGCGCCTACTTCAACACCACGCCGCTGGGCCGCGCCGTCACCGGCACGCTCCTGGTCCGGGCGATGCTGGAGGACGACGTCCAGATCTGGGGCGACGGCTCGACCTTCAAGGGCAACGACATCGAGCGGTTCTACCGCTACGGCCTGCTCGCCAACCCCCACCTGCGGATCTACAAGCCGTGGCTCGACACGGACTTCGTGACCGAGCTCGGCGGCCGCAAGGAGATGTCGGAGTGGCTCCTCGCCCACGACCTCCCCTACCGGGACAGCACGGAGAAGGCGTACTCCACCGACGCCAACATCTGGGGCGCCACCCACGAGGCCAAGACCCTGGAGCACCTGGACACGGGCGTCGAGACCGTGGAGCCGATCATGGGCGTCCGGTTCTGGGACCCGTCGGTCGAGATCGCCGCCGAGGACGTGACGATCGGCTTCGACCAGGGTCGCCCGGTCACCGTCAACGGCAAGGAGTTCTCCTCCCCCGTCGACCTGGTGATGGAGGCCAACGCCATCGGCGGCCGTCACGGCATGGGCATGTCGGACCAGATCGAGAACCGGATCATCGAGGCCAAGAGCCGGGGCATCTACGAGGCCCCCGGCATGGCGCTGCTGCACGCCGCGTACGAGCGCCTGGTCAACGCGATCCACAACGAGGACACCCTCGCCCAGTACCACAACGAGGGGCGGCGGCTCGGGCGGCTCATGTACGAGGGCCGGTGGCTGGACCCGCAGGCCCTGATGGTGCGCGAGTCGCTCCAGCGCTGGGTCGGCGCGGCCGTCACCGGCGAGGTGACGCTGCGGCTGCGGCGCGGCGAGGACTACTCGATCCTCGACACCACGGGTCCGGCGTTCAGCTACCACCCGGACAAGCTCTCCATGGAGCGCACCGAGGACTCGGCCTTCGGCCCGGCGGACCGGATCGGCCAGCTCACCATGCGGAACCTCGACATCGCCGACTCGCGCGCCAAGCTGGAGCAGTACGCCGGCCTCGGTCTGATCGGTACGGCCAACCCGGCCATCGGCGCCGCCCAGGCCGCCGCGACCGGGCTGATCGGGAGCATGCCGGAGGGCGGGGCCGAGGCCATCGCCTCCCGCGGCGAGTCCTCGGGCGACGACGAGCTGCTCGACCGGGCCGCGATGGAGTTCGGCACGGACTGACGCGTTTCACGGAGAGGGGCGGGGGGGGGCCCCCCGGGGGGGGGGGGCCGCCGGCCGCGGCGGGGGGGCCGCGCCCGGGGGGGGGGGGGGGGGCCGGGCGCGGCCCCCCCCGCCCCCCCCCCCAAAGGGGGCGGGG
>NZ_JBIAUG010000026.1:0-90665 GCF_042892575.1 Streptomyces sp. NPDC001744
ACGCGCAGACGGCCGCCTACGGTCACTTCGGCCGTGAGCTGCCCGACTTCACCTGGGAGCGCACCGACCGCGTCGACGCCCTCAGGAACGCCGCCGGACTGTAGTCCCGGACGCGCACGACCGGAGCCCGGCACCCCGTGGGGGTGCCGGGCTCCGGTCCGTCCGGCCTGTCGGTGGCGTCTGGTAGGTATGGGGCTGTGAGCAGCCAGAACGAGAAGCCCTCCGACGAACCCGAGCAGCTCGCGCTCATCCGCGAGACCGTGCGGAAGGCGAAGGTGCCGCGCGCCAAGCCGCGGACGTGGCGGGGGGCGCCGGTGGCCAAGGAGCTGCCCGTCGCGCGCGTCGTGGTCAACAAGGGGGCGCTCCACCTCGACCAGTTCTTCGACTACGCGGTCCCCGAGGAGCTGGACGGGGCCGCCCGGCCCGGGGTGCGGGTGCGCGTGCGGTTCGGGGCCGGGGCGCACCAGGTGAAGAACGGGCGCCGGGAGGGCGGACGGCTGATCGACGGCTTCCTCGTCGAGCGCCGCGCCACCTCCGACTACTCCGGCCCCCTGGCCGCGCTCGCCGACGTCGTCTCCCCGGAACCGGTCCTCGGACCGGAACTCCTCGGCCTCGCCCGGGCCGTCGCCGACCGGTACGCGGGCAGCCTCGCGGACGTGCTCCAGCTCGCCGTGCCCCCGCGCAGCGCCCGCGCCGAGAGCCGCCCCTCGCCGGAGCCGTTGCCGCCGCCGCGACCGCCGGAGCCGGGGAGCTGGACGCGGTACGAGCGGGGACCGGCGTTCCTGGAATCCCTCGCGCGCGGCGGGACGCCCCGGGCCGTGTGGAACGCGCTGCCGGGACCCCACTGGGCCGGGGAGATCGCCCGCGCCGTCGCCGCGACCCTCGCCTCGGGCCGGGGCGCCCTGGTCGTGGTCCCGGACGGGCGGGCCGCCGGCCGGGTCGACACGGCGCTGAGCGAGGCCCTGGGCGAGGGCCGGCACGTGCTGCTCACCGCCGAGGCGGGGCCCGAGAAGCGGTACGAGCGGTGGCTCGCCGTACGGCGCGGAGCGGTCCGGGCCGCCGTCGGCACCCGGGCCGCGATGTTCGCCCCCGTACGCGACCTCGGGCTCGTCGTCATCTGGGACGACGGCGACGGCAGCCACAGCGAACCGCACGCCCCGCAGCCCCACGCGCGCGAGGTGCTCCTGCTGCGCGCCGCCCACGACCGGTGCGCCTTCCTCCTGGGCGGCACCGGCTGCACGGTCGAGGCCGCCCAGCTCGTCGCGTCCGGCTGGGCCGGGGCGCTGACCGCCGGACGCGAGCAGGTCCGCGCGGCCGCCCCCCTGATCCGCACCGTCGGCGACGGCGAACTCGCCCGCGACGAGGCCGCCCGCGCGGCCCGGCTGCCCTCGCTGGCCTGGCAGACCGTACGGGAGGGGCTGAAGACCGGACCGGTGCTCGTCCAGGTGCCCCGCCGGGGGTACGTGCCGAGGCTGTCCTGCGAGCGCTGCCGCACGCCCGCCCGCTGCCGGCACTGCGCCGGGCCGCTCGAAGCCCCCGGACAGCGGGAGCTGCGCTGCGGCTGGTGCGGCCGGGACGACCCGGACTGGCACTGCGCGGAGTGCGGTTCGGCCCGGCTGCGCGCCCAGGTCGTCGGCGCGCGGCGGACGGCGGAGGAGCTGGGCCGGGCGTTCCCCGCGGTGCCGGTCCGCACCTCGGGGCGGGACCACGTCCTGGACGTGGTGCCCGGGCGGCCCGCGCTCGTCGTCTCCACCCCCGGCGCCGAACCCGTCGCCGAGGGCGGCTACGCGGCCGCGCTGCTGCTCGACGGCTGGGCCATGCTCGGCCGGCCCGACCTGCGCGCCGGCGAGGAGGCGCTGCGCCGCTGGATCGACGCGGCCTCGCTCGTGCGCGGACAGGCCGAGGGCGGCACCGTCGTCGTGGTCGCCGAACCGACCCTGCGCCCCGTGCAGGCGCTCGTCCGCTGGGACCCGGTCGGGCACGCCCAGCGCGAGCTGGCCGAACGCGCCGAGCTGGGCTTCCCGCCGGTCTCCCGGATGGCGGCGGTGACCGGTCCGCCGGAGGCCGTCGAAGGCTTCCTGGCGTCGGCCGGACTGCCCGCCGACGCCGAGGTGCTGGGCCCGGTGCCGCTGCCCGTGGTCCGTCCCGGGGCGGCCCGCCGCCCCGGTGACCCGCCGCCGGGCGAGCAGTGGGACCGCGCCCTGGTCCGGGTTCCGCCCGGGAGCGGGGCGGCCCTGGCGGCCGCGCTCAAACAGGCCCGGGCGGCCCGCCTCGCACGCGGCGGCGGGGACCCGGTGCGCATCCGGGTGGACCCGCCGGACATCGGCTGACGCGCCGCCCCCGTCCGGGCGCGAGACGGCCGCCCGGGTCCCCTGAGGGGCGGGCGGCCGTCGTGTCTCGTGTACCGGGCGTGGCGTCAGACGTTGCGGGGCGCGGGGAGGACGGACGGGCGGGGGTCCTCGCGGAAGGCGGAGCCGCCCGAGGAGGGCTGCGGCGGCATCGAACGGGCGGCGGGGACCGTCGGAACGGGACGGGTGTCGTCCGGCTCCGGGTGCTCCTGCTGCACGGGAGTGCTCTGCCGGGACGCCCGGCGGGCGCCGTAGCGGCGGTGGACGGCCTGCTTGGTGACCCCGAGCGCGGAACCCACCGCGTCCCACGAGAACCCGAGCGAGCGGTCGAAGTCGACCGCCGCGGTCACCAGGGTCTCGACGCTGTCCCGCAGCTCCTGGGCGAGGCGTACGGTGGGGGCGGGCGCGCGCCCGTAGACGACGAAGCCCGTCGACGGGCCGGAGCGGCGAGGGCGGTAGACATTGCCCAGCTGGGCCGTGAGCGTGCGCAGCGCGTCCACCTGCCGCCGGACCCGCTCGATGTCCCGCACGAGCAGGTGCAGACTCGCCCGGGCTTGGGCGTCGTGGGTTGCGTGGTCGGCCATGTGAAAGCCTCTCGAACCGGCGTTTGATGGGGCGGGCCACGAGGGGGAACGGCGGCCCGTTTGGGTCAATCTCCCTTGACCAACGCGCCACGGGGAGTTGGGTCACGCTACGGGGGGCGTATACGCACGCGCGAGGGGCGCCCGCCCTCCCGTACGCCCCCTCCGCCGGACACCGCCGGGCTCCCCGGGCGGACGACGCCGCTTCCGGCGCACGCCCTAGACTGGTGCGTCGACCCAACGCCCCCGGAGAGACAGGCAGTCGCCATCCATGAAGCTCGTCTTCGCAGGCACCCCCGAGGTCGCCGTTCCCGCCCTGGACGCCCTGCTCGCCTCCGGGCGGCACGAGGTGGCCGCCGTGGTCACCCGTCCGGACGCCCCGGCGGGACGCGGCCGGCGGCTCGTCGCCAGCCCGGTGGCCCAGCGGGCGGAGGAGGCGGGGATCGAGGTCCTCAAGCCGGCCAGGCCCCGTGACGAGGACTTCCTCGCCCGGCTGCGGGAGATCGCGCCGGACTGCTGCCCGGTCGTCGCGTACGGCGCGCTGCTGCCCAAGGCCGCCCTCGACGTCCCGGCCCGCGGCTGGGTCAACCTGCACTTCTCGCTGCTGCCCGCGTGGCGCGGCGCGGCGCCCGTGCAGCACGCGCTGATGGCGGGCGACCAGGTGACGGGCGCCTCCACCTTCCTCATCGAGGAGGGCCTGGACTCGGGGCCGGTCTACGGCGTCGTCACCGAGGACGTCCGCCCGACCGACACCAGCGGCGACCTTCTCACCCGGCTGGCCTTCGCCGGCGCCGGGCTGCTCGCCGCGACCATGGACGGCATCGAGGACGGCACGCTCCAGGCCGTCCCGCAGCCCGCCGAGGGCGTCACCCTCGCCCCGAAGATCCAGGTGGAGGACGCCCACGTGGACTTCGCCGCCCCCGCGCTGCGGGTGGACCGGATGGTGCGCGGCTGCACCCCCGCCCCCGGCGCCTGGACCGTCTTCCGGGGCGAGCGCCTGAAGCTGATCCAGGTCACCCCCCTGCCGGACCGCGCCGACCTGGCGCCCGGCGAGCTGTCGGCGGGCAAGAACAACGTGTACGCGGGCACCGGCTCGTACGCCGTCGAACTCCTCTGGGTCCAGCCGCAGGGCAAGAAGCCCATGAAGGCCGCCGACTGGGCCCGGGGCGTGCGGATCGCCCCCGGGGAGCGGCTGGGCGCGTAGCCCCGGAGCGCGGGCGGAGCCCGGACCCGCAGCGGCCCCGGGTACGGCCGGGGCCGCTGCGGACGTAGGCTGGAAGGGTTCGACCCCGTCATTTCGTCACGCGGAGCACCTTTGAGCGAGCAGGCACGTCGCCGTCCCCACAAGCCCTACCGGAAGCCGAAGAAGGACCCCGTCCGGATGCTCGCCTTCGAGGCGCTGAGGGCGGTCGACGAGCGGGACGCCTACGCGAACCTGGTGCTGCCGCCGCTCCTGAGGAAGGCCCGCGAGGGCGGGGACTTCGACGGCCGGGACGCGGCCCTCGCGACCGAGCTGGTGTACGGGACGCTGCGCCGCCAGGGCACGTACGACGCGATCGTCGCCGCCTGCGTCGACCGGCCGCTGCGCGAGGTCGACCCGCCCGTGCTCGACGTGCTCGCGCTCGGCGCGCACCAGCTGCTCGGGACCCGCATCCCCACCCACGCCGCCGTCTCCGCCAGCGTCGAGCTGGCCCGGGTGGTCCTCGGCGACGGACGGGCCAAGTTCGTGAACGCCGTGCTGCGGAAGATCTCCCAGCACGACCTCGACGCCTGGGTGGAGCGGGTCGCCCCGCCGTACGACGAGGACCCCGAGGACCACCTCGCCGTCGTCCACTCGCACCCCCGCTGGGTCGTCTCCGCCCTCTGGGACTCGCTCGGCGGCGGCCGCGCGGGGATCGAGGACCTCCTGGAGGCGGACAACGAGCGCCCCGAGGTCACCCTCGTCGCGCGCCCCGGCCGCTCCACCACCGAGGAGCTGGCCGGGGCCACCGAGACCCTGCCGGGCCGCTGGTCCCCGTACGCCGTGCGGATGGCCGAGGGCGGCGAGCCCGGTGCCATCGAGGCGGTGCGGGAGGGACGGGCCGGCGTCCAGGACGAGGGCAGCCAGCTCGTCGCCCTCGCCCTCGCGAACGCGCCCCTCGACGGTCCCGACGCCCGCTGGCTCGACGGCTGCGCGGGCCCCGGCGGCAAGGCCGCGCTCCTCGCCGCCCTCGCCGCCGGGCGGGGCGCCGCGCTCCTCGCCTCCGAGAAGCAGCCGCACCGCGCCCGCCTGGTCGAGCGCGCCCTGGCCGGGAACCCCGGCCCGTACCAGGTGATCGCCGCCGACGGCACCCGTCCGCCGTGGCGCCCCGGCTCCTTCGACCGGGTCCTGATGGACGTGCCGTGCTCCGGGCTCGGCGCCCTGCGCCGCCGCCCCGAGGCCCGCTGGCGCCGTCGCCCCGAGGACCTGGACGGCTTCGCCCCGCTCCAGCGCGCCCTGCTCACCGAGGCTCTGGGCGCGGTCCGCGTCGGCGGCGTCGTCGGGTACGCGACCTGCTCGCCACACCTGGCCGAGACCCGGGTGGTCGTCGACGACGTCCTGAAGAAGACCGGCGGTGCCGAGCTGATCGACGCCCGCCCGCTGCTGCCCGGCGTCCCCGCGCTCGGCGACGGACCGGACGTCCAGCTGTGGCCGCATCTGCACGGTACGGACGCCATGTACCTGGCGCTGCTGCGCCGCACCGCCTGATCCCGGGCCTCCCACCCTTCGATCACCCGACCGCAATATCCCGGTCTGTACAGGTCCCGGGCCCATCGGTTCGTACCGATTCGGGTCCGGGCCCGAATCGAAACCGCCCGGCGGCAAAGAACCGCCCAAGAACGTGGGAGGCTTGGCCCATGGCGCAGATCAACCCCAGCATCCTGTCCGCGGACTTCGCCCGGCTCGCCGAGGAGGCCAAGGCCGTCGAAGGCGCCGACTGGCTGCACGTCGACGTGATGGACAACCACTTCGTGCCCAACCTGACGCTGGGCGTGCCGGTCGTGGAGGCCCTCGCCCGGGCCACGGAGACCCCCCTCGACTGCCATCTGATGATCGAGGAACCCGACCGCTGGGCCCCGCAGTACGTGGAGGCGGGCGCCGGGTCGGTGACCTTCCACGTCGAGGCGGCGGCGGCCCCCGTGCGGCTGGCGCGGGAGATCCGGGCCAAGGGCGCCCGCGCCTCGATGGCGCTGAGGCCGGCCACGCCCGTCGAGCCGTACGAGGATCTTCTCCCCGAACTCGACATGCTGCTGATCATGACCGTCGAGCCCGGCTTCGGCGGCCAGGCGTTCCTCGACATCATGCTGCCCAAGATCCGCCGCACCCGCGAGCTGATCTCCAAGCACGGTCTGGAGCTGTGGCTCCAGGTCGACGGCGGGGTCGCGGAGTCCACGATCGAGCGGTGCGCCGAGGCGGGCGCGGACGTCTTCGTCGCGGGCTCGGCGGTGTACGGAGCGGCCGACCCGGCCGCCGCCGTCGCCTCGCTGCGCCACCGTGCCGAGACCGCGACGGCCTCGGCCGCGTGGGCGTGTGGCCACGGAGTCTCCGGCGGGTGAACGCGGCCCGTCGGGCCGTCGGCAGGACTGATCAAGGCACGTCGTTTCTGACAGGATGAACGGCGGGTCCGGAGGGTGAACGGCTTCGGGTCCGTGAACAGCGGTACGTGCGCAAGCGGTACGTGAACAGCAGTGAGGAGATCGCGGTGGCGGGTATGTCGGCGGGACGGTCAGCCCTGCGGATGGGCCCCGCGGAGCTGGTGCAGGCGGCGGCCATGGCCCGCCGCTTCTACCTGGAGGGCAAGTCCAAGATCCAGATCGCCGAGGAGTTCGGCGTGAGCCGCTTCAAGGTGGCCCGGGTCCTGGAGACCGCCCTGGAGCGCGACCTCGTGCGGATCGAGATCCGCGTGCCGGCCGAGCTGGACGCCGAGCGCTCCGACGCGCTCCGCGCCCGCTACGGCCTGCGCCACGCCGTCGTCGTCGAGTCCCCGGCGGAGGGCGAGGACGAGTCGCCCGACCCGGAGAACCTCGGCGAGGTCGCCGCCGACCTGCTCGGCGAACTGGTCACCGAGGGCGACGTCCTCGGCCTGGCCTGGGGCCGCTCCACCATCCACATGGCGGCGGCCCTCGACCGCCTGCCTCCCTGCACGGTCGTCCAGCTCACCGGGGTGTACGACGCCGGGACCGCCGAGCGCGGCTCCGTCGAGGCCGTCCGCCGGGCCGCCCAGGTGTCCGGCGGCGAGGCCCACCCGATCTACGCCCCCATGCTGCTTCCCGATCCTGCGACGGCCGCCGCGCTGCGCGGCCAGACGGGCATCGCGCGGGCCTTCGACTACTTCGACAAGGTGACCGTCGCCTGCGTCTCCATCGGTTCCTGGGAGCCGGGCATCTCGACCGTCCACGACATGCTCTCCGACGAGGAGCGGGCCCACTACGCCTCGCTCGGCGTCGCCGCCGAGATGTCAGCGCACCTCTTCGACGCCGACGGGCGCCGGGTCGGCCGCGACCTGGGCGAGCGCTGCATCACCGTCGAGGCGGACCGGCTGCGCCGCATCCCCGAGGTCGTGGCCATCGCCGGCGGCCAGCGCAAGGCGGCGGCGATCGGCGCGGTGCTCCGCTCCGGACTCGTCACCAGCCTGGTGACCGACCGCGCCGCGGCGGACTACCTGCTCACCGAGTCCAGCCCGGGCACCCACCCGGCACTCGACCGGACGGACCCCGACGGCAACTGAGCGCCGGGCGCGGGGGGCGGGAGCGTCCCGCGACGGTATGTTCGGGGCATGTCGCCCAGGCCCCCGCGCGTCCTCCTCGCGCTCGTCCTCGCCGTCCTCCTGGGCGGTCTCCCCACCGGGTGCTCCCCGGCCACCGACGGCGCCCGGAGCCCCGCGAGCACCGCTTCCGGGACCGTCACCACCGCCCCGGGGACCGCCACCACCGCCCCGGGCCGGTCCGCGCGCCCGCCCGGCCCGACCGCCGCCCCGCCCACCGGGGCCTCCGGCCTCCCCCTCGTGCGCGCCTCCGAACTGCCGCCCGAGGCACGCGGGACCCTCGCCCTCATCGCGCGCGGCGGCCCCTTCCCGTACGCCCGGGACGGTGCCGTCTTCTCGAACTTCGAGCGGGTGCTGCCCCGCCGGGAGCGCGGCCACTACCACGAGTACACCGTCAGGACCCCCGGCGAACGCGACCGGGGGGCGCGCCGGATCGTCACCGGACGGGACGGCGAGACGTACTACACCGACGACCACTACAAGACCTTCCGGGAGGTGGTCACGGATGAGGCTTGACGACCCCGTCGTCCTCGACCTGACCGGAGTCACGGACAAGGCCGCCCTCATGGACCGCTGCGCCGAGGCGCTCGCGCTGCCCGGACGGTTCGGCCGCAACTGGGACGCCCTGGCCGACTCCCTCGCCGACCTGCCCGGACCGGTCGTCCTCGTGGTCACCGGCTGGCGGGAGTACGCCGGGGCCCGGCCGCGCGAGTGGGAGACCGCCCAGGAGGTCTTCGCCACGGCCGCCGACGAGAGTCCCGGGCGCCTCTCCGTCCTCCTCTCCCTGGGAGGGTTTTCGGAGGATCGCACGAACCCCCTGCCGTGAGCCTCGGACGATCGGCCCGGGTCTGGTATGCGTACAGGCGTGGGACAATGAACTACGTGCTTTTTCCCCTGGCTGAAATGCCTAGGGGCCGATCCGAACGACTGGGATGTCAGCACGTGCGTTTCCTCAATGACGTCAAGCCGCCCTACGACCTGACGTACGACGATGTGTTCATGGTGCCGAGCCGCTCGGCCGTGGGCTCCCGCCAGGCGGTGGACCTCTCCTCGCCGGACGGGAGCGGGACGACGATCCCGCTGGTCGTCGCCAACATGACCGCGATCGCCGGCCGCCGGATGGCCGAGACCGTCGCCCGCCGCGGCGGCATGGTCGTCATTCCGCAGGACATCCCGATCGAGGTCGTCACCGACGTGGTCTCGTGGGTGAAGAGCCGCCACCACGTCCTCGACACCGCGATCGTCCTGGAGCCGCACCAGACCGTCGCCGACGCGCTCTCCCTGCTGCCCAAGCGGGCCCACGACGCCGCCGTCGTCGTCGACGGGGACCGGCGCCCGGTGGGCGTCGTCACCGACGCCGACCTCTCCGGGGTGGACCGCTTCACCCAGCTCTCCGAGGTCATGTCCAGGGACCTGCTCCTCCTGGACGCGGACATCGACCCGCGCGAGGCGTTCAACACCCTCGACGCCGCGAACCGGCGCTACGCCCCGGCCGTCGACGCCGACGGCAGGCTGGCCGGCATCCTGACCCGCAAGGGCGCGCTCCGCGCGACCCTCTACACCCCCGCCGTCGACGAGAGGGGCGGTCTGCGCATCGCCGCCGCCGTCGGCATCAACGGCGACGTGGCGGGCAAGGCCAAGCTGCTGCTCGACGCGGGCGTCGACACGCTCGTCATCGACACCGCGCACGGCCACCAGGAGTCGATGATCTCCGCCGTCCGGACCGTCCGGGCGCTCGACCCCCGGGTCCCGGTCGTCGCGGGCAACATCGTCGCCGCCGAGGGCGTCAGGGACCTGATCGAGGCGGGCGCCGACATCGTCAAGGTCGGCGTCGGTCCCGGCGCCATGTGCACCACCCGCATGATGACCGGCGTCGGCCGGCCGCAGTTCTCGGCCGTCCTGGAGTGCGCCGCCGAGGCGAAGAAGTACGGCAAGCACGTCTGGGCCGACGGTGGCGTCCGGCACCCGCGCGACGTCGCCATGGCGCTCGCCGCCGGCGCGTCCAACGTGATGATCGGCTCCTGGTTCGCCGGCACGTACGAGTCGCCGGGCGACCTCCAGCAGGACGCCCAGGGGCGCTTCTACAAGGAGTCCTTCGGCATGGCCTCGGCCCGCGCCGTCAAGAACCGGACCTCCGAGGAGTCCGCCTACGACCGTGCCCGCAAGGCGCTGTTCGAGGAGGGCATCTCCACCTCCCGCATGTTCCTCGACCCGCAGCGTCCGGGCGTCGAGGACCTGATCGACTCGATCGTCGCGGGCGTCCGCTCCTCCTGCACCTACGCCGGAGCCGGCTCGCTCGCCGAGTTCGAGGAGAAGGCCGTGGTCGGCATCCAGTCCGCCGCCGGCTACGCGGAGGGCAAGCCGCTGCACGCCAGCTGGAGCTAGCTCCGCGCGTCAGCGGGCCCGTGGGCCCCCGGGAGTCGCCTCCCGGGGGCCCACGGCCGTTCCCGTCCGCCCGCGCGGCTCACGGCAGCGGCGCCGCGACCGGGAGGGGCAGGACCTCGGCCAGCACCTCGGCCACCGCGGCCGCGATCCGGGCGTGCCCCCGGTCGTTCGGGTGCAGGCCGTCCGCCAGGTGCTCCGGACCGAGCAGCGGCCCGCCGGGAAGGACGAGCAGATGCCCGTCGCCCTCGGCCGCCAGGTCCCGGCCCGCCCGCTCCATGGCCCGGCGCAGCTCCACGAGGGTGGCGCCGAGGGCGTTGCGGGTGTGCTCCGCCTCCGGGCGCAGGACGGGCGAGACGATCAGCAGCGGGGTGTCGGGGTGGCCCCGGCGGACGAGGCCGACGAAGGCCCGGACGGTCTCGTACAGCCAGTCGGCCGTCGCGGGCACCCGGGACCAGCAGTTGGTGCCGAAGGCGAGGGTGATCACGTCGCCCGGGAGCCGCGCCAGGTGCTCGGCGAGGGGGAGTTCGCCGCGCCCCGCGCCCGCGTACCCCAGGTTGACCGGGTCGAGCCCCAGGAGGCGGCCCGCCGCGGCGGGCCAGGCCCTGGCCGGGCGGGTCGCCCACCAGCCCTCGGTGATGGAGTCGCCGTGGACGAGCCAGCGGGGCAGGGGCGGCGCGGGGGAGAGGGCGCCGCCGACGGCCCGCAGGCCGAGCGGCACGGGGGCCTGGCCCTCCGGCAGGTGGACGGTGAAGACGCCGCCGCCCGGGGGGAGCGACAGCTCGACGGTGGTCTCGGCGGCCGGGGCGACGCAGGTCTCCCCGACGAAGCGCGCCCCCCGCCAGAGCGCGAAGCAGTGGCGCAGGTCGCGCAGCGGGTCGTCGTCGTCGGGGACGGCCGCCCGGTAGCGCAGCTCCACCGCGCGCGTGCCGGGCGCGGCCGTGAAACCGATCCGCACGCCGATGGGCAGCTCGGCCCGTGCCGCGACGTCCCACGGCAGCCGTGCCAGGTCGTCGGGGTCGGCCCGGACGGGCCGCTTCCCGTCCAGCCAGGCGGTACCGCGCAGGAACGGTTCCGGGTCGAGCCAGTCCACCGGGGCCTCCGATCGTGGGGTCGCCGGCCTCGCGGAGCGGATCGCCCGGCACAGGCGCCCCTGCGTTGCGTGGTCGCTCCATGCCCCCGATGTACGGATTCATGCGGGTCGGCGCAATGTTCCCCCGTTCGTGTCCCGAGTGCGCAATGATCAGCCGCCCTTGCGCAACAACCCTGCATTACGGGTGCGAACTCCGCCCCTTAGGCTCGTGCCCCGTACCAGGAGTGGCGGCGACCGCCCGCTCGGCGGTCCCCGTCCCCGCGGGCGTGCTCCGGCATGCCCGCGCACCGCCGCGGTCACCGCCCCGCCTCCGCAGGCAGCGATAAGGAGCCTCCGCAGTGCTGGACCACGGCGCAGCCCCACCGGCCGACGACACGGTCGCCCCCAAGCCCTCCGCCCTTCACGCCCTCACCCGCCGCAAGCCGGTGGAGTCCCTGGTCAACGAGGGCGGACAGGGAGAGGGCGGCAGTCTTCGCCGCTCCCTCTCGATGGGGCAGCTGACCATGATCAGCATCGGTGCCACGCTCGGCACGGGCATCTTCGTCGTCCTCGGCGAGGCCGTGCCCAAGGCGGGCCCGGCCGTCACCGTGGCCTTCGTCCTCGCCGGGCTCACGGCGCTCTTCTCAGCCCTCTCGTACGCCGAACTGGCCGGTACGATCCCGGTCTCCGGGTCCTCGTACTCGTATGCGTACGCAACCATGGGGGAGCTGATCGCCTGGGTGTGCGGCTGGTGCCTCCTCCTGGAGTACGGCGTCTCCGTCGCCGCCGTGGCCGTCGGCTGGGGCGACTACCTCAACGAACTGCTCGACGGGACGATCGGCGTCACCCTCCCGGCCTCCCTGAGCGCGCCTCCCGGCGACGGCGGCGTGTTCAACCTGCCGGCCCTGATCGTCGTCGTGCTCGCGATGGTGTTCCTGCTGGGCGGTGCCAAGGAGTCCGCCCGCGCCAACGCGATCATGGTGTTCGTCAAGATCGTCTCGCTGGCGCTGTTCTGCGCGGTCGGTTTCATGGGGTTCAAGTCCGGCAACTACGCGGACTTCCTGCCGCTCGGCCGTGACAGCATCGGAGCGGCGGCCGCCGTCCTCTTCTTCTCGTACATCGGCTTCGACGCCGCCTCCACCGCCGGCGAGGAGGCCAAGGACCCCAAGCGCGACCTGCCCCGGGCGATCATGCTCTCCCTGGTCGTCGTCACCGCGCTGTACGTCCTCGTCGCCGCCGTCGCCATCGGCGCGTGGGACTGGAGGAAGTTCGAGGGCACCGACGCCACGCTCGCCGCGATCATGAACGACGTGACCGGCCAGAGCTTCTGGGGCACGCTGCTCGCCGCCGGAGCCGTCGTGTCGATCGCCAGCGTCGTGCTGACCGTCCTCTACGGCCAGACCCGCATCCTCTTCGCCATGTCCCGCGACGGCCTCGTCCCCAAGGTGTTCGGCAAGGTCCACGCCAGGACCGGCAGCCCGCGCGCCAACACGGTGATCGTCTCCCTCTTCTGCGGGGTCCTCGCCGCCGCCGTCCCGCTCGGCGAGCTGGTCAACGCCACGAGCATCGGCACGCTCTTCGCCTTCTCACTGGTCAACGTCGCCGTCGTGGTGCTGCGCCGCACCCGGCGCGACATGGACCGCTCGTTCAAGGTGCCGCTCGGACCGGTCTTCCCCGTCCTGGGCCTCCTCTGCTGCGTCTACAGCATGCTCAGCCTCGACCTGATCACCTGGAAGTATTTCGGTGGCTGGATGGCCGTGGGCCTCGTGGTCTACTTCCTGTACGGCATGCGCCGCTCCCGACTGGTCACGACCGGGCCCTCGGTGCCCGCGGAGCCCTCGACGACCCCCGTGTCCTCAGCAGAGAAGTGATCCACCCGCAGTGCGACTCAACGACCTCGACGAACGCATCGTCCACGCCCTCGCGGAGGACGCCCGCCGCTCCTACGCCGACATCGGCTCCCTCGTCGGACTCTCCGCTCCGGCGGTGAAGCGGCGCGTGGACCGGCTCCGGGCCGAGGGCGCCATCACCGGCTTCACCGTACGGGTGGACCCGGCGGCGCTCGGCTGGGAGACGGAGGGCTTCGTCGAGATCTACTGCCGCCACAACACCTCGCCGGACGACATCCGGCGGGGTCTGGAGCGGTACCCCGAGGTGGTGTCCGCGTCGACCGTCACCGGCGACGCGGACGCCGTCGTCCAGGTCTTCGCCTCGGACATGCGCCACTTCGAGCGCGTCCTGGAACGCATCGCGGGCGAGCCCTTCGTGGAGCGCACCAAGTCCGTCCTGGTGCTCTCGCCGCTGCTGCGGCGCTTCTCCTCGGGTTCGCCCGCGTGAGCGGTCCCCCTCGGGGACTCCGCCCGGCGCCGTAGGGGCCCGCCCGCGCGCGGGCCCGCGATCCCTCCCGGCCGGGCGCCCCTGGAGCCCTGCGGGAGCGGTGCAGGTCCGGTGAACCCTCCCGGCGGACACCGTACGCAACGAATCGCCGCCCGGAACGACGATCGCGCAACGGTTCGACGGTCGGTCCGCAACGCTCGCGCCTTGTCCCGGCCGAGGGCGGAAACGTACCGTTTCTGACGTCTCCCCCTCCGCTCCGGACCTCCCGAGGATCGCCATGCCCGCGCTGCGCACCGCCCTGCTCCAGAGCTCCGGCGAGCCCGGTGACGTGGCCGCCAACCTCAAGCTCCTCGACGAGGCCGCCGCCCGCGCCGCCGCCGCGGGAGCGGGCCTGCTGCTCGCCCCCGAGCTGTTCCTCACCGGCTACGCCATCGGCGACGACATGACCCGCCTGGCCGAACCCGCCGACGGCCCCTCCGCCCGCGCCGTCGCGGCCGTCGCCCTCCGTCACGGCCTGGCCGTGGCCTACGGCTATCCGGAGCGGAACACCGAGCGGCACGGCGTCCTCCACAACTCCCTGCGGCTCGTGGGCGCCGACGGCACTCCGCTCGCCAACTACCGCAAGACCCACCTCTACGGCTCCTTCGAGCGGAAGTGGTTCACGCCCGGCGGGGACGGCGTCGTGCAGGCGGAGGTCGGTGGCCTCACCGTCGGCCTGATGATCTGCTACGACGTCGAGTTCCCCGAGAACGTACGGGCGCACGCGCTGGCCGGCACGGACCTCCTCCTGGTGCCGACCGCGCTCATGCACCCCGCGCAGATCGTCGCCGAGTCCGTCGTCCCCGTGCGCGCCTTCGAGAACCAGCTCTACATCGCGTACGCCAACCGGACCGGCCCCGAGGGCGACTTCGAGTTCGTCGGCCTCTCCGTGCTCGCCGCCCCCGACGGCACCGCCCGCGCCCGCGCCGGACACGGCGAGGACCTGATCGTCGGCGACGCCGACCCCGCCCTCCTGGCGGCCTCCCGCGAGCTGAACCCCTACCTCCGCGACCGGCGCCCGGACCTCTACGGCCCCCTGGTCTGAGCCCCCGCGCCCCCGCCCCACCCTGTCTTTTCCCGTGCAAGGAGTCCGTACCCCATGACGTCCACGGTGCCCACCGCCGTCCAGCACACCGACGCGCAGCCGCCGATCACCATGTTCGGCCCGGACTTCCCGTACGCCTACGACGACTTCCTGGCCCACCCGGCCGGGCTCGGCCAGATACCGGCGACCGAGCACGGCACCGAGGTCGCGGTCATCGGCGGCGGCCTGTCGGGCGTCATCGCCGCGTACGAGCTGATGAAGATGGGCCTCAGGCCCGTCGTCTACGAGGCCGACAGGATCGGCGGCCGGCTGCGGACCGTCGGGTTCGAGGGCGCCGGGACCGAGGGGCTCACCGCCGAGATGGGCGCCATGCGCTTCCCGCCCTCCTCGACCGCGCTCCAGCACTACGTCGACCTGGTCGGTCTGGAGACCAGGCCCTTCCCGAACCCGCTCTCCGAGGCCACCCCGTCGACCGTGGTCGACCTCAAGGGCGAGTCCCACTACGCCGAGACCGTCGAGGACCTGCCGCAGGTCTACCGCGACGTCGCCGCCGCCTGGGCCCGGTGCCTCGAAGAGGGCGCCGACTTCTCCGACATGAACACGGCCATGCGCGAGCGCGACGTCCCGCGCATCCGCGAGATCTGGTCGCGGCTGGTCGAGAAGCTCGACAACCAGACCTTCTACGGCTTCCTCTGCGAGTCGGAGGCGTTCAAGTCCTTCCGGCACCGCGAGATCTTCGGCCAGGTCGGCTTCGGCACCGGCGGCTGGGACACCGACTTCCCCAACTCCATCCTGGAGATCCTCCGCGTCGTCTACACCGAGGCCGACGACCACCACCGCGGCATCGTCGGCGGCTCGCAGCAGCTGCCGCTGCGCCTGTGGGAGCGCGAGCCGGAGAAGATCGTCCACTGGGCGCAGGGCACCTCGCTCAGCTCCCTGCACGGCGGCGACCCGAAGCCGGCCGTGACCCGGCTGAACCGGACCGCCGGCAACCGGATCACGGTCACCGACGCCTCCGGCGACATCCGGACGTACCGCGCGGCGGTCTTCACCGCCCAGTCCTGGATGCTGCTCTCCAAGATCGCCTGCGACGACTCGCTCTTCCCGATCGACCACTGGACGGCGATCGAACGGACCCACTACATGGAGAGCTCCAAGCTCTTCGTGCCGGTGGACCGGCCGTTCTGGCTGGACAAGGCCGTCGACGACAAGGGGAACCCGACCGGCCGGGACGTCATGTCGATGACGCTGACCGACCGGATGACCCGCGGCACGTACCTCCTGGACGACGGCCCGGACAGGCCGGCCACGATCTGCCTCTCGTACACCTGGTGCGACGACAGCCTGAAGTGGCTGCCGCTGTCCGCGAACGAGCGGATGGAGGTCATGCTGAAGTCGCTCGGCGAGATCTACCCGCAGGTCGACATCCGGAAGCACATCATCGGCAACCCGGTGACGGTCTCCTGGGAGAACGAGCCCTACTTCATGGGCGCCTTCAAGGCCAACCTGCCGGGCCACTACCGCTACCAGCGCCGCCTGTTCACCCACTTCATGCAGGACCGGCTGCCCGAGGACAAGCGGGGCATCTTCCTCGCCGGCGACGACATCTCCTGGACGGCCGGCTGGGCCGAGGGCGCCGTCCAGACCGCGCTGAACGCGGTCTGGGGCGTCATGCGCCACTTCGGCGGGGAGACCGACGCCACCAACCCGGGTCCGGGCGACGTCTACGACGAGATCGCCCCGGTCGAGCTGCCGGAGGACTGAGCCCGCGGGGCTCCGTCAGGGCCCGGTCAGAGGCGTGAGCAGCATCCGCCCCACCAGGCCCACCGAGCGGTCCAGGCGTTCCGTGAACTCCCCGGCCAGCTCCGGCAGCCCCCGGAGCTGCCAGAGCGAGCGCGCCGCGAGCCAGGCCCCGTCCCTGGCCCGGTCCAGGCTCCAGCAGCCGAGCAGGTGGGTGAGCGGGTCCGCCAGCTCCAGGACCTCCGGGCCCGGCAGCAGCTCCTCCCGGATACGCTCCTCCAGGAGGACGAGGACGTCGCCGACCCGGTCGAACTCGTCCTCCAGATCGGCGGGCGCGCACTCCAGGTCCCGGCAGGCGTCGACGACGGCGAGCGCCAGGTCGTGGCCGACCTGGGCGTTGAGCCCGGCCAGGGCGAACTGGAGCGGGCGGACGCCGGGGTGGCGCCGGTAGCGGAAGAGGGGCCGCCAGCAGGCGGGGACCGGAGCGCCGGCGGTGACGGCGTCGACCGCCGTGAGGTACCGCCCGGCGAGCCGCGCGTCGAGGGCGGCGGCGGCCCGCCGGTCCTCGAAGGCGCCCGCCGCGATGGCGTGGCCGATCTCCTCGGTGACGGTGAGGTACACCCGGTTGAAGACGGCGACCCCGTCGGCCGGGTGCCGGGCCGAGCGGATCGCCCTCATCCGGTCCACCGCGGGGTCGACCGCGAGGAAGGGGCCGATCTGCTGCCCGAGCTGCTGGGTCTGCGCCATGGGGGCAGGCTCCCAGCCGCCGGGCCCGCGGGGGAGCCCGCCGGGCCCGGCTTACCCAGAACGGGCGAACCGCTCAGCCCTTCGGCGGCGGATTCCCGCCGGACGTGCTTCCGTCCCCGCGCGGGCCGGCCGCGCCCTCGTACGAACTGGTGCCGGAGTCGAGAAGCGGCTCCTGCTCCTTGAGGTGGGCCGGGGCGAACGCCTTCAGCACGTGGTAGCCGGTGATGACGACGATCGTGCCGAGCGCGATGCCGCCCAGCTCGAAGGTGTCGGTGAAGGTCAGCTTCACGCCGCCGACGCCGATGATGATGCCGGCGGCGGCCGGGACCAGGTTGAGCGGGTTGCGCAGGTCGACCCCGGCGTTGATCCAGATCTGGGCGCCGAGCAGGCCGATCATGCCGTACAGGATGACGGTGATGCCGCCGAGGACGCCGCCGGGGATGGCGGCGACGACCGCGCCGAACTTCGGGCAGAGACCGAAGAGCAGCGCGAAGCCGGCGGCGGCCCAGTAGGCGGCGGTCGAGTAGACGCGGGTGGCGGCCATGACGCCGATGTTCTCGGAGTACGTGGTGTTCGGCGGGCCGCCCACGGCGGTCGACAGCATCGAGGCGGCGCCGTCGGCGGCGATGGCGGTGCCGAGCTTGTCGTCGAGGGAGTCGCCGGTCATCTCGCCGACGGCCTTGACGTGTCCGGCGTTCTCGGCGATCAGGGCGATGACGACGGGCAGCGCCACCAGGATCGCGGACCACTCGAAGCTGGGGCCGTGGAAGGAGGGCAGGCCGATCCAGTCGGCCTTCGGGACGCCGGAGAGGTCGAGCCGCCAGTGGTCGGTCACCTGGCCGGACGGGGACGTCGAGTGGATCTTCCCGAAGACCAGGTCGAGCACCCAGGACAGGGCGTAGCCGAAGACCAGGCCGAGGAAGATCGCGATCCGGGACCAGAAACCGCGCAGGCAGACCACGGCCAGACCGGTGAACAGCATCACCAGGAGCGCCGTCCACTGGTCCTGCGGCCAGTAGGTGGACGCGGTGACCGGGGCCAGGTTGAAGCCGATCAGCATGACGACGGCGCCGGTCACGACCGGGGGCATCGCCGCGTGGATGATCCGCGCGCCGAACCTCCGCACCGCGAGGCCCGCGAGGAAGAGCACGGCGCCGACGACCAGGACCGCGCCGGTCACGGTGGCGCTGGTGCCGCCGGACGCCCGGATGGCGGCGGCGACACCGACGAAGGAGAGCGAGCAGCCCAGGTAGGACGGGACCGTGCCGCGGGTCGCGAGGAGGAAGATCGCGGTGGCGACACCGGACATCATGATCGCGAGGTTCGGGTCCAGGCCCATGAGCACCGGAGCGACGAAGGACGCGCCGAACATCGCCACGACGTGCTGCGCGCCGAGTCCGACGGTCCGGGGCCAGGAGAGCCGCTCGTCCGGGCGGACGACGGCCCCGGGAGCGGGTGTTCTCCCGTCTCCGTGCAGGGTCCAGCGCACGCCGAGGTTCATGAGGTCGCTCCCGTTCTCCGGTTCCGGCGGTCGCGTCATGACCGCAAAAGATCAGCCACATGGTATGCGCGACCGCCGGCTCCGGGCGTCGGGGAGAGGGCGCCGGTGTCCGGGACCGCCGTCAGGCGGCCGGGCCCCCGCTCTTCGCCGGAGCGCCGCCCTCCGCGTCCACCGCCGGGGCTTCCCGGTCGGCGCTCCCGAGCACGCCCGCGCCCACCACCAGGCCGAACGCGAGCAGGGTGACCAGGCCGAAGGAGAAGACCAGCGAGGTCGCGTCGGCGATGCCGCCGATCGCGGAGGGGGCGATGAGACCCGAGGTGTACGTGATGGTGGCGACGCCCGCGATGGCCTGGCTGGGGTTCGGGCCGCTGCGGCCGGCCGCGGCGAAGGCCAGGGGGACGACGACCGCGATCCCGAGCCCGATGAGACCGAATCCGGCCAGGGCGACGGCGGCGTGCGGGGCGACGACGACCAGGAGGCCGCCGAGGGTGGCGACGACGCCCCCGGCCCGTACCGTGCGGACCGCGCCGAAGCGGTCCACCACCCGGTCGCCGGCCAGCCGGGCCACCGCCATCGTCAGCGCGAAGGCGGTCGTCGAGGCGGCGGCGAGCCCGGCCGAGGTGCCCAGCTCGTCCCGCAGGTAGACGGCCGACCAGTCGAGGCTGGCCCCCTCCGCGAACACCCCGCAGAAGCCGATGGCGCCGATGACGAGGGCGGACTTCGGCGGCAGCGAGAAGCGTGGCGGCGCCTCCTCCTCCGGGGTGCTGCGCACGTCCAGCACGCCCTGGCAGGCGACCAGGCCGAGCGCGGTGAGGACGAGGGCCGCGACCAGGTGGTGCAGCCGGGCGTCGCCGCCGAGGTGGGCGGCGACCGTGCCGGCGGCCGAGCCGATCAGGGCGCCCACGCTCCACATGCCGTGCAGGCTCGACATGATGGACCGTCCGAGCCGGGTCTCGGTCTCGACGCCCAGCGCGTTCATCGCCACGTCGGACATGCCGGCGGTCGCGCCGTACACGAAGAGCGCGCCGCACAGCCCCCAGACGTTCGGGGCCAGCGACGGCAGGATCAGGGAGAGGGTCCACAGGGCGAGCAGGCCGCGCAGCGCCGGGCGGGCGCCGAAGCGGTGGGAGATCGCCCCGGCCAGCGGCATCGCGACGGAGGCGCCGAGCGCGGGGAAGGCGAGCGCGAGACCGAGCTGTCCGGCGCCGACGTCCGCGTGTTCCTGGATCCAGGGGATGCGGGTGGCGAAGCTGCCGGTGACGGCGCCGTGGACGCAGAAGACGGCGGCGACGGCGAAGCGCGCCCGCCGCAGGCGCTGGGTGCTGGTGACGGTCTCCGCCGCCATGGGCCCTCCCGGGGTCGTGGTGTGGCGCGTAAACTATCAGGAACCCTGCCTGATAAATAGTACGCAGGGACGGGCTCCGCCCCGGACACGTCTGAGAGGATCGCCGCATGGCCGCATCCCCGAGCACCGCACGGGTCATCAACGACCGGCTCGCCCTGCGACTGCTCCAGGACGAGGGGCCGTTGACGGCCACTCAGCTCAAGACGCTCACCGGGCTCTCCCGCCCGACCGTCGCCGACCTCGTCGAACGGCTCCGGGACTCCGGGCTCGTCCACGTCGTCGGCGAGGCCGGGGCCGAGCGCCGGGGCCCCAACGCCAAGCTGTACGGGCTCGTCGCCGGCCGCGCCCACCTCGCCGCCCTCGACGTGCGCACCCGCTCGGTCTCCGTCGCCGTCGCCGATCTGCTCGGCACCACGCTCGCCGAGGCGTCCGCGCCGGTCGGCGACGACCGCGGCACCGGACCGGCCGTGGAGAAGGCCGTCGCCCTGCTGGAGCGGACGCTGGGGGAGGCCGGCGTCGAAGCGCCGCACAGCGTCGCGGTCGGGGCCCCCGGCCTCATCGAGCCGGTCACCGGGGAGCTCCGCGACTCCACGGGACTGCCCGCCTGGCACCGGCGGCTCGTCGCCGTCCTCCAGGAGCGGCTCCCCGCGCGGGTGCTGGTCGAGAACGAGACCAACCTCGCCGCCCTCGCGGAGTTCCGCGAGGGCGCGGCCCGCGACCGCGAGGACTTCGTCCTGCTCTGGCTCGGCCAGGGCGTGGGCGCCGCCGTCGTCCTCGACGGCCGGCTGCGCCGGGGGGCCTCGGGCGGTGCGGGGGAGATCGGTTTCCTGCCGGTGCCGGGCACCACCGGGCTCCCCTCGGCCACCGGCTGCGACGGCGGCTTCCACGAGCTGGCCTGCACCGCGGCCGTCGAGGCGCTCGCCCGGGAGCACGGCCTCGCCCCGGGGGACCACGCGGCCGCGCTCGCCTCCGGCCACGAGCCCTTCCTGGACGCCGTCGCCCGCCGTCTCGCCGTCGGCGCGGCGGCCGTGGCCTCGGTCCTCGACCCCGGCTGCGTGGTCCTGGGGGGCGAGACCGGCCACAGCGGGGGCGCGGCCCTGGCGGCCAGGGTGGAGGCGGAACTCGCCGCCCTCTCGCCGCTGCGCACCGAGGTCAGGGCCACCGCCTTCGGGGACGCGGCCGTCCTGCGCGGCGCCCTCCTCACGGCCCGGGACGCGGCCCAGGAGGACCTGTTCCCGTAGGGGACCTCCGGGGGGCGCCGCCGGGGACCTCGCGCGAAGAACGCCGCCGCGCCGCGTCCCCGCAGGGGGAGGCGGCGCGGCGGGTGCGGTGCCCGGCGGCGGCAAGGGCCGTGGTGCTCCGCCGCCGGGGTTCCTTCAGGGGGTGGGGGTCAGCAGGTGCAGGAAGCGGGGGTCAGCAGGTGCCGAGGTCCTTCCAGACGCCCCACTCGCCGGTCGTGCCCGGCTCCTGGTTCTGGGTCCACCACTGGGCCTTCCACTTGTGGCCCTTGTGGGAGACCTCGTTGCCCGCGTTGTAGACCGTGCCCGCCACGTACGCCGGAACGGTGCAGCCGGCGGGCGGCTCCGTCGTCGGCGGGGTGGTGGGCGGCGTGGTCGGCGGGGTGGTGGTGCCGGGCTCCACGACCGTCGTGCCGCGCGCCAGGTCACCGGCGAGGGCGTACGTCGTGCCGTTGATGTTCACCGTCCAGTTGGAGGGGGTGGACACCGGCAGGTAGTAGTTGAACGACAGGTCGACCGTCGCGCCCGGGGCCAGCGACTGCCAGGCCGGGAGCTTCAGCGAGACGCGGTGGAAGTCGCCCTTGAGGCCGCCCACGTTGGAGCCCGTGTGGTCGCTGCTGACGACCTTGGTGCCGAAGCCGGACTGGTCGGAGGCGTTGCCCGGCGCCGAGGTGCCGTAGTCGAACTGGAACTCGGTGCCGCCCGGCAGGGTGGTGCCGGTCCGGTTGGTGATCTTGACCTTGGGCGTGATCGGGTAGTTGGAGTCGCCGAGCTTGAACTCGGTGAACGCCGTCTCGATGTTCACGGCCCGGCTCGGCAGCGCCTTGTCGGACTTCTTCGCGCCGTACGGGGCGGCCGCCTTGAACTTGTCGTACATCAGCGAGGTGAGGGTGGAGCCCGGCTCGTACTGGCCCTTGGCGGCGTTCCAGGCGTAGTCGCCGGCCATCTCCCAGACCATGGTGCCGCCGATGCCCCTGTTCACCACGTAGTCGGCCTTGGCGGCCACCGACTGCTCGTCCTCGGTGGAGAGGAAGACCTTCTTCTGCGCGTTCCACAGCCACGGCGCGACCAGGGTCGGGTCGTACTTGCGGACGTAGGTGCCGGTCAGCGTGGTGTCGGCGGGGAAGCCGTACTGGGTGACGTAGTCGCCGACGATCCCCTTCTCCAGGTTCTTGGCGTGCCACATCGGGTTGGAGCCGGCGGGCGACTCCTTGCCCGCGGTGTCCTTGTCGTGCCAGAGGTTGTCGATGCCCTCGGCGCCGTCGCCGCACTTGGTCAGGCCCGAGCCGGCCGGGCAGGTGGCCGCGGTGGCCCTGCCCCAGAGGCCGTCGGTGCCGCCCTGCACGTTCTTGTGGCCGCGGGTGTAGTAGGGCAGGCCGATGTTGATGCGGCCGGCCGGCATGGAGCCGCGGAAGTAGTGGTACGCCCAGTCGGTGTTGAGGTAGCCGATGTTGCCGTACTGCTGGCTGCCGTAGACGTTGGCGGCGGCGAGTTCGCCGTCCTTGCCGTCGTCGAACAGGGAGGCGTTGGGGCCGACGTACTCGTTCCAGGCGCCGTGCAGGTCGTACGACATGATGTTGACGTAGTCCAGGTACTTCTGGACCTGGAAGGTCTCCATGCCGCGCAGCAGGTAGCCGGAGGAGGGGGCGGCGACGGTCAGCAGGTAGTGCTTGCCGTCGGCGGAGCCGGCCCGGTCCAGCTTCTCGCGCAGGGACTTCATGAGGGCCGCGTAGCCCTGCACGAGCCCGCCGCGGCGCGCGTTGGCGAGCTGCCAGTCGAGCGGGTTGCCCGCGTCCTTCATCGTGGTCGGGTACTCGTAGTCGATGTCGACGCCGTTGAACCCGTACTTCCGGATGAATTCGACGGCCGAGGTCGCGAAGGTGTCGATCCCGGCCTGGTTGACCGAGCCGTCGGCGTTGGTGGCCATCGAGTAGAAGCCGCCGGAGTTCACCCGGTCGCCGTTGTCCGCGAAGTGGCCGCCGGTCTCCGCCCAGCCGCCGACCGAGATCAGCGTCTTGACGTCCGGGTGCTGCTTCTTGAACTTGTTGAGCAGGTTGAAGTGGCCCTTGTACGCGTACGCGGGGTCCATCTCGGCGCCGGCCACGCCGGGCCAGGTCATTCCGGTGGCCGCGTTGTCCGGGCCGTCCGTGCCCACGGACAGCCTGTTGTCGCCGCCGACGTGACCGAAGGCGTAGTTGACGTGGGTGACCTTCTCCCACGGGATGTCCTTGGCCAGGTACGAGGACTGGCCGTTCTTGCCGGTGCGCCAGCCGGTGAAGTAGCCGATGACCCGGCGCTGGTGGTCCGCGCCCATCTTCTCGCGGCCCTCGGCGTCGTAGACCGAGCAGTAGGGGACGTCGACGCCGGGCGTCCGGTAGAGCCCGTCGGGGCGACAGGACTCGTTGTCGGCGGCGTACGAGACGCCGCCGGAGAGCGAACTGAGCAGCAGTCCGGCGACGGCCGCGCCGGACGCGAGCAGCGAGGCTCTCTTCGTCGTGGGGGACAGCACGATCGGTTCCTCCTGGGGAGAGGGGAGGCGGGGGAGGTGGGGGATGTGGGGGAGGTGGGGAGAACACAACGAACAGGGGGTGGATCGTGTGGGCCCGTGGAGTGCGCACGCCGTCGGACCGTTGCCTCGAAGGTGACACGGAGATTAAGAGGACTAGACCAGTGAGTCAATAGGTCCGTACCAAAGTGGGGAGACGGGGAACTCTGTGAGCGGGCCCACAGGACACCCTCCGCACCGCCGCCGCGGGTCGTGGCACACTGGCCCTGTATCAGCAGCAGCGCACTCCGGGGTCGGTGCAATTCCGAACCGGCGGTATAGTCCGCGACCCGTCCGCAGCCAGCGGCCGGTTGACCAGGTGGGATTCCTGGACCGACGGTGAAAGTCCGGATGGGAGGCAGTGCGCGGCGGGAGACCCCTGTCAGGGGTGTGCCGGCCGTACGTCCGTGGTCCGCCGTTTCCCGGCGGGCCGGACCTCCGGCCCCGGCGCACCCGTTGCGAGGCGTTCCACCCGCTCTCTGCCGTCCTCGGCAGGCCCCGGAGTCCGTGCCCGAAGAGGCAGGAGGACCCGGTGGACCGGCAGGCCGACACCACCGCCATGCGACGCGCCGTCGAGCTCGCCGCCCGCGCCCTCGGCGCCACCAGCCCCAACCCCGTCGTCGGCTGCGTCGTCACCGACGCCTCCGGGCACCGGGTCGGAGAGGGCTTCCACCGGCGCGCCGGCGGCCCGCACGCCGAGATCCACGCCCTGCGCGAGGCCGGTGTCCTGGCCCGCGGCGGCACCGCCTACGTCACCCTCGAACCCTGCGACCACACCGGCCGCACCGGCCCCTGTTCCCGGGCCCTGATCGAGGCCGGGGTCCGCCGCGTCGTGTACGCGGTCGGCGACCCGGACCCGAAGGCCACCGGCGGCGCCGGCACCCTGCGCGCCGCCGGCGTCGAGGTCGAGCGGGGCCTCCTGGCGGACGAGGCCGAGGCGGTCAACATCGCCTGGCTCACCTCCGTGCGCCGGGGCCGCCCCTTCGTCCGCTGGAAGTACGCCGCCACCCTCGACGGCCGGGTCGCCGCCGCCGACGGCACCTCCCGCTGGATCACCTCCGCCGAGTCCCGCGCCGACGTCCACCGGCTGCGCGCCGAGGCCGACGCCGTCGTGGCCGGCGGCGGGACCCTGCGCGCGGACGACCCGCACCTCGCCGTCCGGGGCGTCGACGGCGCGACCCAGCCGCTGCGGGTCGTCCTCGACGCCCGCGCCGAACTCCCGCCGACCGCCCGCGTCCTGGACGACGCCGCGCCCACCCTGGTCGTCGTCGGCGAGGACGCCGACGCCCGGCACCTGCCCGGCGCCGAACTGCTCCGGCTGCCCCTGTACGACGGCCGCGTCGGCGTGCGCGACCTGCTCGACCGGCTCCACGCCCGCGGCGTCCGCTCCGTCCTCCTCGAAGGCGGCCCCACCCTCGCGGGCTCCTTCGTCGCCGCGGACGCCGTCGACCAGGTCGTCGGCTACCTCGCCCCCGTCCTCCTCGGCGCCGGCCCGGCGGCCCTCGCCGACGCGGGAATCGGCACCCTCACCGACGCGTTGCGGCTCGACGTCACCGAGACCGTGCGCGTCGGACCCGACCTCCGCATCACCGCCACCCCCAAGGGAGTCTGACCGTGTTCACCGGAATCGTCGAAGAACTGGGCGAGGTCGTCGCCGTCGAGCGGCTGGCGGACGCCTCCCGCTTCCGACTGCGCGGCCCCCTGGTCACGGAAGGCGCCCGGCACGGCGACTCCATCGCCGTCAACGGGGTCTGCCTCACCGTCGTGGAGCACGGCGACGGCGAGTTCACCGCCGACGTCATGGCCGAGACCCTCCAGCGGTCCGCCCTCGGCGCCCTCGCCGTCGGCTCCCGCGTCAACCTGGAACGGCCCGTGGCCGTCGGCGGCCGCCTCGGCGGCCACATCGTCCAGGGCCACGTGGACGGCACCGGCACGATCCTGGAGCGGACCCCGTCCGAGCACTGGGAACTCGTCGAGGTCGGCCTGCCCGCCCACCTCTCCCGGTACGTCGTCGAGAAGGGCTCGATCACGGTCGACGGCGTCAGCCTCACCGTCGTCGGGGTCGCCGACGACCGGTTCACCGTCAGCCTCATCCCCACCACCCTCGACCTGACCACGCTCGGCATCAAGAAGAGCGGCGACCCGGTCAACCTCGAAGTGGACGTCATCGCCAAGTACGTCGAGCGGCTGCTCGGCCCGAACGCCGGGGAGAACGTCAAGTGAACTGGCTCAACTCCGAGGCGTTCACCGTCCTCGACCAGCACATCATGTGGTCCGACATGATCGGCAACACCATCGGGCTCGTCGCGCTCGCCCTCGGCTGGCGCCGCTCCCTCCTCACCTGGCCCGCCCAGCTCCTCTCCGGAGCCGTCCTCGTCGGCGCCTACGCCTCCGCCCACCTCACCGGCGGCGTCGGCAAGCAGCTCCTCGTCATCGGCGTCGCCGTCTGGGGCTGGTGGCAGTGGAACCGGGGCAAGCGGCAGGCCCAGGACGGCTCCCTCGCCGTCCGCTTCGCCACCTGGAGGGAGCGCGGCCTGCTCCTCGCCGGCGCGGTCCTCGGCACCCTCGCCGTCGGCGGCCTCTTCACCCTCTACCCGTCGCTCTCCTGGAGCCCGTGGGCCGACGCGTACATCTTCGTCGGCACCCTCGTCGCGATGGTCGCCCAGGCCCGCGGCCTGGTCGAGTTCTGGTTCGCCTGGCTCCTCGTGGACCTCGTCGGCGTCCCGCTCGCCTTCCACAGCGGCCTCGCCTTCTCCGGCCTGGTCTACGTCGTCTACTTCGCCCTCGTGCTCTGGGGCATGCGCGACTGGTGGCTCCGCACCCGCACCGCCCCCGCTCTGGAAGGAGCCCACGCATGAGTTCCCTCCCCTCCTGCGACGCCGCCGACCTCGCCCTCGACCCCGTCGAGCAGGCCGTCCGGGACATCGCCGCGGGCCGGCCCGTCGTCGTCGTGGACGACGAGGACCGCGAGAACGAGGGCGACCTCGTCATCGCCGCCGAGAAGGCCACCCCCGAGATCGTCGCCTTCATGATGAGCGAGTGCCGCGGCCTGATCTGCGCCCCCATGGAGGACGGGGAGCTGGAACGCCTCCGGCTCCCGCAGATGGTCGAGGACAACACCGAGTCGATGCGCACGGCCTTCACCGTCTCCGTCGACGCGTCCCCCGCCCACGGCGTCACCACCGGCATCTCCGCCGCCGACCGCTCCACCACCCTGCGGATGCTGGCGAGCGGCCGCCACGAGCCCTCCGACTTCGTCCGCCCCGGACACGTCTTCCCGCTGCGCGCCAGGCCCGGCGGCGTCCTCGCCCGCGACGGCCACACCGAGGCGGCCGTCGACCTCGCCCGTCTCGCGGGCCTCCGCCCGGCGGGCGCGATCGTCGAGATCGCCGGCGAGGACGGCACGATGCTGCGCCTGCCCGAACTGGTCCCCTTCGCCCGCAAGCACGGGCTCACGATCATCTCCATCGAGGACCTGATCGCCTACCGCCGCTCCGCCGAGCCGACCGTCCGCCGCGAGGCCGAGGTCCACCTCCCCACCGCGCACGGCGAGTTCACCGCGTACGGCTACCGCTCCACCGTCGACGGCGTCGAGCACGTCGCCCTCGTCCACGGCGAGATCGGCGACGGCGAGGACGTCCTCGTGCGGGTCCACTCCGAGTGCCTCACCGGCGACGTCTTCCACTCGCTGCGCTGCGACTGCGGCCCCCAGCTCCGGGCCTCCATGGACCGGATCACCGAGGCAGGGCGGGGCGTCGTCGTCTACCTGCGCGGCCACGAGGGGCGCGGCATCGGCCTGCTGTCCAAGCTGCGCGCGTACGAACTCCAGGAGCGCGGCCGCGACACCCTCGACGCCAACCTGGAACTCGGACTGCCCGCCGACGCCCGCGACTACGCGGCCGGCGCGCGGATCCTCGGCGACCTGGGCGTGCGCAGCCTGCGCCTGATGACCAACAATCCCGACAAGATCGACGCCCTCGCCCGGCACGGCCTCACCGTCGGGGGCCGCGAGCCCATGCCGGTCCAGGCCGGCGAGCACAACCTCGGCTACCTGCGCACCAAGCGGGACCGGATGGGCCACGACCTGCCCTGGCTGGACGGCCCCCCGGCCCCCACCTGCGGCAACCAGTAACTCCCCCTGATTTCCATGCAGTTCACTACGCTTCATTACGGTTCACTACGGTTCGATACGGTTCAAGGAGAGACATGAGCGGCAAGGGCGCACCCGTCCTCAGCGTGAAGAACTGCGGCGACCTCCGGGTCGCGGTCGTCGCGGCCCAGTGGCACGAGAAGATCATGGACGGCCTCGTCGACGGCGCCCTGCGCGCCCTGAGCGAACTCGGCATCGACGAGCCGACCCTGCTGCGCGTCCCCGGCAGCTTCGAGCTCCCGGTCGTGGCGAAGGTCCTCGCCGGGCGCGGCTACGATGCCGTCGTGGCGCTCGGCGTCGTCATCCGCGGCGGAACGCCGCACTTCGAGTACGTGTGCCAGGGCGTCACCCACGGCCTCACCCAGGTCTCGATCGACACCGGCGTACCCGTCGGGTTCGGGGTCCTCACCGTCGACAACGAGGAGCAGGCCCTCGACCGGGCCGGGCTCGAGGGCTCCTCCGAGGACAAGGGCCACGAGGCCGTCACCGCGGCCGTCGCGACCGCCACCACACTGCGCACGGTCAGCGAACCCTGGCGCTGAGTGTGCGCCCCCCACCCCGTACTCTTAGGACCATCATGGCGAACGGAACCCGTAAAAGCTTCGAAGAGCTCTTCGCCGAGCTCAAGCTCAAGGCCGAGACCGGCGACCCGGCCACCTCCCGCACCGCGGAACTGGTGGACAAGGGCGTCCACGCCATCGGCAAGAAGGTCGTCGAAGAGGCCGCCGAGGTCTGGATGGCCGCCGAGTACGAGGGCAGGGAAGCCGCCGCCGAGGAGATCTCGCAGCTGCTGTACCACGTCCAGGTGATGATGGTCGCCCGCGGGATCTCGCTCGACGACGTCTACGCCCACCTCTGAGCACCGCCCTCCCGCACACTCCCACGCAAAGGAAGCCCACCCCATGCTGCGCATCGCCGTCCCCAACAAGGGTTCCCTCTCCGGACCTGCGTCGGCCATGCTCCATGAGGCCGGCTACCGCCAGCGCAAGGAGTCCAAGGAACTGGTGGTCATCGACCCCGGCAACGAGGTCGAGTTCTTCTACCTGCGCCCGAAGGACATCGCGATCTACGTCGCCTCCGGGAAGCTGGACATCGGCATCACCGGCCGCGACCTGCTCCTGGACTCCGGCGCCGACGCCGAGGAGATCCTCCCGCTGAACTTCGGGCGCTCCACCTTCCGGTACGCCACCCGCCCGGGCACCGCGAAGGGGCCCGAGGACTTCGGCGGCATGACGATCGCCACCTCCTACGAGGGCATCGTCGCCAAGCACCTCGCCGACCAGGGCATCGACGCCTCCGTCGTGCACCTGGACGGCGCGGTCGAGACCGCGATCCAGCTGGGCGTCGCCCAGGTCGTCGCGGACGTCGTGGAGACCGGCACCAGCCTGCGCAACGCCGGCCTGGAGGTCGTCGGCGAGCCGATCCTCACCTCCGAGGCCGTCGTGGTCCGCCGCCGGGGCGCCGCGGACGACCACCCGCAGGTCCAGCAGTTCCTCCGCCGCCTCCAGGGCGTCCTCGTCGCCCGCTCGTACGTGATGATGGACTACGACTGCCGCGCCGAGCACCTGGAGCAGGCCGTCGCCCTCACCCCCGGCCTGGAGTCGCCCACCGTCTCCCCGCTGCACAACGAGGGCTGGGTCGCCGTCCGCGCGATGGTCCCCGCCAAGGACGCGCAGCGGATCATGGACGACCTGTACGAGCTGGGCGCCCGCGCCATCCTCACCACCGCCATCCACGCCTGCCGTCTCTGACGGTCCGGCCCGCACGTCCACCAGCACCAGGCACCACCAGGCATCGAGGAACCCCCATGTCCCAGCCCACGACGCCCGCCCTCCCGGTCACCTTCCGCCCCGGCCGCACCCGGGCCGTCCTGCTGACCGTGGGGCTCGCGATGTTCGCCGCCATCACCCTCGTGGCGATGATGCTGGAGCGGCTGGGACCGGGGGAGCGCGCCAGCTTCGTCTTCACCGCCGCGCTCTTCCTCGGCGTCCTCGTCCTGCTGAGCCGCCCCAAGGTCGTCGCGGACGACGAGGGCGTCACGGTCGTCAACATCACCCGGACCAGGCGGCTGGCCTGGGCGGAGATCCTCCGGGTCAACCTCCGTCCCGGCGACCCGTGGGTCTTCCTCGACCTGAGCGACGGCACCAGCCTGCCCGCGCTCGGCATCCAGCCCGGCATCGCCAAGGAGTCGGCCATCCGGGACGCCCGCGCCCTGCGGACCCTGGCCGAGAGCCGCGGGACGGGCGCGGAGCGGAGCTGACCCCGGCGCCCGGGTGACGGGGACGGGGACGGGGACGGAGGCCACGCCCGGGTCCGGCGCCACGGCTCGCCCGGAGCCGGGGCCCACCCGGGTTCCGGCTCCCGGATCCCGCGCCCCGCCCCCGCGTGCTCGACGTCGGGGTTTCCCGGAGGAACGCCGGGGGCGAACCCCTGTCCTTCCCCCATCCGGAGCCGACCCCCTGCCCTTCCGGGCGCTCGCTTGACTACTCTGGACGCGGTGGTGCCGAGTGCACCACCGCCTCGCGCGCGCAGGGCCGCCGTCGCGGCCCGCGAGGCTTTCCTACGACCCGAGGAGTGACTCCCTCCAGCAATGGACGGACCGTCCGGTAGTACCCGCGCCGCCCTCTTCCAGGAGGCGGCGGCATGATCGTCTCCCTTCTGCTGCTCGCCGCGGCCTTTCTCCTGATCCTCGCCAACGGCTTCTTCGTGGCCGCCGAGTTCGGTCTCGTGACCGTCGAGCGCGCCGAGGCCGAGCGCGCCGCGGCCGCCGGCGACCGGCGTGCCCGCGCCGTCGTCACCGCCCTGCGCGAGCTGTCGTTCCAGCTCTCCGGGACCCAGCTCGGCATCACCCTCACCTCCCTCGTCGTCGGCATGCTCGCCGAGCCCGCGCTCGCCGGGCTGCTGCACGGGCCGCTCACCGCGACCGGACTGCCCCGGGGGGCCGTCTCCGCGGCGTCGGTGGTGATCGGCATGCTCCTCGCCTCCGCCCTCCAGATGGTGGTCGGCGAGCTGGTGCCGAAGAACTGGGCGGTCTCCCGCCCGCTCCAGGTGGCCCGCTTCGTGGCCACCCCGCAGCACCGCTTCTCCGCCCTCTTCCGGCCGGTGATCGCCCTGCTCAACCGGGTCGCCAACCGCCTCGTCCGGCTCCTGGGCGTCGAGCCCACCGAGGAGCTGGACTCGGTCCGCACCCCCGGCGAGCTGGTCTCCCTGGCCCGGCACTCCGCCCTGGCCGGCGCGCTCGAACAGGACACCGCCGACCTCTTCGTACGGACCCTGTCCCTCGGCGGCCTCACCGCCGGGCGGGTCATGACCCCGCGCGTGAAGGTGAGCGCCCTCCAGTGGGACGCCACCGCGGCCGACGTCCTCAACCTCACCCGGGCCACCGGCCTCTCGCGCTTCCCGGTCTACCGCGACCGGATCGACGAGATCGTCGGCATGGTCCACCTCAAGGACGCGCTCGCCGTCGCCCCGCACGCCCGGCTGCGCACCCCCGTCGGCCGGATCGCGGTCCCGCCGCTCCTCGTCCCCGAGACGCTCCCCGCCCAGGCGCTCCTGGAGCGCCTGCGCCGCGAGCAGCCGATCGCGGTGGTCGTCGACGAGTACGGCGGCACCGCGGGCGTCGTCACCCTGGAGGACATCGTCGAGGAGCTGGTCGGCGAGGTCCGCGACGAGCACGACACCGCGGCCGACGGGCGGCCCGAACTGGTCGCCGTCCCCGCCGAGGACGGCCGTCCCGCCTGGGACGCCGACGGCTCCTGCCGGGTGCACACCCTGCGCCGGATGGGCCTCGACGCGCCCGACGGGCCGTACGAGACCGTCGCCGGGCTCGTCGCCGACCTCCTCGGGCGCATCCCCGTTCCCGGGGACCGGGTCGAGCTTCCCGGCTGGCTGTTCTCGGTCCGCCGCGTCGACCACTACCGCGCCGAGCACGTCCGGATCGTCCGGACGGACGCGGTCCCGCACCCGGCCCCGGTCCCGGGCGCCGCGGCGGGTCCCGCCGCGGCCGCGCCCCCCGCCGCCCCGCTGGTCGCGGAGGGCGTCCGATGAGCACCCTCCCCCTCCTCTTCGCCGTCCTCCTGGTCCTCGCCAACGGCTTCTTCGTCGGGGCCGAGTTCGCGCTCGTCTCCGTACGGCGCAGCCAGATCGAACCGCTTCCCGGCGCCCGCGCCAAGCAGGTCCTGCACGGTCTGGAGAACCTGCCGCAGATGATGGCGGCCGCCCAGTTCGGCATCACCGTCTGCTCGCTGACGCTCGGCGCCGTCGCCGAGCCGACCGTCGCCCGGCTGCTCGAACCCGTCTTCCACGCGGTCGGCGTCCCCGAGGGGCTGATCCACCCGCTCGGCTACGTCATCGCCCTCGCCGCCGTGGTCTTCCTCCACCTCGTCATCGGCGAGATGGTCCCGAAGAACCTGGCGATGGCGGCGCCCGAACGGACCGCGCTCTGGCTGGCCCCGGCCCTGGTCGGGTTCGCCCGGCTCTGCCGGCCCGTGACGGCGGCCCTGGGGGCCTGCGCCCGGCTGGTCCTGCGGGCGTTCCGGGTCGAACCGAAGGACGAGGTCGAGGCGGTCTTCACCAGCGCCCAGCTCGGCCGCCTCGTCGAGGACGCCGGCCAGGCCGGGCTGCTCGACCCGGCCGAGCAGGAGCGCCTGGAGGACGCCCTCGAACTGGGCAGCCGCCCCGTGACGGACGTCCTCATCGCGTCCGCCTCCCTGGTCACGGTCCCGCCCTCGGTCGCCCCCCGGGAGATCGAGGAGCTGACCGTACGGACCGGATACTCGCGCTTCCCGGTCCGCGCCGGGGAACACGGCGCCTTCCTGGGCTTCGTGCACGTGAAGGACGTCCTCGACCTGGAGGAGCGGGAGGGGGCGGTGCCGCGGCGCCTGTGGCGGCCGATGGCGACCCTCCGCGCCGACGTGCCGCTCGACGACGCCCTCACCGTGATGCGCCGCGCCGCGACCCATCTGGCGCAGGTCGCGGACGACACCGGCGCCGTCCTCGGGCTCGTCGCCCTGGAGGACGTCCTGGAGACGCTGGTGGGGGAGGTCCGCGACCCCGCCCACCGCGTGGACCCGCCGCCCGCCCCGGCCCCGGTGGCCGCCTCCCCGGCCGCCGCGCGCGGGTAGCCGCCCCGGGGCTTCGTCCCCGGCCGCCCGGCCCCTCGACGGCTCCGCCCCGCCCGCTCCCCGGGCGGGGCGGAGCCGCCGGATCCCCGGGCCGCGCACCGGCGTACGGCACCGGGGACGGGGCGGGGCCCGTAGGGTGACGGCCGTGATCAAGAAGAGAATCCTCACCGCCCTCCTCATCGGCGGCCTCCTGACGGCGGGCGCCCCGCCCGCCTCGGCCGACGAAACGGTCTACGTGACCACGGGCCCCGTCTTCAACAAGCCCCGCGGCACGACCGGGGAGCAGAGCGCGATCCTGGGACACCTCGGCCGCCTCGTCAACGGCGCCACGGGCGGGTCGACCATCCGCATATCGCTGTACGCCTTCGGCTCGGGCTGGCTCGCGGACCAGCTCGCCGCGGCTCACCGCAGGAACGTGAACGTGCAGGTGCTCGTGGACGACGACAGCGTCAACGCCCCCTGGATGTACACGGCGGGGAAGCCGGTGCGGGACAAGCTGAACGCGGCGTTCGCGGAGACCCCGCCGGCCGGCGCGGCGTACGGCACGTCCTGGTTCAGGGTGTGCGCCCCGAACCGGCCGTGCCTGGCCGCGGGTACGGGCGGCGTCAACCACAACAAGTTCTTCCTCTTCTCCCGGACCACCGGCAGCGGTTCGCCGGACAGGGGCGAGCCGCAGGAGAACGTCGTCGTGCAGTCGTCGGGCAACCTCACCACCTGGGACCGCGAGACCGGCTGGAACGACGCCATGACGGTCGTCGGCAACCAGGCCCTGTACGACGGCTACACCCGGTACTTCGGCCTGCTGGCCGACTCGCAGGCACGGCCGGACGGCTCCGCCCGGGTCAGTGACCTGGCGATCGACGTGGAGGCGGGACCGGCCAAGGCGTACTTCTTCCCCCGCTCCTCGACGGACGTCGTCGAGAACATCCTGAGCATGGTCGAGACCCCCGTCACGGGCCCCGACGGGAAACCGCTCGCGACCTGCCACGGGAACACCCCGGGCCACGGCACCGCCGACGGCCGTACCGTGATCCGGATCGCCAACGGGCACATCTCCCGGCCGGCCGTGGCCGAGAAGCTGTGGAAACTGGCCGACGCGGGCTGCTTCGTGGACGTCGTCCACGGCAAGCTCGCCGACTACGAGGCCACCGGCCCGCACCGCGAGACGGCCTACTGGCTCACCAGGTCGACCGCGAAGGGCAGGATCTCCCTCCACGCGCTGAACAACGGCGGACGGGAGGACCCGGCCGCCCCCGGGGTGACCGGCACGACCAGCCACACCAAGTACCTGCTCGTCGAGGGCTCCTACAAGGGCCTCAAGGACCAGAAGCTCGTCTTCACGGGCAGCCACCCGTACACGGGGATGGCGCTCACCGCCAACGACGAGGCGCTGCTGAAGTACGCCGACCCGAAGGTGCACGACGACTACGTCCGGAACTTCCGTGCCCAGCGCGACGCCTCGGCCGCGGAGACCCAGTACGGAGGAGCCCTGTAGCGACGGCGCCGCGCCGTCGCGGGCGCGCGCGACGGGCCCGGCGGCCCTCCCGGAGCACGCCCCGGGAGGGCCGGGGCGCGGTGAACGCCCCTCAGGAGCCCGGCGGTTCCTCCCGCGGGCCCCGGTCGGCCGGACCGCGGCCCGACAGGACCTCCCCGTACGCCTGCATGAGGTCCGCGAGCCGCAGGGTGGCCAGGTCCTCCCGGGACGGCCTCCCGGGGTATCCGGAGAGCCGCAGGTCCCGGTAGGCGCAGGACTTCTCGTACAGGGTGCGCAGGAACCGCCCGTTGCCCAGCTCGTCGATCCAGCCCTGTTCCACGACGTGCCCGCTGATCGAGCGCAGCTCCTCGCGGGCCTCGTCGTCCCAGCCGTCCCCGTTGGCCGCCGCCAGGACCTCGCCGATGGCGGTGAGTTCGAGCGGCCGGTACGAGGGGAAGTCCACCCGGGTGGTGAACCGCGAGGAGAGGCCCGGGTTGGTGGAGAGCAGCCGGTCCATGCCCTCGGGGTAGCCGGCCAGGATGACCACGAGGTGGTCGCGGTTGTCCTCGGCCCGCTTCAGGAGCACCTGGAGGGCCTCGTCGCCGTAGGCGTCGCCCTTGCTGTAGCCGGTGTTGGAGAGCGCGTACGCCTCGTCCACGAAGAGCACCCCGCCGACCGCCGAGTCGATCAGCTCATTGGCCTTGACCGCCGTCTGTCCCAGGAACTCGCCCACCAGGTCGGCCCGTTGGGCCTCCACGAGATGGTCGCCGCCGAGCAGCCCGAGGGCGTAGAAGACCCGGCCCAGGATGCGGGCGACCGTGGTCTTCCCGGTGCCCGAGGGGCCGGAGAAGACGAAGTGCCGCTTCGGCGGCTGGACCGGGAGCCCCTGGTCGGCGCGGAGCCGGGCCATCTCCAGCTGCGCCGAGAGCGCCCTGACCTGACGCTTCACCGGCTCCAGTCCGACCATGCCCTCCAGTTCGGCGAGCGCCTCCGCGAGCAGGGCCGGGTCGGTGGGGCCGGCCGGGAAACGCGGCGGCACCGGCTGGCGGGGCAGCCGGGCCTTCTGCCGCACGGGTTCCGGCGGGGGGACCGGCGCGGTCGGCGGCACCGGGTCGGGCGCGAGCAGCAGGCCGTCGCCGAGCCCCCCGGGGTCGGGCTCGGCGCCCGGCACGGTGTCCACCGCGTCCTGACCGGACCCGCCGCCGGGGGAGCCCAGGGCGACCGCCGCCAGCCCGGCGGGACCGTCCGTCCCCTCGTACCCCTCGTACCCTTCGAAACCGTCGTACGCCGTGATCGCCGCGAGCCGCGCGGCGGTGTCCATGAACGACGGGTCGATCCGGTGCACGGCCCGGTACAGCGGCAGGGCGGCGGCGCTGCGTCCCGTGCCCTCGTGGGCGCGGGCCAGCCAGTACCGCAGCTCCTTGCGCTGCGGCTGTTCGCTGCGACATCGCATCAGGGAGGCCGAGAGCAGCGGTTCGGCCTGGCCGTACATCTCCAGGCGCACCCGGGCCATGCCGCCGAAGAGCCCGGCCTCGATGCCGAGCAGCGGATCGTCCACGAGGGTCTCGGTGTGCCGGACGAGCTGTTCCCAGTCCTTGACGAGATAGGCCCGGCAGGCGTGCAGGAAGCGCACCTGGGGATCGGTGTCCACCGGCGGGAGCCCCGCCAGGGCCCGGTCCAGTTCGGGCACGTGACGGCCGTCGAGCCAGTGGGAGGCGTGCGCGAGGAGCAGGTCGCGGGGGCTCTCCAGGACGGGCTGCACCCACCAGCCCAGCCAATACCAGGAGTTGAGGGTACGCCGGTACCGCGTCCGCTGCTCGCCGAAGCGCTCGCGGTGGCGGTACATGCGCAGCAGCGCGGTCGTGGTGTCGGCCCGGAGCGCGTGCAGTCCGAGCCACGCGTCCGCCATCCCGGGATCGATCCGCACCGCCGTCCGGAACTCCTCCTCCGCCTGCGGATAGGCGCCCATCGTGTAGGCGTCGACCCCGCGCAGCCAGGCGAGCTCGGCCGGGGGCTGCGAGCCCTGTGTGCCGATGTCCATCGGGTCCCCCACAACCGTCATCGCATGGACGGGATTTGACCGCACCTGCGGGCATCGTACCCGCGCGGGGGTGGGCGCTTGAGGAGAAGCGCGTGATCCGGAAGCGGTGACCCTGGGTGAACGCCGGGGGACGCAGGGGTTCACGGGGGAGGGGCGAAGGGCAGAACGAAGCCCCCGATCACGGGGGAACAACCGGGGGCTTCGTGTCCGCGGCGGCTTCGAAAAGCCGCACATTCAGAACGTAAGACCTGTACGCCCCCCGGGTCAAGCCGAGTTGGGGCACGTGCGCAAGCGGACCCGGAGCCCCTCATTCCCCGGACATCGAGCCGTCACGGTGGGTGAGGGCGTGGTCCGTGCTCGTCCCCGCACCGGGTCCCGGAAGCCACTTGTACCCCGTCCGGCACTCCCGTACCAGGGCATCGGCGAAGGGGCGGGAGGGGTCGTCGCCGAAATGGCGAGTCTCCGCCACGGTCCAGCCGTCCCAGAACGCGGCCTGCTCCGGGCCGTCCCGGTGCCGTCCCCGCGCCCAGGACTCCTCCGCCCCGCGCTCCATCCACAACAGCCGTGCCAGGAAGGGCCGCACCTCCCGCCGGCCCGCGCCGACGCCCTCGACGAGGACCACCGGTGCCGGGGGCAGCGACCGCGGCGCCCCGAAGCGCCGCAGCCGCCAGTCGTACGGACGGTAGGACGCGGTCCGGCCCCGCGCGAGGGGCTCCAGGACCTGCTCCCGCAGCCGGCCGGTCCACGCGAAGAGCTCCTCGTGGGTGGCGAGGTCGTCGAGGTGGAGGACGGGCGCGCCGCCGAGGGCGGCGGAGAGGCGGGCCGCGAGGGTGGACTTGCCCGAGCCCGCGTGCCCGTCGACCGCGACCAGCCGGACCGGTCCGCAGGAGGGCGGCAGCCGGAGCAGCGCGTGTGCCGCGAGGTCGAGAGAGTCCATGCGCCCAGGGTAGGGGGCGGAGACCGCCGCAGGTCAGGAAGGTGCCGCCGCCAGTGGTCGGGACCAATATTGGTGCGGCGACGCGGGGCGAAGTGCTGGCGGGGCCGGTCGTGAGCCGGGATAGTGGGCCCGCGCGCACCCGCCCGCGGGCCCGTACGGAATCCACGGCCGTGCGTCCGTGTGCCCGCGCGTCCGTGTCCCGTGCCCGTGTCCTGTGTGTCCGTGTCCGTGCCCTGCGGGGCTGTGTCCTGTGCGCCCGTACGACGACAGCCGTTCCCTCCGGCACCTTCGAGGTCGCGGCCCGGCGGGCCCACCGCTCCGCACGCCCACCGTTCTCGACTGGGGGTCACCGCCCATGACCAGCTCCACCCCGCGCAGAACCGTCCTCGCCGCGGCGCTCGCGGCCGCCGCCGGAACGGCCGCCACCGCCGTCCCGGCCGTCGCCTCCGGCCCCGCCGGCCGGGACCGCGCCCCCGGTCCCGGGCTCGTCGACAACCGTTTCTGGTCCTCGTACACCGACTGGCGGTGCGGCACGGCCGCCGGCACGAAGGCGGTCCCCGGCCACCGGCCGGGCCTGGTCCTCGCCACGCCCGTCGGCCGCCTCGACCACACCGACCCGCACACCGGCCGCACCTCCCCCTGGGAGTACGCCGGTTGGACCTCACCGGTGCACACCCCGGCCGTGCCCGCCACCGAGGTCGTCGCCTCCTGGAACGCCCGTACGCCCCCGGGCACCTGGCTCCAGGTCGAGCTGTCCGGCACGTACTCGGACGGCACGGACATCCCCTGGTACGTCCTCGGCCGCTGGACCTCCGGTGACGGCGAGGCCGACATCCGGCGCACCTCGGTCGACGGCCAGGGCGACGGCAGGAGCAGCGTCTGGACCGACACCTTCGCGATCGACGACCCGGCGGGCGGGCTCCGGCTGCGCTCGTACCGGCTGCGCCTGACCCTGTACCGCGCACCGGGGAGCGGCCTCACCCCGACGGTGTGGCGGATCGGCGCCATGGCCTCGGACATCCCGGACCGCTTCACCGTCCCGGCCTCCGTGCCCGGTCCCGCCCGCGAGCTGGCGGTGCCCCGCTACTCGCAGAACACCCACGTCGGGCAGTACCCCGAGTACGACAACGGCGGCGAGGCGTGGTGCAGCCCGACCTCCTCCCAGATGGTCGTGGAGTACTGGGGCCGCCGGCCCTCGGCGGCGGACCTGGCCTGGGTGGACCCGGCCTTCGCCGACCCCCAGGTCTGCCACGCGGCCCGCTTCACCTACGACCACCAGTACGAGGGCTGCGGCAACTGGCCCTTCAACGCCGCCTACGCCGCCACCTACCCCGACATGAACGCCGTGGTCACCCGGCTGCGCTCGCTCACCGAGCTGGAGACCCTGATCCGGGCCGGCATCCCGGTCATCACCTCCCAGTCCTTCCGCAAGGAGGAGCTGACGGGAGCCGGATACGGCACCTCCGGCCACCTGATGGCCGTCGTCGGCTTCACGGTGGACGGCGACGTCGTCGCCAACGACCCCGCCTCACCGGGCAACGAGGCCGTACGCCGGGTCTACGCACGGCGCGAGTGGGAGAACATCTGGCTGCGGACCAAGCGGTACGACGCGAACGGCAAGGTCAGAAGCGGTACGGGGGGTGTCTGCTACGTCTTCTGGCCGGTCAGGACGGCGTCGAGTCAGCACCGCGCGCTGCGGTCGCTCGGTCTGCTGTGAGCGTGTGCGGCCCGACGGTCGTCTCGACGACCTGACGGCAGCGCTCCTGGCCGTCCTGCGTGAGGTGGCCGTACCGGTCCACCGTGACCTTGATCGAACGATGCCCGAGCCAGCGAGACACCTCGTGGATGGACACTCCGTCGGTCAGGGCCACGGTGGTCCATTTGTGCCGCAGGTCGTGCGGGTTGTATGCGGGAAGCTCGATCCGCTTGATGGCGCGGTCCCACGACTTGCGCAGAAGATCGGGATACGGCATTCCGCCGCTCGCATTACGGATCGGAAGCCGGTCGATGAACGGTTCGAGGGAAGCGGGCACGGGTATGTCGCGCCACTCGCCTTCTTTCCGCCATATCGCCGGAGACAGGCGAGGTCCGATCTCCTTGGCGATGGCGGTTATCTCTTCGAAGCCGGGAAGTTTCCTGTCGTCGACGGGAATGGCCGGGTTCTCCAGCTTCTCGGCCTGTGTCATGGGATTCACGGGAATCCGCCTGTGGCGCACAGCGTGGGAGAACAGGGTCGAGAGGGCTATGTGCCGGGATTCGATGGTGTTGAGGGCCGCCCCGTCCTGCCGCCAGCATGCGTAGAGGCCCTCGATGTCCGCCGCGGTGACCTGCGAGATCATCTTGCTCCCCAGGTGGGGGGCCACGTGGAGGCGGACGATGCGCTCGTACGACTCGAGGGTGCCGGCGGAAGCGGTCTTCTTCGCGAGCCAGTCGTCCGCGTACCGGCGGAGCGACACCTTGCCGGCGTCGGGGGCGACGTATATGTTCTCGCGCTTGTCACCTTCCATCTTGGTGGCGAAGTCCACCGCGTCCTTCTTCCGGGAGAACGACTTCTCCCGCTGACGCCCGGTGCGCCCGCCCGGCTCCCTGTAGCGGACGGTCCACCGCTTGCCGGACACAGTTGAACCGTTGTCGATGATTTGAGCCAGCCTGCTCACCCATCTCTACTCAAACGACTGTTGGCCGTTTTTCGGTACGGGTGGTGTTGTAGTCGATGTTTCCGGCCGTGCCAAATCCCCGGGCGCCGGAAGATTCGGCCGCCCAGCTTTGTCCGGCCGGTAAGACCAGGAACGTGCCGGTGCGAGGGCGTACCGCGCTCACAGGCTGTTCGGGCGGACTTGTCGAGACCGGGCCGCGCATCGGCCACCGGTGACGCCTCGGCCGTGTCGGGCCCGGCGTCTCCAGAAAGCGCGGAGGTCACCCTGGGGCGCGTCCGCCCCAGAAGGGCTGCCGCCGGTAGGCCAGGGAACAGCACCGTATACGAGCGTCTCCTGGCCGTCCCGGCGTCGGGACGGCCGCCGGTTTCGGCCGTCCGTACCGGCCCCGTACGCCGGGACCTGACCGCCGGGATCAGTGCCAGCTGAGGTGGTCGTGGTGCATCAGCCGGGTGCGGGTGGCCTTCTCGGCCACGTCCAGGTTCCTGGCGATGCCGGACAGCGCCGCGTCCCCAACCTCACGGGGCAATACATCTAGGCGAACACCGCCTTGAGCAGTGTCTGCTTCACCTTCTCGAACGTCCCGGCCATGGTGGGCAGGTCCATTTCGGCGTTCCCGTAGGTCAGTGAGCCGGTCAGGGTCTTGGTGCCGTCGGGGGTGCTGTACATCAGCGCGCCCCAGCCCCAGAACCCTCCGTTGTGGTGGAGGATGGTGCCGCCGCCGTCCAGTTCCTCCACGAACACGCCCAGTCCGTAACCCATGGTGGGGTCCGGGACGCGCATCTCGGCCAGCAGCTCGGACGGGATGAGCTTGCCGCCGTTCAGTGCGGCGAAGAACGTGTGGAGGTCCCGGCTGGTCGAGATCATGTCGCCGGCGGCGGATATCCAGGAGGGGTTGAAGCGAGTGGTGTCGACCACCTTCCACTGGCCGGCGTCGTCGTAGCCGAAGTAGCCGTGGGCGTGCGGCTCGGGGATCTCCTCGCCGGTCTCCGGCAGCACGGTGCCGGTCAGCCCGAGCGGGCCCAGGATCAGCCGGTGCGTCTCCTCGGGCAGCGAGCGGCCTGTGACCCGCTCGATCAGCAGCCTGGCCAGGACGTAGTTGGTGTTGGAGTAGCTCCAGGCCGTCCCCGGCTCGAACCGCGCCGGCTTCGCCAGCGCCCCCCGCACCAGCTCCTCCGGCCGGTAGGTCGCGTGCTGCAGGTCCACCCACTCCTTGCCCCATCCGGCGACCACACCGGTCTCGACCGACCCGTCCTTGGAGAACTCGCCGGTGAAGTTGAACAGCCCGCTGGTGTGCTGCAGGAGCATCCGTACCGTGATCCGCCGGTCGAGCCCGAACTCGGGCAAGCGGTCGGACACCAGGTCCTCAAGGCCGAGCCGGCCCTCGGCCACCAGCTGCAGGACGACGGTGGCGACGAAGGTCTTGGTGACGCTGCCGACCCGGAAGTGCCCGTCGGTCGGCGGCTTCGCGGTCCGGCCCAGCTCGCTCACCCCGGCGCTGCCGACCCACTCGCCGAGTTCGTCGTTCACGCGCAGCTGCACGCCGGCGAAACCGGCGTCGACGATCTCCCGCATGGCCTTCCGCAGCTCGGGGCGGTCCTGCGCGGCGGCGGTGTTCTGCTCACTCATGGTGATTCCTCATCTCGCGTCAGCGGGTGTGAGAGGAGCGTGGACCCTGACCCAAGGTCAAGGTCAAGGCAACGGATGAGCGCTAGGCTCGCCCCATGGCGGACGGGCTCACGATCGGTCAGGCGGCGGCCTTCGTCGACATCACCGTCAAGACGGTGCGGCACTACCACCGGCTCGGCCTGGTCGCCGAACCGGAACGGGACCATTCCGGCTACCGGCGCTACGGGTCGGCCGACCTGCTGCGCCTTGTCCAGGTCAGGGCCCTGGCCGGGGCGGGCGTGCCGCTGGCCGAGATCGGCGAGCTGCTCGACGCCGAGCCCGAGCGGTTCGCCACCGCCCTGGACAGCGTCCGCCGCCGGCTCACCGCACAGATCGAGGAGCTGACCGCTCGCCGCGACACCCTGCACCGGCTCGCCCACGGCGATCGCGCCCTGCTGCCCGACCGGGCCTGCGCGGTCCTGGACCGACTCGCCGAGCTCGACTTCAGCCCCGACTACGTCACCACCCAGCGGGAGGCCCTGGTGCTGTCGCGAGCGCTGGCTCCCGAGGTCTTCGACCTCTTCCTGGCCAACCTCGAACACCGGCTCGACGACCCCGAGTTCGTCGAGCTGACCAAGCGCGGCTGGGAGGCGAGGTCCTGGGATCCCGACGACCCCCGGATCGAGGAGCTGGCCTCCGCGGTGGCCGCCAACCTGCTGGCCGACCGCGCGCTCCTGACGATGCCGACCGTGCGACGGCACCGGCCCGACGCGTCCTCCCGGTACGGCGTGGTCAACCACCACCGGGAGGACGAGGCACCGTCCGTCGCACGGCTGAACACGCTGATCGAGGGGCACCTGCGCGCGGCGGGCATCGAGGTCCCGCGCCAGTGACGGACCGCCCCGGGGTGTGGGGGGCGTCCGGAAAGTCGTGGGAGCCGGAGCCAGAGCCAGGGCCGGAGACAGGTGGGGATGGCCATGGCCTGGAAGTGGACGGCTCGTTCGTCGTAGCGGGTGGCCGGGGCCCGGTTCTGCTTGAGCCGGCTGAAGCACCGTTCGACCACGTTCCGTCTGCGGTGGACGGCCCGGCCGAAGCGGCAGCGGGCCTCGCCGCGGCGGAGGCGTCCGTCGATCCGGTCGATCCGCTCCGGAACCGTCGCTGCGATGCCGCGCCTGCGCAGGCAGGCACGGGTCTTGCGGGCCGAGTAGCCCTTGTCCGCGACCGCCCGGCCGGGTCCGGGGCCGGCCCCGGACCCGGCCGGGCGGTCCGGGCCTTGGCCATGACCGCTTCGAACCGGGTGCAGTCGTTCACGTTCCCGCCGGTCGGCGTGAAAGCCAGGGGCGCCGGCCCCGGCCGTCGCAGGCCAAGTGGATCCTGCTGGTCAGCCTCACCCACGAAGAAGAGGCCTGCCCGCCTCTGGCGATCGAAACACTGGCAGGCCCGGACCGTCGGTAGTCCGCTTGAGATCGCCTTCGAGATCTCAATGATCGACGCGTGAGAGGGGTCGGGGGCCTGGTCGGGTTGCCGGTCGGCCCCGGGTGAGCCGGCGGGCCATGATGCCGATCATGGCCCAGCGGATCATGGTCTCGGAGTGTGCCGGTTGCTGCTCGTAGTCGCGGGCGAGACGACGGTGTGCGGTGATCCACGACAGTGTCCGCTCGACGGCCCAGCGCTTGGGCTGGAACTGGAAGCCCTTCTGGCCGGGGTCCTTGCGAACAATCTCCAGCTCACGGCCGAGGACCGCTGCCGTCCAGTCGACCAGGCGTCCGGCGAAACCCTGGTCCGCCCGAATCTTCCTCACCCCCGAGTGATCGAGGCGGGTCCACAGCAGCGGACGCCGCGCGCCGGCGCGGTCCTGGACGCTCGCGGCGACCACGTGGACAGCCAGGAGCAGACCGAGAGTGTCGGTGACGATGAACCGCTTGCGGCCCTTGACCTTCTTGCCCGCATCAAAGCCTCTGGTCACGGCCCGGACGGTGTCGGCGGTGCGTACGGACTGCGAGTCGATCAGCCCAGCACTGGGCTCGGGGTCACGGCCGTCGGCCTTGCGAACCTGCTCGCGCAGCGCGTTGTGGACGCGCTCGACGCTTCCGTCGTCGTGCCATCAGGTGAAGTACCAATAGACCGTCGGCCAGGGCGGAAAGTCCTTCGGCAGCTGCCGCCAGGAACACCCGGTCCGCACCACATAGAAGATCGCGTCTACGATCCGCCGCCGCGGGCGCTTCTCCCGCCGACCGCCCTTCGGGCCCACCCGTGCCGGCGGCAGTAACGGCTCCACCAACACCCACTGCTCGTCCGACAGATCCGACGGGTACCCGACCCCGGAACCACTCACACAGAGCTCAACGATCACCCAAGCCCGCGGCTACGGCAGATCTCGAACACGGTCTTCGTCACGCGTCAGCGTGAGGATGGAAAAGGCTCAGTGGCGGCCCAAGCACACGTCTGCAGGACGGGGAGCCAGTCGCATACAACCAGGGTTTGCATCAGCTGCACCGGTGGGTTGAGGAAGCAGTCAAACCCTCGGATGACGCAAAGGCATCACAAGAGTCCGTAGGGTCGGGTGCTCCAAGGCCGACCGACCGCCGGCACCGAGGGGGACGGCAGGCTTTACGGCACCAGCAGGGCATGAAACGCAGGAGCGATGGGCATGTGCCGCGCGCCATTAGGCAGCTCTCGCACCTGCAACTCTGCCTGGTACGGCGTAACCCAAGGACTGGAATTGCCGGTTTCGTTCATTCAGTGAATGGAACCACTACGCGGGGAGATGACTTGAAAACACGCGGAAGATTAGCTGTCACAGCTGCTGTCATGGCCATGGCGGCGGGATTGACCGCTGGGGCGAGCGCCTCGTCACCAGCGCACTCGACCGAAGCGAATCCGGTGATGGTGAGGTCGTCGACCGCCTCGGCCGGCCATGGGCTGGCCGCGCGTGACGGCGGCATCTGGTATCTCGTGGCCAAGCACAGCGGCAAGTGCCTCACGGTCAACGGGGCCAGCCAGTCCAAAGGCGCAGCGGTCAATCAGTACGACTGCGTCAGGCGTGCCAACCAGCGGTGGCGGGTCCTCTACACCGGCACCGACGGGCTCGCGTACCTCGTCGCCGAGCACAGCGGCAAGTGCATGGACGCACAAGGGGGTAGCGGCAGCAAGGGAACGAAGATCATTCAGTGGGACTGCAACGGGCGCAGGAACCAAACGTTCCGCGCCCGCAATCTCACCGGCTATGTCGCGTTCAGGCCTTTGCACGCCAGTCGGATGTGCGTCGACATCCCCGGCGCGTCGCGGCGGAACAACACTCAGGCCGTGCTGTGGGGCTGCAACCTCCACGCCAACCAGGCCTTCAAGATGGTCCGCGCCTGAGCGCCATGACGAAAGGGATCAACGTGCTGAAAACCCTGACCCGGAACAAGGCGTTCCTGGCCACCGCGGTGGCCGCTGCAGGCGTCATCACAGCCGTCACCCCAGACGCCTCATCCGCTACGACATCGGCCTCCGTGCGCGGTGCTTCTGCCGCGCAGGCGGCACCGATACCCGGCATCCACTATCTCCGCCCAGTCAGCGCACCAGGCAAGTGTGTCACCGTACACGGCTGGAGCAGCCGTAACGGCGGGGTCATCGACCAGTGGACCTGCCAGAAGCAGAAGAACCAGCGTTGGAACTTGATCCCCCAGAACTTCCGCTACTGGGTCAAGTCGGAGTCGAGCAACAAGTGCCTGGATGCACTGGATCTGAAGAAAGGCCGCAAGGTCACACAGTGGACCTGTCATCCCGGCCTCAACCAGGAATGGCACCCAGTCAGAAAGGGAAACGCGTACGAGATCGTTGTCCAAGGCCTGTGCCTTGATGTGGAAGGCGGTAGTACCGCCAACGGCGCCCGCCTCCTCCTCTGGAAATGTAACGGTCGCAAGAACCAGAGGTTCTACCTGAATTAGGGAGCCTGCCCCTCCTCTCATGGAGAGGGAATATCCGCTCCAAGGGGAGGGGTGCTCAGGGCCCGCCTGAAGAAGGGCTGCGGCTTCGGTTCCCGAGGGCTTTCGAACAGCCCTCTGGCCATCAGCGCCGCGTTTACGATCGTTCCCGCGCCGCAGAAGGTGCGCGATGACGTGACGCCTTGGCCGTCGTCCCCGGCAGGGCGTTCCTGGTCCTCCCTGGTCGCGCTGCCCCCGGGACTGCTCAGGGGCTGGAGCTTCCGTTGCCGCCGGGGACGGTACGGTCGAAGTCGGGCCGGCCGGGGGAGATCAGGCCGCTCTCATAGGCGATGACAACGGCCTGGGCGCGGCTGGCCAGCCCGAGTTTGGACATCACGCGGTTGAGGTGGGTCTTGACGGTGGCGACGGTCACCATCAGCCGCTGGGCGATCTGCTCGTTGGTCAGGCCCTGCCCGACCAACTGCAGGACGTCGGTCTCGCGGTCGGTGAGTCCGGCGAGGGAGGCGGGCTGTTCCCGCTTCGCCTCCGACCGGTGGGCGAAGGTCTCGACGAGTCGGCGGGTGACGGCGGGGGCGAAGAGCATCTCGCCCTGGGCGATCAGGGTGACGGCGGCGAGGAGGCGTTCGGGCGGGGTGTCCTTGAGGAGGAAGCCACTGGCTCCGGCCCTGAGGGCGGCGTAGACGTACTCGTCGAGGTCGAAGACGGTCAGCATGACCACCTTCGGCCTGGGCTCGCTCGCGTCGGCGAGGATGCGCTCCAGCGCGGTGATGCCGCTGATGCCGGGCAGCCGGATGTCCATCAGGATCACGTCCGGGCACGTGGCGGCGGCGAGAGTGACCGCTTCCTCCCCCGTGGCGGCCTGCCCGACCACCTCGAAGCCCGGTGCGGCCGTGGCCAGGGCCGCGAGCCCCGCCCGAATCAGTACCTGGTCGTCCACGATCAGCAGCCGTGTCATCGCTGCCGCCTCCCCCCGGTGTGTGCGGAGAAAGACGATCACCCACCCCCGGCGGTGTCAAGCGAGGCCAGTGGAAGGGCGAAGGCGACCTCGAACCCTCCCTCGGGCCCAGGTCCAGCCCGCAGAGTCCCGCCGTAGAGCCTCACCCGTTCACGCATCCCGACCAAGCCGAGCCCGTTCGACGGCAACGCCGCCGGTACGCTGCCACCCTGATCGCTGATCTCGCCCGTCAGTCGGCCGGCTTCGAAGCTCAGCCCCACACTGACCCGTGCCCCCCGGCCGGCGTGCTTGACCGTATTGGTCAACGCCTCCTGGACGATGCGATACGCGCACAGGTCGACACCCGACGGCAACACCCGCCGTGGTCCTGTCACCGTCAGCGTGACGTCGAGCCCGGCCGCACGGGTGCGCTCCACCAGGTCGTCCAGGCGCTCCAGACCGGGCGAGGAGCGGTAGAGCGGGTCGGGGTCGCCGGCGTCGGAGTCCGTGCGCAGCACTCCGAGCAGGCCACGCATCTCCTCCAGGGCCTCCCGGCTGCTCGCGCCGATCGATACCACCGCCTTCCGGGCGGCCGCGGGGTCGGAGGCGAACACGAAATCGGCCAGACCCGCCTGAACCGCCAGCGCCGACAGATGGTGGGCGACGACGTCGTGGAGTTCTCGTGCGATGCGCAGCCTCTCCTCCACAATCGCGTGCTGAGCGCGTAGTTCCTGCTCCCGCCTCAACTGCTCGGTCAGCTCCGCCAGCTGGACGTTGCGTCGGGCCAGGCGCCTGTTGCTGGTGGCCCACGACCATATGACGCCCACCCCGATGACGCTCTGCCCCACTGACAGTTCGACCGACAGGGTGGCTTCCAGGCCGCTCATCAGCCATGCCGCCCCGGTTGCCGCCGCCGCCCACACGGCGTGACGCGCAGGCTTGTTCCGGATCACCGCGTAGCAGAGGAAGAGAGGAGCCCACAGGTTCGCCGACGGCTGGAACCCCGCTGCGGTGTAGGCGACGAGCGCCCCGTGGGAGACGGCGAACGCCCCCCAGGGGGCGTACCTCCGTACCGCCAGGGGAAGGTTCACCGCCAGGCTGAGCGCGATGGCGAGGAGCTCGAAAGGCGGCCTGCCCTTGGCACGGTAGAGGGCGTCGTAGCCCTGCAAGCCGTAAACGATGGTCAGCGCCGCCAGAACACACGCCAGAGCCACGTCGATCACCAACGGATCGACCCGCGCCCATACTCTGCCTCCCTGCATTCACGCAGGGTAGACACCCCCGCCCGGCACGTCGTCCACCCCAGGGTTGACCCGGTGGCCCGGCCCGACGGATCCTTCGGCCGACTGGTTCCAGAGGGCCGTTCCGTCGGCTGGTTCCGGCGGTTCGCTCCGGTGGGGGCGCGGAGTACACGACGCCGCCTCCACCCTGGGTATGAGAAGGCCGGCCCCTGCCCCGCTCGTTGCAACCCCTGTGCACACCGCCGGGTGGACGACGGAGCCTGCACGGTTTCCTACGCTGAGCGGTCCGGGCACGAGGAAGGGAACGGTCCCCTCGTGGTGGCGCTCCGGAAGGAGGCGGTCGTCTGTGGATCTGCTGGTCGTCCTGATGCTGCTCTACGGCCTGGGCTTCGTCGGTTTCGTCGCGGTCATCGTGGTGGTGGGCGTGTGGCTGTGGAAGTCGGGCAACGACGGTGGCCGAGGCGGCGGTCCGGGTGGGCTCAGCGGGGGTGGCGGGGCAGGAACGGGAGGCTTCTGAGCGGCTGGGACGGGGGCCGGCGTGGCCCTTCACGGACGTGTCTCCGGGACGCGCCCATGTGACGGGCTGTACCTGGCGGGCAGCCCGCCCGCCCTCCACACCCAGGTTCCGGCAGGTGGTGCTCCCGGGCAGGAGTCACAGGGAGAACAGCGTATGGGGGGGACGGGAAAGCAATGAGCGGTGGGGAACGGAACGACGCGCCCACGAGTTACGGGCTTCGGCCACCGGGTGCAGCCTTGCCGCCGCCCTCGGGCGGGGCGTCCGAGAGGGCCGACGGGCAAAACTCGGCGGGGGCCGGCGATCCGCATCCGCCCACCGAGAGGGAGAAGGTCTTGCAGCCGGGCGCGGGCCGGCTCCTCGGGGGCCGCTACCGGCTGTTGGAGCGGCTCGGTGCCGGCGGCATGGGAACCGTGTGGCGGGCCAGGGACGAGGTCGTCGACCGTGACGTGGCGGTCAAGGAACCGCAGGTTCCCGAGCACCTGGCGCCGGCCGAGCTTCGTACGGCCTTCCTGCGGATCGAACGCGAGGCGCGGGCCGCCGCCCGGATCGACCACCCCTCGGTGGTGACCATCTTCGACGTCGTCACGGAAGCAGGCCGGCCCTGGATCGTGATGGAGCTGCTGCGCGGCAGGTCCCTGGCCGAGGTCCTCGACGAAGGGACCCTGGCCCCGGCGGAGGCGGCACGGATCGGGCTGGCCGTCCTCGGCGCGCTCCACGCGGCGCATGAAGCCGGAGTGTTGCACCGCGACGTGAAGCCGGGGAACGTGATGATCGGCCGGCACGACCGGGTGGTCCTCACCGACTTCGGGATCGCCCAGGTCGAGGGCGAGCAGAAGCTCACCGAGACGGGCGCCTTCATCGGCTCGCCCGAGTACATCGCCCCCGAACGTGTCCTGGGACGCAGACCCGGTCCGGAGTCCGACCTGTGGTCGCTGGGCGTCATGCTCTATCAGGCGGTCGAGGGGGTCTCCCCGTTCCGTCGCCAGACCACTCCTTCCACCCTCCAGGCCATTCTCCTGGCCGAACTCCCGCTGCCGCAGAACGCCGGCGAGCTCGCCGGCCTGATCACCGGCCTGCTGCGCAAGGAACCCGAAAGCCGCCTGACCGTCCCGGCGGCCCAGCCGATGCTGCGCACCCTCACCCTTCCCGCCCCCGCTCCTCTTCCCACCCGGCCCCTCGCCGAGCTCGGGCAGGCGACCGCCCCCGAACGGCCCGCCCGGCGGCGGGTGAACCGGCGCCAGACCCTCATCGGCGGCGCGACCGCCGTCGCCCTCCTGATCACCACTGTGGTGCTCCTGAATCGGAGCGAAGTGCCGGACGGCTGGAAGGAATACGACGAGTACCGGATGAACCTGTCCGTGGCCGCGCCCGCGGACTGGGCCATCACCACCGAGGACAGCCTGGGCGGAGACAAGAGCCCGTACCGCGGCACCCGCTACACCGCTCCCAAGGGCGACAGGTCCCTTCTGGTGGACCGCAAGGAAAAGGCCACCGAGACCGCCCGGGCGATCGCCGAACGCTGGAAGCAGGAACACGAGAGCGCCGTTCTGCCCACCGGTGGCTCGCCGAGCGTGGCCACCGTCGAGTCCACCACCCACCAGGGCCGCGACGCGGCCGTCCTCACCGAGACCTACAGCGAGGACAGCGAGGGCACACCCCGACGCCTCACCAAGATCCTCGTCATCGTCACCTCACAGCAGGAACGCATCACCCTCGGGGTCAACCTGCCCGACGGCAAAACGGCTCGGAAGACAGCAGACGACCTGTTCGCCAAGGCGCGCTCGTCATTCGAGATCCGCAACCTGTAAGAATCCATTGACGTCTGGGGCTGCCTGTCGTCTCCGAACCGGGACTGTAAATCGTTCGGTGTAACTCCCGATCACGGAGGATGCGCCGATGACCAGTGAGAACGTGGCCGGGGCCGTCGAGCCGTCTGAGCCGCAGCCGTCGAGGGTGGTGGACGGCCGGCTGATCGACGAGCTGGTGTCCCGGGCCCAGGCCGAGGGACTGCGGCTGACCGGCGAGGGCGGACTGCTCCAGCAGCTGACGAAGCGGCTGCTGGAGTCCGCCCCGGAGGGCGGGATCACCGACCACCTCGGCTTTGCGGCGCCGGTGAGGCGTCACGAGTCCGGTGCCCGGACAGCCGCCGTCGGCGGTGGTGAGGGTCGTGCCGACGGCAGCCTTGGCGCCTGACTCCTCCCATGCCGTGCAGTCATTGCGGTTGCCGGGGAGCGGGCGGCCCACCAAGACGACGTGGCGGGTGTCAGCATCGATGACGACCTGGTGGCCGGTGGAGTACCGATAGTTCTTGGACCGCCCGGCGATGGTGTGGTCACGGGTGGGCACGAGCGTCCCGTCCACGATCAGTACGGTGTCGTTGGCGAAAGCTTGCGAGGCCTGAGCGCGATCATCGGCCGAGATGGTCGATGATCCGGTCTGCGGCTGACTTCGACACGCCGAAGAGCAGGGCGAGCTGCCGCATCGTCAAGTTCGTGCGCCAGTAAGCCGCGACCAGCAGTGTCCGGTCCTCCAGAGACAGGCTCCACGGCCGCCCCTGACCGACGGCGTCCGCACCCTCGCGCCGCAGAACCGTCACCGGCTTCCCGGAGGAACGCAGGCTCAGCCCGGTGAACGGGGCTGTCCAGGACGGCTGCGACGCCGTAATCACACCAGTCACAACGGGATCGTCCCCGTTGCCGCTGCCGCCCCATGCCCTCGATTCTGCGTGAGCGTGAGGGGGTTGGCCCTCTCCGAGAGGGGAGGGCTTCGGCGTCGAGCGCCTGGCGCACCGATGAGTTTTCTGCGCCGCGGGGATCCTATGGGCAATAGCGCACACCACAGCGGTACGGCCCCTACGTGAACCGGAGAGAGAAACATGGCAACAGCGCGAGAGCAGTCGGCCGGAGGCGGGGACCGTGTCGCCTCCGCCGACGGCACCGAGATCGCATTCGAGCAGTCGGGTCGCGGGCCGGCCGTCGTCCTGGTTCCCTCGGCACTGGCAGACCGCTCGGACACGACCAAACTCGCGGCTCTCCTCGCCCAGCACTTCACTGTGATCAACTACGACCGGCGCGGACGGGGTGCCAGCGGTGACGCCGATGCTTACGCCCCCGACCGCGAGATCGAAGACATCGCCGCGCTGGTCGAACACGTCGGCGGTTCGGCGTCGCTGTTCGGCTCGTCCTCCGGAGCGGTCCTCGCCCTGCGCGCGGCCGCTGCCGGAGTGAACGTCGACCGCCTGGCTCTGTATGAGCCGCCGTTCGTGGTCGCCGAAGGCGACGACGGGCCGCCCAAGGATCTCGCGCAGCAGATCACCGCGCTGCTTGCGGAAGGCCGGAACAGTGACGCGGTCAAGTACTTCATGACCAGGGTGCAGGGCATGCCCGGCATCGCCGTGTTCTTCATGAAGCTCATGCCGAAGATGTGGGCAAACCTCACCAAGCTGGCCAGCACCCTGCCCTATGACATCGCGGTCATGGGCGATACCCAGCAAGGCAAGCCGCTCGATGCCGAGGAATGGAAAGGGGTGGCCGTACCCACCCGTGTGTTGACCGGCGGCAAGAGTCCGGCCGCGTTCCAGCGCGCCGCCCTCGCCGTCACCGAGGTCCTGCCGCAGGCCGACCACCGCACTCTGCCCGGGCTCAACCACGGTGCCGTCGTCATGGCCCCGAGGGAAATCGCCCCGCAGATCATCGAGTTCATCAAGGGATGAGCTTGTCGTTCGAGCCGTTCGGCGGCGCTTGGTACTCCTCCTGGTGCTCGAAGCGGAGCGCGGTGTTTGTGCGGGAGGGTGCCGCGTGGTGGGCGGCACCCTCCCATGTGGAGAACATCTGGCTGCGGACCAAGCGGTGCGACGCGAACGGCAAGGTCAGAGGCGGTACGGGCGGGGCCTGCTACGTCTTCCGGCCGTCAGGACGGCGTCGAGCCGGCACCGCGCGCTGCGGTCGCTCGGCCTGCTGTGAGCGTGTGCGGCCCGACCCGGCCTCCACGCTCCCCGGCCCGGCGGTCGTCCCGGCCCGGCGCGACCACGGCCGCCCCGCGCGGGGGCATCCGGCTCCGGACCGAGGCGCACCACGCGAGCGGGAAAGTGGTGTCCGGCACAGGCGGGGTCCGCCGCCTCCGCTCCCCGACCGCCTCCCGGCCGCTCGGCGCAAGGCTCCCGGAGCTCTCGGCCCCCTCCGGTGCGGCGGCCGGGTCCGGGGGACGTGACGGACATCTCTACCCCCGGGCCGCCCTCGTGACGCATGGTGGTCGCCATGACCTCCACCACCTACGGCCTCACCCTCCTCCGTGCCCGTACGGGCGGTCCCCGGGACGACGACGGTCCCAAGCTCCTGGAGCACGTCCTCGGCTGGACCCTGGTCGTGCTGCTCGCCGTCCTCGTCACCCGGGCCGGCCTCATGTGACGGCTCCCGCTGTCCGGCGGAGCCCCGCGCGGGCGCCCGGCGGACACGGTCGCACGGCGGTCGCCCCCGTGGAGCGCCGGTGCCCGCACGAGGCGAAGGCGTCCCGGACCGCCGGGGTCCCTCAGATCCGGCGGGCGGTCATCGCCTGTCACCCGATCGGACCAGGGACCCGTTGACGCGGACGGTCCGGTCCGCCAGATCCGGCGGGCGGTCATCGCCTGTCACCCGATCGGACCAGGGACCCGTTGACGCGGACGGTCCGGTCCGCCCAGACGGGACCGTCCGCGAGCCGGGTCCACTCCTGGTCGCGGTGGCCGGGCAGGGTGCGTCCCTGGCTCGCCCAGAGGGCCAGTACGTCCTGGTAGATGGGCGGATGGGCCGGGACGGGAGCCGGGGCGGGGAGGGGGACGGAGACCGGGACCGGCGGAGGGGCCGGGACGGAGGGCGGCGGGGGGCCGGGAACGGGCTGTCGCGCCGTGGCCGGCTGCCGCTGTGGCTGTGCCCGGCCCCCCGGACCGGTCCGCGCCCGTTCCTCCGGCCGCGACCGCGCCCCGGCCTCCCCCTGCGCCGGTACGGGCACGGGGCCAGGCGCCGGAACCGGGAGAGGAACCGATTCTTCACCGTGCGGTTCGGCCTGACGGTGCCGACCGTAACCGCTGGAGGTCTTGTGCAGCGTGGTCATGCCCTGACCAACGCGCTCCGGTCCCCGGGGGTCACCGCCGAGCGGAATCGGGCGACAGTTCGCCCGGTACCCGGGGCGGAACCCCGGCGCCGCCGCGGCGCCTCACGCGGCGGGCCCGCCCTGGGCGGGATCCTTCCCGTACCGCACCGCGGCGTCCTCGTGACGCGGCACAGCACAGCACAGCGCGACACGGCACGGCATGGCACGACACGTCGCGGTACGGAGGAGGGGTGGGGCGGCCGGTGGGCTCAGGCCGCGCGGCGCATCCGCGGCACCCGGATCGGGCGCGAGCCCGGACCGCCGACGTGCGAGAAGGGCTGCGTGCGCCAGTCGAGGCCCTGGGGGAGCGTCAGGAGCAGCGCGGTGTCCTGCTCCTGGACCCCCAGGGTGTCGTCCGCCGGACGCGCCCCGGAGGCCGCGAGCCCCGTGCCCGGGCAGACCGTGAGGACGAAGGGGTTCCACGGCGTGGGGCAGAGGGCGTGCTCCGGCAGCACCTCCTCGTCCGCGAGCAGCGCGATGGGCTGCACGCACTCCGGGCAGATGACCCGGAACATCTCAAAGGTGTCGTACGCGTCGAGCTCGTCGGACGTGTCGACCGAATCAACAGGCTCCTGCATGGAGAATCTCCCCCTCGGGTGGGTCGGCCGGATCTGTGCGGCCTCGACCACAGCAAGCACTTCCCATACGGAACTCCGCATAACCGTGAGACGGCGGTTCGGGACCGGGCCGTATGTGTGGCGTTCGTCACACCGTCGTCGCAGGTGCCCCGCAGCCGCCCATAGCGCCCCATACGGGTCGGCCCCGGCTGTGCCCCGGCCCCTCCGGGCCACTAGGGTCACCGCATGGAGGAGCTGGATCGTCAGATCGTGGAGTTGCTCGTCAAGGACGGGCGCATGAGCTACACCGACCTGGGCAAGGCCACCGGCCTGTCCACGTCGGCCGTGCATCAGCGCGTCCGCCGCCTGGAGCAGCGCGGTGTCATCCGCGGCTACGCCGCCGTCGTCGACCCGGAGGCCGTGGGCCTGCCGCTCACCGCCTTCATCTCGGTCAAACCCTTCGACCCCAGCGCTCCCGACGACACCCCCGACCGGCTCGCCGACATCCCCGAGATCGAGGCGTGCCACAGCGTCGCGGGCGACGAGAACTACATCCTCAAGGTCCGGGTGGCCACCCCGCTGGAGCTGGAGCACCTGCTCAGCCGCATCCGGTCCCAGGCCGGCGTGTCCAGCCGCACGACGGTCGTCCTCTCCACCCCGTACGAGGCCAGGCCGCCGCGCGTCTGACCCGCCCTCGCGCACGCGGTCCACCCGTCCTCGCGCACGCGGGCCGACGGGGACCTGCCGGACAAACCGGAACCCCCAGGTCCTAGCCTGGGGGCATGAGTGAGCCCCTGCCTGTCGCGTCTCCCGGCGAACACCGCACCGTGCTGCTGCGCGGTGGAGAAGTCCACAGCCCCGCCGACCCCTTCGCCACCGCCATGGTGGTGGAGCGCGGGCACGTCGCCTGGGTGGGTTCGGAAGGCGCGGCCGACGCCTTCGCCCCGGGCGTGGACGAGGTGGTCGACCTGGGGGGCGCGCTCGTCACCCCCGCGTTCGTCGACGCGCACGTGCACACCACCGCCACCGGCATCGCCCTCACCGGGCTCGACCTCTCCTCCGCCGCCTCGCTCGCCGCGGCGGCGGAGCTGATCCGGGCCCACGCCGCCGCCCGGCCCGACGACCGCGTCCTCATCGGCCACGGCTGGGACGCCTCCCGCTGGCCCGAGCGCCGCCCGCTCACCCGTGAGGAGCTCGACGACCTCACCGGCGGCCGCCCGCTCTACCTGACGCGGATCGACGTCCACTCGGCCGTCGTCACCACCGCCCTGCTCGACCTCGTGCCCGGCGTCCGGGACCTCGACGGGTTCCACGACGGCCGGCGGCCGCTCACCGGCGACGCCCACCACGCCGTGCGCGCCGCCGCCTTCGGCGCGGTGTCGGCGCGCCAGCGCACCGAGGCCCAGCGCGCCGCCCGCGCCCGGGCCGCCTCCCTCGGCATCGGCACCCTGCACGAGTGCGGCGGTCCGCGGATCTCCTCCGAGGAGGACTTCACCGGCCTGCTCGACCTGGCCCGCGAGGAGGCCGGACCCCGGGTCGTCGGCTACTGGGCCGACCTCGACGTGGAGCGGGCGCGGGCCCTCGGCGCGCTCGGCGCCGCCGGGGACCTGTTCGTGGACGGCTCCCTCGGCTCCCACACGGCCTGCCTCCACGAGCCGTACGCCGACCACGCCGGCCCGGGGCACACCGGCGTCGCCCACCTGGACGCGGCCACCGTCGCCCTCCACGTCGTGGCCTGCACCGAGGCGGGCCTCCAGGCCGGTTTCCACGCCATCGGGGACGCCGCCGTCACCGCGGTCGTCGAGGGTTTCGCGGCCGCCGCCGAGAAGCTCGGTCCCGCCCGCGTCCGGGCCGCCCGGCACCGTGTCGAACACGCGGAGATGCTCACCCCCGAGACGATCGCCGCCTTCGCCGAACTGGGCCTCACCGCCTCCGTCCAGCCCGCGTTCGACGCCCTCTGGGGCGGCGAGGAGGGCATGTACGCCGACCGGCTCGGCGCCGAACGGGCCCGCACCCTCAACCCGTACGCGGCGCTGCTGCGCGCCGGTGTGCCGCTGGCCTTCGGCTCCGACAGCCCCGTCACCCCGCTCGACCCCTGGGGGACCGTCAGGGCCGCCGCCTTCCACCGGACCCCCGAGCACCGCGTCTCCGTCCGCGCCGCCTTCACCGCCCACACCCGGGGCGGCTGGCGGGCCGCCGGCCGCGACGACGCCGGGACGCTCGTCCCCGGCGCCCCCGCCGACTACGCGGTCTGGCGCACCGAGGAACTCGTCGTCCAGGCACCCGACGACCGGGTCGCCCGCTGGTCCACCGACCCGCGCTCCGGTACGCCCGGCCTGCCCGACCTGTCGCCCGGCGCCGAACTCCCCCTCTGCCTGCGCACGGTGGTGAACGGACGGACGGTGTTCGCGCGGCCGGGCGAGTGACACGGGGCGTCCCGCCCCTCCGGCTCCGTTCGGCGCGCCCCTCCCCGACCTGCGGGTCTCCCCTCCGACCTGGCCTTTCGGGAAGGGCTCGCAGGCCGGAGGGGTATTGACAGTCGCCCGCAGGGGACGGGTAGGTTCTCCGAGTCCACCACAGGACGTCCGACCGGACCGCGCCTCCGCGCCGTGACCGAGCGCCGCCCGCGCCTCGGTCACCGGGAAGGCCCCTCCGGCGGAAGGTGCGACCCGGGTGGGGCCCGGACGTTCAGTAGACAACGGCTCCCGGTCGACCCGCAGCCAGCGGCTCCCGGACCGGACCGAAGGACGTCGGGCCCCGCACCGCACCGGACGTGGCCCGCCCCGTCCGACCCGCCGCGCCGGAGCACTCCGGGGACCTCGCTATGGTGGGGGCCTGCGTTTGTATCCGAAGGGGCAGTAGTGAACGACGGTGGCCAGAGGCGTTACGGCCCGCTCGGCAAGGCATTGGTGATCATTCCGACCTACAACGAGGCGGAGAACATCAAGCCGATCGTCGCGCGGGTGCGGGAAGCCGTACCCGAGGCGCACGTTCTCGTCGCCGACGACAACAGCCCCGACGGCACGGGCAAGCTCGCGGACGAGGTCGCGTCCGAGGACGACCACGTGCACGTCCTGCACCGCAAGGGCAAGGAGGGGCTCGGCGCCGCCTACCTCGCCGGCTTCCGGTGGGGCATCGAGCACGGCTACGGCGTCCTCGTCGAGATGGACGCCGACGGTTCCCACCAGCCCGAGGAGCTTCCCCGGCTGCTCACCGCCCTCAAGGGCGCGGACCTGGTGCTCGGCTCCCGCTGGGTCCCCGGCGGCCGGATCGTGAACTGGCCCAAGTCCCGCGAGTTCATCTCCCGGGGCGGCAGCCTCTACTCGCGCGTGATGCTCGACGTGCCGATCCGCGACGTCACCGGCGGCTACCGGGCCTTCCGCAAGGAGACCCTGGAGGGCCTGGGCCTGGAGGACGTCGCCTCGGCCGGCTACTGCTTCCAGGTGGACCTGGCCCGCCGCGCGGTCGCCGCGGGCTTCCACGTCGTGGAGGTCCCCATCACCTTCGTGGAGCGCGAGGTCGGCGACTCGAAGATGAGCCGCGACATCCTCGTGGAGGCGCTGTGGCGGGTCACCGGCTGGGGCCTGACGGCGCGGGCGGAGAAGGTCGGCAGGATGCTCGGCCGCAAGTCCTCCTGACCTCCCGGTGACCTCCCGGGGCCGTTCGTACTGGTCGTCCCGGTCGTTCAGGTCGTTCCTTTACGCCGTTCCGGCGCGGCGCCGGGCACACTGGTGACCATGACGACCGGCGCACCGCCTCCCCATGTCCCCAAGAAGCGCTCCCGCGCGCGTACGCTCCTCCCGCTCGCCGTCGCCGCCTGGCTGGTCCTGGAGATCTGGCTGCTCACGGTGGTGGCGGACGCGGCGGGCGGCTGGGCCGTCCTCGCCCTGCTCGTCGGTGGCGCCGTCCTCGGCGCCGCCGTCGTCAAGAGGGCCGGCCGCCGCGCCTTCCGGAACCTCGCCTCCACCTTCCAGCAGGCCCAGGAGGCCGTGCGGGCGGGCGGAGCGCCCGCAGCGCCGGAACGGACCGGCGCGGAGGACCGCAACGGCTTCCTGATGCTGGGCGGCCTGCTCCTGATGCTCCCCGGACCGCTCTCGGACGCGGCCGGCCTGCTCCTGCTGATCCCCCCGGTCCGCTCGTTCCTGGGGCGGTACGCGGAGAGGGCCGTCGAGCGCCGGATGAACGCCGTGTCCCCCGGAAGCCTCCAGGACGCCTTCCGGCAGGCCCGCATCCACCGGCCGGACGGGAAGGTGGTCCCGGGCGAGGTCGTCCGCGAGGACACCCCCGGGGAGCCGCGCCGGCCCGACGGGGCCCGTCCGCCCCTGACGCCCTGATCCGCTGACGCCCTGATCCGCCCGCGTGCCCGCCGGACGACGGCCCGGCGGGCACGCGGAAACGCCGCGGGGCCCGGTACACGAACCGTGTACCGGGCCCCGCGGCGTCGGTCGTCCGGTGGCCCGCTAGGCGGACTTGCGGCTGTCGCGCGGATGCACGGCGATGTTCATGGCGCCGGAACGCAGGACGGCCAGCCTCTCGGCGAGGACCTCCTCCAGCTCCTCGCGGGTGCGCCGCTCCATGAGCATGTCCCAGTGCGTACGCGCCGGCTTGCCCTTCTTCTCCTCGGGGCCGTCCCCGTCCACCAGGAGTGCCTGGCTTCCGCAGACCTTGCACTCCCACTCCGGCGGAATCTCCGCCTCCACCGAGAAGGGCATCTCGAAACGATGCCCCTTCTCGCATGCGTACTCCACCGCCTGGCGCGGGGCCAGATCGATGCCGCGGTCGGTCTCGTAGCTCGTCACCACGAGGCGCGTGCCGCGAAGAGCTCGCTCACTCATGAATCGTGCCTCCCGGGCTTGTCGCCCACAGGACAGATGTCGCTGTCGTCGTTATCCGGTCAACGTCCGGTCGGCGGTAAAGATTCCCGTGCGGGACATGCGTCGCCCGTCGTGCCGCCCCTTGTTGTACCCACCAGTGCCCGTTTTGTCACATCTGACAGCAGGTGCGACTCGGTGTTTTCACCAGAGCAGCATGCAGTAACGGTCCGCCTGGCAGGCCAAACGCGTACACTACCGCCCTTTCATCGCCACGTCTAAATACGCTCCGGTACCGGATTCCCCGCCGCCTCGACCGCGCGCCGCAAGGGGACCCGCGCGAGGAGGACGAAGCCCGCGACGAAGAAGACCACCAGGGAGATGATGGCATCCCGGTAGCTTCCGGTCAGCTGATACGCGAGACCGAACACGAGCGGACCCAGCCAGCTGAGCCCCCGGTCGCTCATCTCGTACGCCGAGAAGTACTCCGCCTCCTTGCCGCGCGGCACCAGGTGCGAGAACAACGACCGCGACAGGGCCTGGCTGCCGCCCAGGACCAGGCCGATCGCGGCCGCCAGGGAGTAGAAGAAGAGCGGCGCGCCGGCCGGCAGGACGCAGGCCGCCGCCAGGATCGCCGTCCAGACCGCCAGCGATCCCAGGATCGTCCGCTTGGCGCCGTACACCCGGGCGAGTCGTCCCATGCCGAGGGCGCCCGCCACCGCGAGCACCTGGACCAGCAGGACCGCCGTGATGAGCGTGGTCTGGCCGAGGCCCAGTTCCTCCGAGCCGTACACGGACGCCTGCGAGATCACCGTCTGCACGCCGTCGTTGTAGACCAGGTACGCGAGGAGGAAGGAGAGCGTCAGCGGATGCCGGCGCATGTCCTTCAGGGTGGCCCGCAACTGGCGCCAGCCGCCGCCGACCGCGCCCCGGCCGGCCCGCTCCTCCGGGGAGGCCCGCCGGTCGCGCAGCCGCCGCAGGGGGACGAGCGTGAACGCGCCCCACCACACGCCGGCCGAGGCCAGGCAGATCCGGACCGCCTCGCCCTCGGTCAGGCCGAAGGAGTCGTGGCCCGAGTAGAGGACCAGGTCCAGGACGAGGACCAGCGCGCCGGAGGTGTAGCCGAAGGCCCAGCCGCGCGAGGAGACCGCGTCCCGCTCGTCGGGCTCCGCGATCTGCGGCAGGTAGGCGTTGTAGAGGACCATCGAGACCGACAGCGAGGCGTTCGCCACGACCAGCAGGAAGGCGCCGAGGAGGTAGCGGTCTCCTTCCAGGAGGAACATCGCCGCCGTGGCCGCCGCCCCCAGGTACGCGCTCGCCGCGAGCAGCGGCTTCTTCCGGCCCGTGCGGTCCGCCGCCGCGCCCGCCAGCGGCATCGCCAGGACCGCGACCACGATCGAGGCCGACACGGAGTACGCGAAGAGCGAGCCCGCCCGCACGGGTATGCCCAGCGGGTGGACGAACCCCTCCGGGTCGGCCGCCGCCCGTGCCACCGAGGTCAGGTACGGCCCCAGGAACACGGTGAGCACGCTCGTCGAGTACACCGAGCACGCGAAGTCGTAGAAGTACCAGCCCCGCCGCTCGCGCCGCCGTCCGGCGGGATCGGCGGCGTACTCCTCCGGCTCGGTGGTGCCAACGGTCACGGCCGCGCCCCCTCGTTCGTCCCCGTGGGCCCGTGCCCCCGGCGGTCCGTCCCCGTGCCGCCCCGGCGCGCGGTCAGATCCACGCGCCCCGCTCGGTCAGGACCGAACGCAGCGTCTCCAGGTGATCGGTCATGATGCCATCCACCCCCAGGTCGAGGAGAGAGCGCATCCGGGCCGGATCGTTCACGGTCCACACGTGGACCTGGAGCCCCCGCGCGTGCGCCTCCCGGACGAACCTCCGGTCGACCACCCGGACCCCGCCCCGGCGCTCCGGGACCTGCGCCGCCACCGCCCCGGCCCGCAGGGCCGCCGGGATGCCGAGGGAGCGCAGCCGCAGGCCGATCACCCCGCGCACCCCGTACGAGGTGGCGAGCCGGGGACCGGCCAGGCGGTGCGCCCGTGCCACCCGGACCTCGCTGAAGGAGCCCACGCAGACCCGGTCCCAGGCGTTCGTCCGGCGGATCAGGTCGATCAGCGGCTCCAGGGCCGGCTCCGCCTTGAGGTCCACGTTCCAGCGGGCCTCCGGGAACTCCTCCAGGAGGTCGGCGAAGAGCGGCAGCGGCTCCCGGCCCGCCACCCGGGCCTCGCGCACCGCCGCCCACGGCAGGTCGCGGATGCGCCCCGCGGCGTCGGTCACCCGGTCGAGGGTCGCGTCGTGGAAGGCGACGAGCGCGCCGTCGGCGGTCGTGTGGACGTCGGTCTCGAAATAGCGGTAGCCCGCCGAGGCGGCCCGGCGGAAGGCGGCCGCGGTGTTCTCCAGGCCGTCCGCCGTGCCGCCGCGATGGGCGAACGGCAGGGGGAGGGGGTGGTCGAGGTAGGGGTGGCGTACACGGGTCACCGCCGCAGTATGGACCCTTCCGGCGACTCGGGGACGACCGCGGGGGAACCGGTGGCCGGCGCCCCGCCGGTGCCGTGCTCCGGCCCGGGAGCGGCCGGGGCGGCCGGCGGCGGGACGGCGGTGGTCCCGGCGCCCGGCTCCGGGATCGCGAACCGGCGCAGGAAGAACTGCGCGAGCGGCCCGATGGCGAGCGCGTACAGCACCGTGCCGACGCCCACCGACCCGCCGAGCAGGAAACCGGTCGCCACCACTGCCACTTCGAGAGCCGTCCGCACGAGGCGGATGGAGCGGCCGGTGAGCCGGTGCAGACCGGTCATCAGGCCGTCGCGCGGTCCCGGGCCGAACCGCGCCGCGATGTAGAGGCCGGTCGCGACCCCGTTGAGGACGATCCCGAGCACGAGCAGCGGCACCCGCACGGCCAGGGCGTCGGCGTCCGGCACCAGGGCCAGGGTGCCGTCCATGGCCAGGCCGATCACGAAGACGTTGGAGACCGTGCCGAGTCCGGGCCGCTGGCGGATCGGGATCCACAGCAGCAGGACCACCGCCCCCACCACGATCGACACCACGCCGATCGTCAGCCCGGTCTTCCCCGCCAGGCCCTGGTGGAGGACGCCCCAGGGCTCCAGGCCGAGGGCGCCGCGCACCAGCAGCGCCGAACTGACCCCGTACAGCGTCAGGCCCGCGTAGAGCTGGACGAGCCGGCGGGTGAGGTGCCGGCCGCGGAGGCCGGAGGCGATGGACAAGGGACTTCCCCCAGAGTGGTGACGGTGGACTGGCTCATGACACTCTGTGGCGGGAGATCGAGGGTCAACCATGGCCAATCCGAGGAAGGTGGACTGATTTCCATGGCTCAGTGGACTTCGGCGGTGGGGCCCGCCCAGCTCGCCCGGCAACTCCAGGCGCAGCGGACCCGGCCCGCCGGACCCGGCGCCCGCAAGCCGCCCGCCTACCGCGCGCTCGCCGACGGCATCCGCCTGCTCGTCCTGGAGGGCCGGGTCCCGGTCGCCGCCCGCCTGCCCGCCGAGCGGGAACTCGCCCTCGCCCTCGCCGTCAGCCGTACGACGGTGGCCGCCGCCTACGAGGCGCTCCGCACCGAGGGCTTCCTCGAATCGCGGCGCGGCGCCGGCAGCTGGACCGCCGTCCCGGCCGGGAACCCGCTGCCGGCGCGCGGCCTCGAACCGCTGCCGCCCGAGTCCCTGGGCTCCATGATCGACCTCGGCTGCGCGGCCCTGCCCGCGCCCGAGCCGTGGCTGACCCGGGGCGTCCGGGGCGCCCTGGAGGAGCTGCCGCCCTACGCCCACACCCACGGCGACTACCCGGCGGGGCTGCCCGCGCTGCGGCAAATGCTCGCCGACCGGTACACCGCCCGCGGCATCCCCACCATGCCCGAGCAGATCATGGTCACGACCGGCGCCATGGGGGCCATGGACGCCATCTGCCACCTCTTCGCCGGGCGCGGCGAGCGCATCGCCGTCGAGTCCCCCTCGTACGCCAACATCCTCCAGCTGATGCGCGAGGCCGGGGCCCGGCTCGTGCCCGTCGCCATGTCCGAGGGGCTGGGGAGCTGGGACCTGGGCCGCTGGCGCCAGGTGCTGCGGGACGCGGCGCCCCGCCTCGCGTACGTCGTCGCCGACTTCCACAACCCGACCGGCGCGCTCGCCGACGAGGACCAGCGGCGGCAGCTGGTGGAGGCGGCCCGTTCGGCCGGGACGGTGCTGGTCGTGGACGAGACCATGACGGAGCTGCGCCTCGACGACGTGGAGATGCCCCGGCCGGTCTGCGCCTTCGACCCGGCCGGCTCCACCGTTCTGACGGTCGGGTCGGCCAGCAAGGCGTTCTGGGCGGGCATGCGCATCGGCTGGGTCCGGGCCGCGCCCGACGTCATCCGCTCCCTGGTGGCCGCCCGCGCGTACGCGGACCTCGGCACCCCCGTCCTGGAACAGCTCGGCGTGAACTGGCTCATGCGGACGGGCGGCTGGGAGGAGGCCGTGGGCCTCCGGCGCGACCAGGCGAGGCGGAACCGGGACGCGCTCGTGGCCGCCGTCCGCAGGGAGCTCCCGGAGTGGGAGTTCGTGGTGCCGAGCGGCGGGCTGACGCTCTGGGTGCGCACCGGCGGCCTCTCGGGCTCCCGGCTCGCCGAGGCGGGCGAGCGGGTCGGCGTCCGGGTGCCCTCCGGGCCGCGCTTCGGCGTCGACGGCGCCTTCGAGGGCTTCGTCCGGCTGCCCTTCACGGTCGGCGGGGCGGTCGCCGACGAGGCGGCCGCCCGGCTCGCCGCCGCGGCGCGCCTGGTCGAGTCGGGGGCGGGCGGGGGGACGGAGCCGCCGCGGTCGTTCGTGGCGTAGGGGCCCGCCCGGCACGGACCGCGCGGTCCGTGCCGGGCGCTCAGCCCTCGGCGGGGACCGGCGCGTGGAACGGGGCCGGGCCCGGGTCCGGTTCGGCTCGGGGGGCCGGGGACGGCGCGGGGGCGGCGGGGACCTTCTCGAACACCGTCGTGACCGGGGCCGCGGCCGGGACGGGCCCGGCCGCCTCCGTGACGGGGACCGGCCGCCGCTCGGGGAGCAGGTCGAGGACCGCCCGCCGGTGCGCGTCGCTCGTCGCGTCGTCGTACGGATCGGGCGTCGCCGGCACCTGGAGCCGTACGACCGGCCCGTTGCCCAGGCGCGCGTAGCCGCGCCCCGGGGGGACGTCGGGCGTCGGCGTGGTGTGCGGCTCGGCGCCGAGGACGGCCGTGATCTGTCCGGGCGTCGCGGGGCCGAGGACGAGCCGGGCCCCGGTGTGGCTCCGTACCTCCTCGCCCAGCGTGTCCGCGTCGTCGAACTGTTCGGCCACCACCACCGTGACCTGGGCGGCCCGCCCGTGCCGCAGGGGCACCCGGAGCAGCTCCTGCGGGTCGGGGCGGCCGTCCGCGGCGGCCAGGTGGCCGAGGACGCCCGGCCGGTCGAGGAGGATCCAGAGCGGCCGCCGGACGTCCTCGGGGACGGGGAGCCCCGCCTGCCGGGCGCGGTTCGCGGCGACCAGGCGCCGCTCGGTCTCGCGCGCCGCCCACTCCAGGCTCTCCAGGGCGCCGGAGAGCCCGCACTCGACGGCGAGCACCCCGGCGCGGCCGGCCAGGCACGCGTACTCGCCCGTCCCGCCGCCCTCGACGATCAGGACGTCGCCGTGGGGGAGGGCCTGGAGCGCGATCGAACGCAGCAGGGAGGTGGTGCCGCTGCCCGGCCGGCCCACGGCGAGCAGGTGCGGTTCGGTGGAACGGGGGCCGGTGCGCCAGACGACGGCCGGCGCGTCCTCCGTCGTGCCGGCCGTGGAGACCACGGGCACGGTCCGGCGGGCGGCGTCGGCGTCGGTGAAGCCGAGGACGGTCTCGCCCGGCACGGTGACGAACCGCTGGGCGGCGATCGTGGTGGGCAGGGCGGGCAGCACGTTCAGGACGAGCCGGTTGCCCTCCTCGTCCCAGTCGAAGCGGTACTCGCGCCCGCGCCCGGACTTGACGTGCAGCAGCTGCTCGACGCGGGCGCGGGCGGCCGGTTCGCCGTCGGTGAAGTACGGGGGGTAGGCGATCCGCAGCCGGGTGAGCCGCCCGTCCCCGTCGAAGGCGTGCTCCTCGAAGACGGCGCTCCAGTCGCCCCCGTGGGAGAAGAGCGGGGAGGGGTCCTCGGGGACGGAGAAGTACGGGACCAGGGCCTCGTACAGGCCCTTGAGCCGGGCGGTCTCCGCGTCGCCCGGCCCGGTCCCGGCGACGGGACGCACACGCCCCTTCCACGCGGCGGCGCCCATGAGCGCGACGAGCGCGAGGAGCGGCCCGTACGGCACGAGGGCGATGCCCAGGACGCAGGCCGCGACCGCGAACAGCGCGGGACCACGCCGCTCCTTCGGGGTCGCGGCCCACCTGGCGCGCGCGCTCGCGGCCAGCTTCCGCAGACCGCGGAAGACCGTGATCAGCGGATGGAGCACGTCGGTGGCGCTGTCGGCGGCCGTGCGCGCGATCTCTCGACTGCGGGCGATCTGCGCGCTGCCGCTGCTCAGAATGCGGGGGAGTGGTCGCCGGGCCACGTCGTACTCCTGAAGGGGTGGGAAGGGCTGGGGGACGTCAGAACTTGATCCCGCCCAGAAGGCCGGCGAGGCTCTGCCCGCCCGCCGTGATGCTCGGGGCGATGGCGGTGCCGGCCAGGTAGAAGCCGAAGAGCGAGCAGACGAGGGCGTGCGAGGCCTTGAGCCCGTCCTTCTTGAAGAACAGGAAGCAGATGATGCCGAGCAGCACGACGCCTGAGATGGACAGGATCATGGGGTGTTCTCCTGGTCGAGGGGACAGTCACCACGAGTTGTTCCAGTTTCACGCCGAGTATCTATGTGACTAAAGGTGCATGGGAGTGAAAAATTGGCGATTTCACCCGGGCGGAGGACGGCGGGCGCCCGGCCGGCTGGCGAAACGGCGGGAGCGCGCTAAAGGCGGCTCCGGGCGGAGCGGGCCGCCGTGATCTCCGTCTCCCTCGGGCACGGTCGCGCCCCCGGACGGGCAGTACCCTGTCGATTCACCCGTACGGCCGCGCCCGGCGTGCGGGCCGGCAGGACACGAGAGAGGCGGTTCCACCCGATGAGCGAGACTCCGGACCCCGAGGTCATCGAACTGGCGTCCAAGGTCTTCGACCTCGCGCGCACGGGGGACGCCGAAGCCCTCGCCGCCCACGTCGACGCGGGCGTCCCCGCGAACCTCACCAACGACAGGGGCGACACCCTCGTCATGCTCGCCTCCTACCACGGCCACGCCGCCGCGGTCACGGCCCTCCTGGAGCGGGGCGCCGACGCCGACCGCCCCAACGACCGCGGCCAGACCCCGCTCGCCGGAGCCGTCTTCAAGGGGGAGGAGGACGTGATCCGCGCCCTCGTCGCCGGCGGGGCGAATCCGGAAGCCGGGACTCCGTCCGCCGTCGACACCGCCCGGATGTTCGGCAAGGCCCACCTCCTGGAGCTCTTCGGAACCCGGTGACCGGAGCTCTCCGGAAGCCGGTGAACGGAGCCTGAACCCCAGGTGAGGGCAGCGTCGTAAATGTGGTCGCGGTGGCGAAATGGGTGGGTCATCATGACGTCGGGCCCGGGGGACCGGGCCATCGACGAGAGGCAGAGGAAGATGGTCACTGGCAAGCGCAGGACGACGAGCGGCCCGACGTGTCACCGCACGGCCTAGGCGTACACGCGTGTACCGCCTGAACCGGTCCGTCCCGGTGTCCCCCGGTCGTGTCGACAGCTTGATGTGAGGCGCCCTCCCATGTTCGATCCAGTCATAGCGCCGAGCGGAACCCTGCTCGGCCTGCTGCAGCGGGGCCGCGGCGACGGCACCCTGCACGCGCTCGCCGCGCCCCGCGCCGAAGCCCTCGCGGCCCTCGACCACTGCGTCCTCGACGACCCCCGCCACGACTGGCGCGTCGAGAACCGCTCCCTCTACTACGCCCGGCTCTACCTGGACCTCCACGGCGGTCTGGACGAGATCGAGGCGCACCTGTTCGGCGCCGAGGACCACCTCGACACCGAGGAGTCCCGGACCGGGCTCGCGCTCGCCGTCCTCGGCCACCTCGCCTCCTACGGACGCCAGGACGCCCTGCCGCTGCTCCGGCGGTACGCGGCGACCGGCGCCAACTGGGCCTGGGCCCTGGACGAACTGGCCCTCCGCGACGACGACGCCGGGCTCCGCGCGCTCGCCCCCTCCGTCCTGGCCCGCTTCCCGGCCGGTCCGGAGGGCGACGCCGAACTGGCCCGCACCGTGCGCGACGCCTTCGAGCCCCGTCCCTGGCGGCTGTGGGCCGAGGACCGGCGCGACGGAATCGGCGCCCGGGTCGCCGCCGCCATGGAGCGGGGCTCCTTCGACCGCTGGCAGCGCCAGATGCGCCCCGCCGGGCCCCGCCCCGGCTGGAGCGTGCGCGCGGTCCTCGACTGGGCGCAGGAGGGGTACGAGCGCGGTGCCGTCCTCCACGGCCCCGCCGCCCGCTGCCTCACCGCGGTCGCCGGCCCCGAGGACCGGCCCGAACTCCTCGCCGCCGCCCGCGACGGCGCCGAAGGGGCCCGGGGCGCCGCCCTCCACCACCTCGCCGCGTCGCGGGACCCCGCCGTCCTCGACCTGGTCGAGTACGCCGTCGACGGCGGCTCCCGCCCGGTCGCCGAGGCGGCCGTCGCCGCCTACCGGCGCATGTGCGGCGAGGAGGCCGTCGCCCGCGCCCGCGTGTGGGTCCGGCGCACCGACGCCCTCGGCGCCGCCGCCGCCGAGGTACTGGCCTGCCGCGGCACCGCCCAGGACTCCCCCTCCGTCCTCGGCGCCCTGCGCGCGACCGTGCGTTCCGAGGGGCCCGACGCCCCCGAACTGGCCTGCCTCGCCGACGGCGCCGGACGCCTCGGCATCGCCTGCGCGGCCCCCGTGCTGCGCCACGTCTACCGCGAGACGGCCTCCTCCCGGCTGCGCGGCCGCGTGGCCCTCGCCCTCGCCGCCACCGACCCCACCTTCGCGACCGGGTTCGCCGTCGAATGCCTCTGGGACTGCGAGGAGACCACCCGCGAGATCGCGGCCCAGCACGCCGGGACCGGTGACGCCCGCGTCGCCGACCGGCTGCGCCGCCTCGCCGCCGACCCGGCCGAGGAGGTCGAGGTCCAGAGGGCGGTGCGGAACCGGATAGGGCCGGACCTGCAGGTCTGACGGGACGGGCGGGCACCCGCCCTCCCCTCCTCCGGGCCGGGGCGCCCTCCCGGCGCCGGCACCGGATCGGACCCGGGGACCTGCCGCCGGAAGGAGGCGGGGCGGGGCCGCCGCGCTCACCGCACCGGTACGAACCGCACCGCCGTCCCCGGCACCGCCTGGGCCGCCGCGCCCAGGTCGGCCTCCCGGACGACCCCGACCACCGGGTAGCCCCCGGTCGTCGGATGGTCCGCGAGGAAGACCACCGGGCGCCCGTCCGGAGGCACCTGGACCGCGCCGAGCACCATGCCCTCGCTCGCCGGCTCCCCGGGCAGGGCCCGCTCCAGGGCCGGCCCCTCCAGCCGCAGCCCGATCCGGTTGCTCGCCGGGGACACCCGGTACGCGCGCGTGGCGAGGGTCCGGAGGGCGCCGGGCGTGAACCAGGCGTCGCGGGGCCCGAACCGGACCCGCAGGACGAGCACCTCCGGCGGCCCCGGCCAGGGAGGGGCGTCGACCGGCCCCGGCGCGTCCGTGCCCGGCCCCAGCGGCAGCACCTCCTCCCCGCCCAGCGGCGCCGGGCCGAGACCGGACAGCAGGTCGGTGGAGCGGCTGCCCAGCACCGGCTCGACCCCGATCCCGCCGCCGAACGCCACGTACGCGCGCAGTCCGCGCACCGCGGGACCGACGTCGAGCACCGATCCGGCCGCCACCCGGAACGCCGTGCCCCAGGGCGCCGGGCGCCCGTCCACCCGGACCGCGCAGGGCGCACCGCCCACCGCCGCGGTCACCGCGCGTCCGGGCCGCACCGCGCAGCCGTCGAGGGTGGTCTCCAGGACCGCCGCCCCCTCCGCGTTGCCGACGAGCCGGTTGACGAGCCGTACGGCCGCCGGGTCCAGCGCGCCCGAACGGGGCACGCCCAGGTGCGCGTACCCCGGACGTCCCAGGTCCTGCACGGTGGTCAGCGCCCCCGCCCGGACCACGGCGAGGGCCCCGCCGGTCACCGCCCGCCCCCCGGCGCGGAACCCTCCGCGACGAACCGGACCCGCGTGCCGGGGGAGAGGAGCGCGGCCGGCTCCCGCCCGGCGTCCCAGAGCACGGCGTCCGTGGTCCCGATCAGTTGCCAGCCGCCGGGGGAGGGGCGCGGGTACACCCCCGTGTACGGTCCCGCCAGGCCGACCGAGCCCGCCGGAACGACGGTGCGCGGAGTGGCCCGCCGGGGGACCCCGTACCGTTCGCCGAGCCCCGTCAGATAGCCGAAGCCCGGCGCGAACCCGCAGAAGGCGACCCTGAACTCGGCCGCCGTGTGAATCCGTACGACCGCCTCGGCGGACACGCCCCAGAGCGCGGCGACCTCCGCGAGATCGGGTCCGTCGTAACGCACCGGCACCTCCACCGCCCTGCCCGTGCGCGGGGGGACGGGGGCCACCTCCCAGCCCGGCAGTTCGGCCGCGAGCCGGTCCGGGTCCGCCACCCCGTCGAGCAGCACGGTCCGCGCCGCCGGGACGACCTCCCGCACGGCGGGAAGTGTCCCGGCCGCCCGCCGCCGCAGCACCTCGGCGTGGAACGCCTCCGTCTCGGGCCCGCCGTCCAGCTCCACGAGGAGCGCCCGCTCGCCCACGCGCAGCACGCGCACGCGTGCGTCCGGCGAACGGTTCCCGTTCCCGTTCCGGTCCCCGCCCCCGCCTCCGTTCCCGTTCCCGCTCACGCGAATGCCTCCACCCGTACGCCCGAGGACTCCAGGCCCTCCCGTACCCGCCGGACCAGCTCCACCGCGCCCGGGGTGTCCCCGTGCAGACAGAGCGACCGGGCCCGGACGGCCACCGGACCGCCGCGGTGCGCGGTGACCACGCCGAACCGCGCCACGGACACCGACCGCTCGACGACTTCGGCGGGATCACTGACGACCGCACCCTCCAGTCCGCGCGGCAGCAGGGTGCCGTCCGCCCGGTAGGCCCGGTCCCCGAACGCCTCCGGGACGACCGGCAGTCCGGCCGCCGCGGCGGCCTCGTGCAGCCGGGAGCCGGGCAGTCCCAGGACCGGCAGGGCCCGGTCCGCGAGCAGGACGCCCTCCACGACCGCCGCCGCCTGCTCCTCGTCCCGGACCACCCGGTTGTAGAGCGCGCCGTGCGGCTTCACGTACGCGACCCGGGAGCCCGCCGCCCGGGCGAACACATCCAGGGCGCCGATCTGGTACGCCACCTCGGCGGCCAGCTCCGCCGCCGGGACGTCCATCGACCGCCGGCCGAACCCGGCCAGGTCGCGGTAGGACACCTGGGCCCCGATCCGCACCCCGCGCGCGGCGGCCAGCTCGCACACGCGCCGCATGGTGGCCGGGTCCCCCGCGTGGAAGCCGCAGGCCACGTTGGCGCTGGTGACCAGGGACAGAAGCGCCTCGTCGTCGGTCAGCGTCCAGCGGCCGAAGCCCTCGCCGAGATCGGCGTTGAGGTCGATCGACACCCGGTTCGTGCTCATCTGCGCCTCGCGGGGTGGGGCGTGCCCGGAGGACACGGCGGACCGTGGGACGCTCTCAACGTAGAGGATTGTTGAACGATCCGACAAGGAGCCGATTGTCCCGCCCGGTGCCGTGCGGTTGACTCGGCGGCGGACGCCGGGAGACCGCCGGCGACGGAGCGGGAGGAGGCGCCGTGGCAGGGGACGGAGCGGAGGGCCTGGCGCGCGACCGCGCGCTGCTCGGGCGGACGAGCACGGCGGAACGGGTCGCGGACGTCCTGCGCACCCGCGTCGCCGAGGGGTACTTCCCTCCCGGCACCCGGCTCTCCGAGGAGGCCATCGGCGGAGCCCTCGGCGTGTCCCGCAACACCCTCCGGGAGGCGTTCCGCCTCCTCACCCACGAGCGCCTGCTGGTCCACGAGCTGAACCGCGGCGTCTTCGTCCGCGTCCTCGCCGCCGAGGACGTGACCGACATCTACCGCACCCGCGCCCTCGTCGAACGCGCCGTGGTGCGCGGCCTCGGACGGCCCCCGTACGCCCTCGACGGCCTCGCCGCGGCCGTCGGGGCGGGCGAGGCCGCCGCCCGCGCCGGCGACTGGGACGGCGTCTCCACCGCCAACATCCACTTCCACCGCGCACTCGTCGCCCTCGCCGGCAGCGCGCGCACCGACGCGCTGATGCGGGGCGTCCTCGCCGAACTCCGCCTCGCCCTCCACCTCGTGGACGACCCGCGCGCCCTCCACGAGCCGTTCCTCGCCCGCAACCGGGAGATCCTGGCCGCCCTGCGCGCCGGCGAACGCGGCACGGCGGAGCGCCTTCTCGTCCGCTACCTGGACGACTCCCGCACCCGGGTCCTGGCCGCCCGCGCCCGGACCGCCGACGCCCCGCCGGACCCCGGGAGCCGATCCCCGGGGTCCGGCCGCGTCCGCACGGTTTCGACCGTTGTCAGGGGGAGGACCTAATCTGTGCACCGTGACTTCGCCTGCCTCGACGGACCTCGTTCCGCCCCAGCTCAGCGCGGGGCCGCGGCCCGCGCAGGGCCCGGCCGCCGACGAAGGGCTCGCGCGGCGGCTCCGCGCGCTCGCGTGCACCGCCCCGCTGCACGACCTCGACGTCCGCAAGGCGAACCTGGCGGGTGAGTACACGGTCTACGCGATGGCCGAGGTGGCCCTCGCCGCGATCGACCTGATCACGCTCACCATGGACTTCGACACCGGCGCCGACCACGAGCAGATCGTCGCCCGCCTGCTGCCCCGCGTCGCCGCCCAGGCCCCCTCCCGTCCCGCCGCCGAGCACGAGCGCGTGGCCCGCTGGGTCCTGGAGAACCTGATCAACGTCGGCAGCGTCGACCGCGGCTTCCGCGCCGTCTACGGCACCTTCGGGCCCGACGGCGTCTACGTCCGCAGGGACTACGACTTCAAGCTGATCGAGGAGGTCCCGGGATACGGGGGCGGGATCTACCTCCGCACCACCGACGAGGCCGTCAACGTCCTGGTCGGGGCCCTCGACACCGACGTCACCAGCGCCCAGATCGCCGCCGAGGTGAAGCTGGAGGTCCTCATCGACCGGGGCCGCCTCGCCGACGCGCAGCTCGCCGCCGAGCAGGCCCGGTACCGGACCGTGCAGTATGCCGAGACCCTCCGCAGGACCCTGGAGGCCACCCGGCGCAACGTCCGCGCCGTGGACTGGCTCCACACGGTCCCCGACATGATCGCCGAGGCGCTCGACCACGTGGCCGACCGCTACCGCCACGAGAACGCCATCCTCACCAACATCCGCAGGGTGCGCGACGAGGCCGAGGCCGCCACCGACGCGAAGACGGCGGAGCACAAGCGGCGCGCCGCCGAACTCGTGGACATCGTCAAGGACTGCATCCGGCGCCACACCCAGCTCCAGTCCCGTCTCCTGGAGGCCGGACCGCTCTTCCGCGCCGAGCAGGACCGCCAGGCGTTCGCCGCCCCCGCCGCCTCCGCCGGACTGGACCTGTACGGGCAGCTGCTCGCCCCGCTCCTCACGCTCCCCGTCGAGCGGGCCACCCGCGCCACCGACGCCTTCTTCGCCCACGGCACCGGGCTGCGCACCCCCGCCTCCGTCCGCCTCGGGGACCTGGTGGACCTGCTCCTCACCCCGCCCGTCGAGCGCGAGCATCTCGGCGCGGAGATGCCCGAGCCCGACCTGATCGCCACCCCCGACGACTCCCGCTTCAGCGAGGAGCAGCTCGCGACCGCCCTGCGCCTGCTCGACCTGGAGCACGACGCCCCGCGCCGCCTCTCCGGACTGCTCGCGGACGCCCGCCGGCTCGACCCCGACCTGCCGTACCTGGTCGCCCTCCTCGCCGTCCACGCGGCGAGCCCCCCGGTCGGCACCGCCTACCGCCAGGGCGAGGAGCGCCTGCTCTTCGCCGTGGACGACGGCACCCCGCTGGACGACCCCGAGTTCGGCGGCGCCGACCTCGTCGTGGGGACGGCGCTCCTCGACGCGGCGGGCATGGCCGCCGACCGTTCGGAGGCGACGTGAACCCCGTCCCGCCCGTGGCGCCCCCGGCGCGGACCGTTCCCGCCGGGGCCGCCGACTCCTCCGCCCCCACGGCCCCGCCGCCCGCCGGCCCGCTTTCCGCGCCGGAGGCCGCTCCGGGAACGGGGTCCGGCGCGGAGGCGGGACGCGCACCGGAGGAGGGCCCCGGCGCGGAAGCAAGGCCCCTCTCGGCGGCGGAGCCCGCCCCGGAGGAGGGCCCCGGCGCGGAAGCAGGGTCCGTCCCGGGGGAGGGGCGTGCCCCCGGCCTCCGTCTGTCGCCCGTGCCCGTGGCACCGCCCGCCGGCCCGCGCGGCGGGACCGGGGAGCGTCCCCCGCGCGCCCGTCCCGCCGTCGTCCCCGTGCCCGAGCCGCCCCGCCCCGGGCCCGCGCCACGCCGGGGCGGCCCCCCTGCCGTACGGGCCGTGCGGCTCACGGACGAGCCGCCCGCGCCCGTCGGACGTCCGGGTCCCCCCGCCGCCCCGGCGGCCGTCACCCCCGTCCCGCTGCCCCTGCCCGCCCCCCGCCCCGTACCGACCGAGAGCCGTCCCGAGGAGCCCCAGCCGTGAGCGAAACCCACGCCGAGCACGCCGACGCGTGGAACGAGCAGGAGCCCCCGCGGTCCCCGGCCGTCCCCGCCGCGTCCGGCGGCCCCGCGGTCACCCCCGCCGACGCCGCCGACGCGGCCCGGCTCGTCTCCTTCGGCCTCCAGCCCAAACTGCTCCCGGCCCGCGACGCCGAATACGCCGAACTCCTCCGCCGCTACCGCGAGGACCCCGCCTTCGCGCGCCTCGCCGACGCCGTCGCCACCGGCCTCGGCCTGATCGTCCTGGAGGTCTCCCCGCGCGCGGGGATGGCCGTCACGGCGGGCGAGGACTCCGTCTTCGCCGTCCGCATGGGCGACTACGCCCGCCGCGCCTCCACCGACTCCGCCGACCGGTTCCTCCACGGCCTGGCCCACCTCGCCGTCGCCGCCATGGCCTTCCCCCGCCCCGAGGACCTCGCCGACGACTCGTACATCGGCCGGTTCACCGTCAACGGCGTCGACGCCTTCGTGCGCCAGGCGTGCCTCCGCCTGGAGCGGCGCGCCGAGGAGGAGGGCGAGAACACCGACCCGGCCTCCGACGCCCCCGGCCTGGAGGCCGCCTGGCGGATCTACGCCCGCCGCAGCGCCACCGGCGCCACCAAGGACGCCCGCAGGCTCGCCGGCTCCACCACCGGCATCGTCGGCAAGGCCGCCGCGTTCCTCACCGAATCCGGCTTCCTCCAGCGCACCGGCGACGAGGGCGGCGGCTCCTACCGCACCACGGCCCGCTACCAGCTCCAGGTCCGCGACATGGCCGGGTCCGCCGCCATGGCCGAACTCCTCGCGCTCGGCGTCGTCCCCGTCAGCGACGGCTCCGCGACCCTCCTGCCGCCGCCCGAGGGCGACGACCTGGAGCTCGCGGCCGACGCGGGCCTCCCGTTCCACGCGTAACCCCGCCCGTCCCCAGCGCGGTCCCGCCGCCCCACCGACCTTCCCAGCACGAGAGTCCCCGCCATGTACGAGCTGTCCCGGGTCCGCCTCTACTCCATCGGCCCCGCCGGCGCGCGCTACGCCGACACGGTCCTGGACCTGCGCGGAGTCGGCGCCCCCGTGCCCCACCCCGCCCCCGCCCAGGCGGAGTTCTTCGAGGACGAGCCGGTCGGCCCGCCGCGCCGCCCGGCCCCCGCCGGCGTGCTCTTCCTGGAGAACGGCGGCGGCAAGTCCGTCCTCCTCAAGCTGATCTTCTCGGTCATGCTCCCCGGCCACCGCAACACCCTCGGCGGTGCCAGCTCCGGCGTGCTGCGCAAGTTCCTCCTCGCCGACGACTGCGGCCACGTCGCCCTGGAATGGCAGCACACGCTCACCGGCGAACTCGTCGTCGTCGGCAAGGCCAGCGAGTGGCGCGGCCGCCAGGTCTCCAACGACCCCCGGAAGTTCGCCGAGGCGTGGTACTCCTTCCGGCCGGGACCCGGACTGAGCCTGGACAACCTCCCCGTGGCCGAGGCGACCTCGGTCCGCCCGCCCGCGGAGGGCGTCTCCGGGGCCCGCGGCCGCCGCCGCACCATGAAGGGCTTCCGCGACGCGCTGACCGAGGCCGGAAAGGCGTACCCCCACCTGGAGGTGGTCTGGGAGGAGATCCACGACCGCTGGAACGAACACCTCGGCGACCTCGGCCTCGACCCCGAACTCTTCCGCTACCAGCGCGAGATGAACGCCGACGAGGGCGAGGCCGCCGGCCTCTTCGCGGTCAAGAAGGACTCCGACTTCACCGACCTGCTGCTGCGCGCCGTCACCGACACCCGGGACACCGACGGCCTCGCCGACCTCGTCGGCGGCTTCGGCGACAAGCTCGGCCGCCGCGCCGAACTCACCGCCGAGCGCGACTTCACCGCCGGCTCCGTGGACCTCCTGGGCCGGATCGTCGAGGCCACCGGAGTCCGGGCCCGCGCGCGTGAGGTCCACACCGCCGCCGAGCGCCGGACCCGCACCCTCGCCCGCCGGCTCTCCGTCCGCGCCGCCGGGGAACGCGGCCGGGGCGCCGAACTCGCCCAGGGGGTCACCTCCGCCGCCCACGCCGTCGCCGAGGCCGAGGAGGCCCGGGGCCGCAGCGCCCTCATCGCCGCCGAACTCGCCTACCGGCACGCCTCGCTGGCCCTGGCCGCCGCCGAGAAGGGCGCGGCCTCCCAGCGCCGCGAACTGACCGACGCCCGTACCCTGCACGCCGCCTGGCAGGCCGCCGAGACCGTGCTCCGCCACCGCGCCGCCGCCGACCGCTCCGCCCGCGTGGCCGCCGCCATCCGCGAGGCCGAACGGGACGCCGCCCCGGCCCTGGCGGCCCGCGCCGAGGCCGCCGCCGCCCTCGTACGAGCCCTGGCCGCCGCCGCCGAGGAGGGCGAGCGGCACGCCGCCGAGGAGGAGGAGCGCTCCACCGTCCTCCAGGAGGCGGGCGAGGCCGCCCACCGCGACGCCACCGCCGCCGCGACCGAGGCCCAGCGCGCCCGCAGCGAGGCCGGCCACCTGCGCCAGCGGCTCGCCGAGGTCGAGCAGGAGACCGCCGAGGCGGTACGGGCCGGCTGGCTCGACGACACCGCCCCCGACGCCGACCCGGCCCGCGCCGCGCTCGCCGCCAGCGACGCCGAGAAGACGGCGGTCGCGGCCTGGGACACCGCCCGCGAGGCCGCCCGTGCCGCCGCCGACCGCGCGCGCGAGGCCGCCGGGGCCGAGTCCCGCGCCGAACTCGCCGCCGCCCGCGCGGCCGACGCGGCCACCGCCGCCGGGAACGCCCACGACGCGGAGCGCCGCGCCGCCGAGTCCCTGGCCTCCGAGGAGCGCCTGGCGGAGCTCCTGAGCCTGCCCTCGGGCGAGTGGACGGAGGACGGCTCCGTGAAGTCCGCGCCCGCCCCCCACGAGGGACCGCTCACCGCCGCCGACCTCGACCGGTACGCCGACGAACTGCGCTCCCTGCTCGACCGGGCCGTCGCCTCCGCCGAACGGCAGCTCTTCGAACTGCGCACCGCCGCCGCCGACGACTCCCGCATCCTCGGCGCCCTCGGCGACGGGGGTCTGCTGCCGCCGGGCCCCGACGTCCTCGCCACCGTCGAGCACCTCGGCGAGCACGGCATCCCCGCCCTCCCCGGCTGGCGCTACCTCGCCCAGGCCGTGGACCCCGCCGACCACGCGCGCGTGCTCGCCGCCCGCCCCGAACTGGTCGACGGCGTCGTGATCACCGACCCCGTCTCGTACGGGCGCGCCCGCGAGGTCCTCGCCACCGCCGCCCTGCTGCCCCGCTCCGCCGTCGCCGTCGGCACCGCCGCCGCCCTGCTCGCCCCCGTACCGGCGCGCGAGGCGGACGAGGACGGCGGGGTCTTCCTCGTACCGCCGAACCCCGCCATGCACGACGAGCACGCGGCCGACGAGGAACGGCACGCCCTGCGCGCGCGTGCCGCCGCCCGCGACGAGGAGATCCGCGCCCTCGCCGCCCGTCTCGCCGGTGACCGTTCCCTCGCCGCCCGGATCGGCGCCTGGCGCGCCGACTGCCCGCCCGGCATGCTCGCCGAACTGGCCACCGCCGCCGAGGCCGCCCGCGAGACCGCCGAAGCGGCGGCCGCGGCCCTCGAGGAGGCCCGCACGGTCCGGGCCGAGGCCGACGAGACCGCGGCCGAGGCGGCCCGGATCCGCGACGAGCGCCAGGAGGCCGCCCAGCGCGCCCGCCGGGCCGCCGACGCCCTCGCGGGCCTGGCGTTCCGGCTCCGGGAACGGTCCGCCTGGCAGGCCAGGCTCCGCGAACTCGCCGACGACGCCGCCGAGGCCGAGGCCCGCGCCCAGACCTGTCTGGAGCGCGCCCGCGCCGCCGACGAGGACCGCCGCGCGGCCCAGCGCGCCGCCGACGACGCCCACCGCACCGCCCGCGCCCTGCGGGCCGAACGCGCCGAGATCGCAGGTGCCCCCGATCCGCTCCCCGAGGCGGACGCGGCCGCGCCCCGCACCGCCCTGCCCACCCTCCGCGAGGCGTACCGGGCCGCGTCCCAGCTCTACGAGAAGGTCGGCGTCGGCGCCGACCTGCGCGCCGAGCAGGCCCGCGCCGAGAGCGACGAGTCCGCCGCCCTCGCCGAGCTGAACCGCCTCACCAACAAGGTCCGCACCCGCGCCGAACAGCTCCTGGAGTCCACCGACGGCGCCGACGGTCCGTCCCGCCAGGCCGCCGCCGCCCGCGCCGAGTCCCTGGTCCAGATGCTGGAGACCCGCGCCTCGGAGGCGAGCGAGAAGCTGGGCCGGCTCCGCGGCGAGGCCGAGCGCCTCGCCCCCGAGGACGGAGCGGCCCACACCGAACTGCCCGAGGAGCTGGTGCCCGCCGACGCCGAGCGCGCCCAGGCCCTCCTGCGCACCGCGACCGCCGAACTCGCCGCCCGCAGCGCCGCCCTGGAGTCGGCCCGCGCCGCCCACGCCGGACTGCTCCGGGACCACCGGGCCGCCGAGGACGCGGCCGGCGGCTTCGACGAGACGGCCGCCCTCCTGAGGGACCTGCTCCGCGACCACGCGGACGAGGAGACGGAGGAGACCGGGCCGTACTCCGGCACCCTGGAGGAGGCCCGTACGGCGGCCGCCGAGGCGCGCCGGGCGCTGCGCGGCCGGACGGCCGAGCTGTCCGCCGCCGACGCGGCCGTGCGCGAGGCGAGCGACGTCCTCGTCCGGCACGCCAACTCCACCCGCTACGAGCAGGTGCGCACCCCGGCCCGCCAGCAGATCCGCGAACTCCCGGCGTCCGCGCTCCCCGAGCACGCCGCCCAGTGGGCCGAGGCGTTCGCACCCCGGCTGCGGGTCCTCACCGACGAGCTGGCGCAGCTGGAGCGCAACCGGGACTCGATCGTGGACCGGCTGCGCGGCCTCGTGGAGTCCTCCCTCGCCACCCTCCGCTCGGCCCAGCGGCTCTCCCGGCTCCCCGAGGGCCTCGGGGAGTGGTCAGGCCAGGAGTTCCTGCGCATCCGCTTCGAGGAGCCCGACCAGGCCACCCTCGCGGAGCGGCTCGGCGACGTCGTGGACGAGGCCACCCGCGCCGCCGTGAGGAAGAACTCCGACCTGCGCCGCGACGGCATGTCGCTGCTGCTGCGGGGCGTCCAGGCGGCCCTGGAGCCCCGGGGCGTCTCCGTGGAGATCCTCAAGCCGGACGCGGTGCTGCGCGCCGAGCGGGTGCCCGTCGGGCAGATGGGCGACGTCTTCTCCGGCGGCCAGCTGCTCACCGCCGCCATCGCCCTGTACTGCACGATGGCGGCGCTCCGCTCCAACGACCGGGGCCGCGACAGGCACCGGCACGCGGGCACCCTGTTCCTGGACAACCCGATCGGCCGGGCCAACGCCACGTACCTCCTGGAGCTCCAGCGGGCCGTGTCGGACGCGCTGGGCGTCCAGCTCCTGTACACGACGGGCCTGTTCGACACGACGGCGCTCGCGGAGTTCCCGCTGGTGATCAGGCTCCGGAACGACGCCGACCTGCGGGCCGGCCTGAAGTACATCAGCGTGGAGGAGCACCTGCGCCCCGGCCTGCCGCAGCCCGACCCGGAGGGCGAGCCGGTCCACGGCGAGATCACGGCGACGCGGATGTTCCGCCGCCACCGGTCCGACGAGCCCGCGCCGGCGGAGACCCCGTAGAGGGTCCCGGCGGGAAGGGGAGGGGCCCGTCTCCCGCCGGAACGTGCCGGCGGGAGACGGGCCCCTCCCCGTTCTCCGTTTCCCGTGACGCGGTCCCGGTCCGCTCCCGTGCGTCCCGGTCCGCTCGCCTACGTCGTCTCAGGCCGCTTCGGACAGCGGCGCCGACTCCGTCCGGCCCTCGCCGCGCCGGGGTCGCGGCGCCGGACGCGCCGTGCTGCTCGGCTCCGACACCACGCCGTTGCGCTGGCGCCACACCTGACGGGTGATCCAGATGTCCAGGACGCTCCAGGTGGCCACGATCGTCGAGGCCACCGCGGTGAGGGTGACCGGAAAGGCCAGCCACGAGCCCGCGAGACTGCAGAAGAACGCCACCACCGCCTGGACGAGGGTCACCGACGTGATCATCACGGCGCGTACGGCGGCGTCGCGCACCGGGTCGGGCATGCGCCGCCGCCCCCGCTCGTCCTCCACCCACAACTGCCCCGACGGCCGCGCCTCGTGTTCCATTGTCCTGTCACTCCCCACCGCTGAACGACTCCAGGGACGGCTGCCCGTTGCGAGCGCCTTTACGCGGACGGAACCCCCCTGCCCATGGACGTGCGGCAGAGGGAAAAGGTTTCGCCCCATCCGGGGACAACGCGGTCCCCGGACGACCGGAACGCGTAATTCCAGCCATCTCCGCATACCGGTGGAGACATTGTCCCACCAGGTGTCCTGCGCCACAGTGGCCGACCTCAACTACCCGAATAGCAGGACATCTCATGATCACCGCTCACTCGGCAGGCTGAAAATAGCCCGGAGACGCCTACGGAACGGCCGTGATGCAGTAGTAGGCTCGCGCCGCCGTTTGTTGGAACTCAAGGTCGACGCCGCGTCCCGACGCGGGACGTCACGAACGTGAAGGGCCCTCGTGACGCGCGGGGGCCGAGCTGGGGGAGGCCATGCGCTTTCGCGGGAAGTCCATCCGCAGGAAGATCGTGGCGTTGCTGCTCGTCCCCCTCGTCTCCCTCACCGGACTGTGGGGCTTCGCCACGGTCCTCACGGGCCGCGAGGCCGACCAGCTCCTCGACGTCGGCTACATCGTCGACAAGGTCGGCCACCCCCTGGAGGACACCGCCCGGGTCATCCAGCTCGAACGCCGGCAGTCGCTCGTCTACCTCGCCGACCCCCGGGGCTCCGAGGCCCTCGACTCCCTGCGCGACGCCCGCCGGGCCACCGACCGGCAGATCGACCGCGTCCGCGCCAACGCCGCCGACCCCGGCGTCCGCGGGGAGATGCGGCCCGTCACCGCCCAGCGCCTGAACACCCTCCTCGAAGCGTTCGACGGCCTCGAACCGCTCCGCCGCTCCGTGGAACAGCGCAGCGTCGGCCGCATGCAGGCCCTCGACTTCTACAACCGGCTCGTCGACCCCTGCCACAACTTCCTCCTCACCCTCCACGCCCTGGAGAACGTGGAGATGGACAAGCAGGGCCGCGCCCTCGTCGGCGTCACCCGCGCCCGCGAACTGCTCTCCCGCGAGGACGCCCTCGTACTCTCCGCGCTCGTCGCGGACCGCGTCACCGCGCAGGAGATACGCGCGATGACCGACCTCGTCGCCAACCGCCGGCAGCTCTACGAGATCAACCTCGAACTCCTGCCCGCCGCCGAGCGCGGCCGCTTCGAGACGTTCTGGCGCGGCCCCGAGACCCTGCCGCTGCGCACCGCCGAGAACGCCCTCGTCGAACAGGGCCCCACCGACAGCCCGCGCGCCGTCACCGCCGCCCGCTGGCAGGAGAGGGCGAACCCCGTCCTCGACGTCCTCGCCCGCGAGGACACCGCCGCCGGCGACCGCTACCAGGACCGCGTCCGGCCCGCCGCGTACAGCGTCCTCCTCAAGGTCGGCATCGCCGGCGTCCTCGGTTTCCTCGCCCTGCTCGCCTCGGTCTTCATCTCCGTCCGCATCGGCCGCCGGCTCGTCCGCGACCTGCGCCGCCTCCAGAAGGAGGCCCAGGAGGTCTCCGGCGTACGGCTGCCCAGCGTCATGCGCAGGCTCGCCGCCGGCGAACAGGTCGACGTCACCACCGAAGTGCCCCACCTGCGCTACGGCGAGGACGAGGTCGGCCAGGTCGGCCAGGCCCTCAACACCCTCCAGCGCGCCGCCGTCGAGGCCGCCGTCAAGCAGGCGGAGCTGCGCCGCGGAGTCTCCGAGGTCTTCGTCAACCTCGCCCGCCGCAACCAGGTCCTCCTCCACCGCCAGCTCACCCTCCTCGACACCATGGAGCGGCGCACCGAGGACACCGACGAGCTGGCCGACCTCTTCCGGCTCGACCACCTCACCACCCGCATGCGCCGGCACGCCGAGGGCCTCGTCATCCTGTCCGGCGCCGCCCCCTCCCGCCAGTGGCGCAAGCCCGTCCAGCTCATGGACGTCGTCCGCGCCGCCGTCGCCGAGGTCGAGGACTACGAGCGGATCGAGGTGCGCCGGCTGCCCCGCCTCGGCGTGGGCGGCTCCGCCGTCGCGGACCTCACCCACCTCGTCGCCGAACTCCTCGAGAACGCCACCGTCTTCTCGCCCCCGCACACCGCCGTCCAGGTCCTCGGCGAGCGGGTCGCCAACGGCTTCACCCTGGAGATCCACGACCGGGGCCTCGGCATGAACCCCGACGCCCTGCTCGACGCCAACCTCCGCCTCGCCGAGACCCCCGACTTCGAACTCTCGGACACCGACCGCCTCGGCCTCTTCGTGGTCAGCCGCCTCGCCCAGCGCCAGAACGTCCGGGTCTCCCTCCAGACCTCGCCGTACGGGGGGACCACCGCGGTCGTCTTCATCCCGGCCGCGCTGCTCACCGACGCGCCCGAGACGGAGGGCGCCGGCTTCCGGCTCGACCGCAAGGGGCCCCGCGCCGACGGCGGCACCACCGCCCTGCCCACCCGGCGCCCGGCGCTCGCCAGGGTCCCCGACGTCACCGACGCGCCCGGCCCCGTCGACGGCCCCGTCGAGCTGGAGGCCCCGCTCGGCGGCGACGGGTTCGACGCGCTCCTCGACCGGTCCGCGGACCTCCTCGACACCGAGAGCGAGCGCGGCGGCCTGTTCAGGCCCCGGAGCCGCCGCGCCGCCCCCGGCGAGCAGCACGAGCAGGCCCGGGACCGGGCCGACGGCCACGCAGGGGAGGGCGCGTCCGGCCACCGCTCCGTGCCGCTGCCGCGCCGCCGCGTCCCCACCCTCGTCGCGGACCACGGCCGCCGCGTCGACGGGCCCGACCGCGCCCGCCCGGCCCCGGACGGCCCCGGCCCGTCCCCCGACCGCGTCCGCCCCGCGACGGACGGCGTCCACCCGCTTTCCGGCCGGTCGCACCCCGCCGCCGACGGCGCGGACGGCCCCGCCCTCGTCCCCGTGCCGTCGCGGCGGCCCGTACCGCCGCGGGGCCCCGCGCGGCCGGAAGGGCCCGTACCCCCCGGGGAGCCCGCCCGCCCGGAAGGCCGCTCCGTACGGCCGGAGGACCCCGCGCCGCCGGAGGCGCCGGTCCCCTTCGACGGGCTGCCCCGCCGCGTCCGCCAGGCCAGCCTCGCGCCCCAGCTGCGCGCGGACGACCGCCCGGCGGGCCGCGCCGAAGCCGCCCGCGCGGCCACCGGGTCCGCGCCCGGCGGACCGGACCCCTTCGAACGCGACGCCGAGGAGGTCCGCGCCCGGATGGCCGCCATGCAGCGCGGATGGCAGCGCGGACGACGGCACACCACCGGCCCTGACGACCCGACAGCACCAGGAACGACACCCGAGGGGGACGGTCGATGACCGCACCGAACGCCGCAGCACCCAGCACGACCTCCGGAAACGGCGAACTGAACTGGCTCCTCGACGAACTCGTCCAGCGCGTCGGCTCCATCCGGAAGGCCCTGGTGCTCTCCGGCGACGGCCTTCCCACCGGCGCCTCCCAGGACCTGACCCGCGAGGACGGCGAGCACCTGGCCGCCGTCGCCTCCGGCTTCCACAGCCTGGCCAAGGGCGTCGGCCGCCACTTCGAGGCGGGCGCGGTGCGCCAGACGGTCGTCGAGCTGGAGGACGCCTTCCTCTTCGTCACGGCCGCCGGGGACGGCAGCTGCCTGGCGGTGCTCGCGGACGCCGACTCCGACGTCGGCCAGGTCGCCTACGAGATGACGCTGATGGTGAAGCGGGTCGGGGCCCACCTCGCGACGGCCCCCCGGACCGGACTGTCCTCGGGAGGGTGAGTGGGACGGCATGAGTGACGAAGCCGAACGGAACCGGCCGGCGGTGGGGCACGACCCGCGCCCCCACCACTGGTTCGACGCCGAGGCCGGGCCGGTGGTCCGCCCGTACGCGATGACCCGCGGCCGGACGAGCGCCGCCACCCGCCACCGGCTCGACCTGATCGCGCTGGTCGTTCCCGAACCCGCCGCCGAAGACCCCGGCCGGGACCAGACGCTCTCCCCGGAACACGTGGAGATCGTCGAACGCTGCTCCGGGCAGCCCCAGTCGATCGCCGAGCTCGCCGCCGGACTCGACCTCCCCGTAGGGGTGGTCCGGGTCCTCGTCGGCGACCTCGTCGAGGACGAACTCGTCCATGTGACCCGCCCCGTTCCGCCGGCCGAGCTGCCGGACGTGAACATCCTCCGCGAGGTGATCAATGGCCTTCGGGCGCTCTAGCCGCACCAAGCCCTTCGTCGAACCGGTGACCCTGAAGATCCTCGTCGCCGGCGGGTTCGGGGTCGGCAAGACGACGCTGGTGGGCGCGGTCAGCGAGATCAGGCCCCTGCGGACCGAGGAGGTCCTCAGCGAGGCGGGACGGCCCGTCGACGACCTGCACGGCGTCGAGGCCAAGACGACCACCACCGTCGCCATGGACTTCGGCCGCATCACCCTCCGCGAGGACCTCGTCCTGTACCTGTTCGGCACCCCGGGCCAGGACCGCTTCTGGTTCCTCTGGGACGAGCTGGCCCAGGGGGCCCTGGGCGCGGTCGTCCTCGCGGACACCCGCCGCCTGGAGGACAGCTTCGCCGCCATCGACTACTTCGAGCGGCGCGGCATCCCGTTCACGGTGGCCGTCAACTGCTTCGAGGGCGCCCAGCGGTTCCCCGCCGAGAGCGTGCGCGGCGCGCTCGACCTCGACCCCGAGGTGGAGCTGCTGATGTGCGACGCCCGGGACCGGGAGTCCGTGAAGAACGTCCTCGTGGCGGTCGTCGAGAACGCCCTCGTCCTCGCGGACCGCGCCCACGCGGCCGCCACCTCCTGACCCGGTGGAGGGTCCCCGGCCGGGGACCCTCCACCGGGGTCTCAGTGCCCGGCCACCGACCGCCGCGCCACCGGGAAGTCGAAGAACGTGTCCGGGAACGGCTCCGGTTTGAACGTGAAGTGCCACCACTCCTCCGGCAGGTTCACGAACCCCTGCTCGGCGAGCACCCCCCTGAGCAGCTGCCGGTTCGCCCGCTGCTCGCCCGTGACCCGCGGGTCGTCGGTGTGCGAGAGGGTGTCGAAGCAGTCGTACCCCGTCCCCATGTCCACGGAGTCGTCGGGGAAGCGCTCCTCCTTCGGCGCGTAGCACTCCACCAGCCGCTCGCCCGGCCGGTACGCGCGCGTGGGCCGCGCCGGCAGCCGCACGATCGTCAGGTCCACCGTCGAACCCCGGCTGTGCCCGGACTTCTCCGCGATGTAACCGTCCGCGAACAGCCTCGACTTGTCGACCCGCGGATAGAACTCCTCCTTCATCCGCTCGTCCTCCGGGTCCTTCGCCCACCGCACGAAGTGGTCGACGGCCCGCTGCGGCCGGTAGCAGTCGTACACCTTCAGCGTGTAGCCCCGGGCGAGCAGCCGCGCCTGCGCCCGGCGCAGCGCCTCCGCCGCCGGCCGGGTCAGGACGCACAGCGGCTGCCGGTAACCGTCCACCCGCTCGCCCACGAAGTTGTGCGCCGTCGCGTAGCGCATCTCCTGGAGGATCGTCGGATCGACGGAGGAGAGGGCCACGAACTCCCGTGGCGCCTTCGGCTCGGGCGCGGCCGAGGCCGGGGGAGCGGAGGCCGCGACGGAGCCGGTGACGGCGAGCAGTCCGGCGGCGGCCGTGACGGCGAGGGTACGGAGGGCGGAAGCGAGCTTCGCCGGTCCTGTCAGTCCTGTCATGGACACCGTCTATCAGTTCCGGCGGCGCCGGGAAAGGGCGATCGCGTACGGTCGGACGGTGAAGGACTCCCACTGCTCCTCCTGCGGTACGCCGTATCCGCCCGGCGCCTCCTGGCCCCGCACCTGTCCGCGCTGCGGCCACACCGCCCACCGCAATCCGCTGCCCGTCGCCGTCGCCCTCCTGCCCGCCGCGGACGCGGACGGCACGGGTCTCGTCGTCATCACCCGCGCCATCGAGCCCCACCGGGGCGGGGTGGCGCTTCCCGGCGGCTTCATCGACCACGGCGAGGACTGGCGGACCGCCGTCGTCCGCGAACTGCGCGAGGAGACCGGCATCGGGGCCGCCGCGGGGGAGGTCCGCCTCGCCGACGCGATGAGCTCGCCCGCCGGCCACCTCCTCCTCTTCGGCCTCCTCCCGCCCCGCCCGGCCACCGCCCTCCCCGCCTCGGCCCCGACGGACGAGACCCACGGCCACCACCTGCTCAGGGGCCCGGAGGACCTGGCCTTCCCGCTCCACACGGAGGCGGTGCGGAAGTGGTTCGCGGGAGAGTACGGCTGAGGGGAGGCGGACCGGGGACGCGCCCGGCCCGCGCCGCGCCCCCGGGCTCGTGCCGCCGCCCGTTCGGACCCGCCCGGTGGACGCGGGGCCCCGTGCGCCGGGTTTCCCGCGCCGGCGGAAGGGGGCACGGACCCGGCGAGCCCCGCGCCGGGTCCGTCAGAGCCCCCGCACCCGCACCGGCAGCCCCGCCTCCTCCACCCCGTCGCCCGTCACCCGCTCCACCACCACCCGGCCGTCCGACCGACGCGACTGGTACCGCTCCATCCCGGCCGGCTCCCAGCCGTCCCCCGTGTCCCGTACGACGAGCCCCCCGCCCGTCCGCCCCTCGGCGGGCGCCCACACCTCCAGGGCGAGCCCGGCGTCCCCGTCCCGCACCGGAAGCACCGCACCGGCCCTGGCGAGGACCGGCACCCGCGACAGCGGCGCGTCGAGCAGCACCTGCCCGGGCCCTTCGTACGCCCGCCCCGTCGCCGTGTCGTACCAGCGTCCGCGCGGCAGCCGTACCGCCCGCCGGTCGGCGCCGCGCGTCAGGACCGGTGCCACGAGCAGCGAGTCGCCGAGCAGGAACGCGTCCTCGCAGTCCCGCAGCGCCCGGTCCTCCGGCGTCCCCCACCACACCGGCCGGACGTACGGCGCGCCCGTCGTCCGGGCGAGCCGCGCCAGGGTGATGAAGTACGGCCGCAGCCGCTCGCGTTCGGCCAGCGCCGCGCGCGCGTGCTCCAGGACCCCGGGCCCGTACTCCCACGGCTCGCGCGGACCGGGGCCGTCCCCCGCCCGCGTGCCGAACAGCGGGAGCCACGCCGCCAGCTGGTACCGGCGCAGGAACAGCTCCGGCGACGGCCCGTCACCGGGACCGCCCGCGAGGGGACCCGCGTACGGCACCCCGCACAGTCCGAGCCCCAGGACCCGGGCGAGCGAGGCGCGCAGCCCCGGCCACCCCGCCGGAGTGCCGTCCGCCCAGGTGCCCCCGTACCGCTGCATGCCCGCCCAGCCGGAACGCGAGAGCACGAAGGGCCGCTCTCCGGGCCGCGCCCGGCGCAGCCCCTCGTACCCGGCCCGCGCCATCGTCAGGCCGTACACGTTGTGCGCCTCCCGGTGGTCGCCGCCCCGGCCGTCCAGCGCGTGCCGCGCCGAACGCGGCAGCGCCGGGTCGCCGGACGGGACGGGACGGACCGGCTCGTTCCGGTCGTACACCACCCCGGAGCAGCCTTGTTGGAGCCGCTCCCCGCACAACCCGCCCCACCACTCCCGCACCGACGGATCGGTGAAGTCCGGGTAGGCGCACGCGCCCGTCCGCGCCGTCCCGAGGACCTCCCCGCCCCGGGCGCCCCGGACGAAGGCGTCCACCGCGCGCCCGCCGTCGTACACCGGGTTCCCGGGCTCCGCCCGCACCGCCGGGTCCACGACCGGCACCAGCCGTACGCCCCGCTCCCGCAGCTCCGCCGCGAGCCCGGCCGGATCGCGCGGACCGGGGAGCCGCCGCCGGCCGCCGCCCCGCTCCCCGCCGTTCCGCTCCCCGTCGTCCAGATGGACGGCGGAGAGCGGCATGCCCCGCTCCCGGTACTCGTCCACCGCCCGCAGCACCTCCGCCGTGCCGCCCGACTCCCCGCGCGCGTACTGCGGGCCGAGCGCCCAGGACGGCGGGAGCGCGGGCGCGCCCGTCAGCGCCGCCCAGCCGTGCAGCACGCGCGCGGGGGTGCCGACCACCACCCAGCAGCGCAGCGGGCCGCCCTCCATCCGGAGCTCGCCGGTACCCGGCCGGTCGTGCCCGGACCCGGCGCCCTCCTCGCCCTCCGCCAGGGTGAGCCGGCCGTCCCAGGAGTTGTCGTGGAACGCCAGGTGCGTACCGGCGTCCGAGACCACGAACTGCACCGGCATGGTGACGGACGGCGGTTCGCCGCCGGCGGCCGCCGTGTTCCACAGCCGGTACGAGCCGTCCCGCAGCCGGGGACCGTCCGGCCGTCCGCCGAGCCCGAAGAAGCGCGCGTCGGCCGGGACCTCGCTGCGCTGCGCCCAGCGGGCGGCCCCGGAGCCCTCCGGAGCCCCCGGGGCACCCCCGTCCGCCACGGGCTCCCACCAGCGCGGCGGCAGGTCCCGCCGGAGCATCAGCCCGCCCGGCGTGCGGATCTCCACCGCCCCGTACCGGGAGACCGCCACCGTCACCCGTTCCGACACGATCCGCCACCCGCCGTCCGTGTCCGGTTCCAGGGACGCCCGGGGGTCCGGCTCGGGCGTCCCGCCGGCCAGGGCGTACGAGGGCAGCGGCCCGGCGCCGTCCCACCCCCAGAAGACCGTGCCGCCCGCCGACACGCACAGGCGCAGCGACGACCGCGCGAACCGGATCGTCCCGCCGCCCGGCGCGGGCTCCGCCGCCGTCGCGGGTCCCGGCACCCGGGCCCGCTCCGGCCCCCGGAGCGGCAGCCCCCACGCGTCCGTACGACGCGGCCGCCACACCGAACGCACCGCCCGCAGGCCCCCCGCGGAACCGAACACCTTCACCGAACGCAGCAGTCCACGACCGTTCATGCAGCTCACCCTGCCATCCGCCGGAGGCGTCGGAAGCTCCGTTCAGCCGCCGTTCACCCGTGGTGGGGGCACATGTTCAACCGGCCGACCATGGGCGGGCAGACCTGGTGCGAAAGACGATCACATGGCATCGTCCTGTCAGCCGTGTCACGCGCACACCCCAGCACGTGCGCGGGACACACGCAGACCCCGCGTACAGCCAGGGAGCCGCCCCATGACATCAGCGCAGACCGAGCCGCTCTGGCAGCCGGACGAGGAACGCATCGCCACGGCCGCCGTCACCCGCTTCCAGTCCTGGGCCGCCGAACACCACGGCGCCCCGGCCGGGGGAGGGTACCCGGCGCTCCACCGCTGGTCGGTCGAGGAACTCGAAGCGTTCTGGCGGGCGGTGGTCGAATGGTTCGGCATCCGCTTCTCCACCCCGTACGAGCGTGTCCTGGGCAACCGCTCGATGCCCGGCGCCGACTGGTTCCCCGGGGCCACCCTCAACTACGCCGAGCACGCCCTGCGCACCGCCGACGAGCGCCCCCACGACACGGCCCTGCTCCATGTGGACGAGACACATGAGCCCACACCGGTCACCTGGGCCGAGCTCCGCCGCCAGGTCGGCTCCCTGGCCGCCGAACTGCGCGCCCTCGGCGTACGTCCCGGCGACCGGGTCAGCGGCTACCTGCCCAACGTCCCGCAGTCCGTCGTGGCCCTCCTCGCCACCGCCGCCGTCGGCGGCGTGTGGACCTCCTGCGCCCCGGACTTCGGCGCCCGCAGCGTCCTCGACCGCTTCCAGCAGGTCGAGCCGGTCGTCCTCTTCACCGTCGACGGCTACCGCTACGGCGGCAAGGAGCACGACCGCCGCGACACCGCCGCCGAACTGCGCGCCGAACTCCCGACCCTCCGCGCGGTCGTCCACGTCCCGCTCCTGGGCACCCCGGCCCCCGAAGGGACCCTCGCCTGGGACGACCTGGTCGCCTCCGACGCCGAACCGGTCTACGAGCAGGTCCCCTTCTCCCACCCCCTGTGGGTCCTGTACTCCTCCGGCACCACCGGCCTGCCGAAGGCCATCGTCCAGTCCCAGGGCGGCATCCTCGTCGAGCACGTCAAGCAGCTGGGCCTCCACTGCGACCTCGGCCCCGACGACGTGTTCTTCTGGTACACCTCCACCGGCTGGATGATGTGGAACTTCCTCGTCTCCGGCCTGCTCACCGGAACGACGATCGTCCTGTACGACGGCAGCCCCGGTCACCCCGACACCGCCGCCCAGTGGCGCGTCGCCGAACGCACCCGCGCCACCCTGTACGGCACCTCCGCCGCGTACGTGATGGCCTGCGCCAAGGCGGACGTGCACCCCGGCCGGGACTTCGACCTCTCGGCCGTGAAGTGCGTCGCCACCACCGGCTCCCCGCTGCCCCCCGACGGCTTCCGCTGGCTCCACGACGAGGTCCGCGAGAACCTCTGGATCGCCTCCGTCAGCGGCGGCACGGACGTCTGCTCCTGCTTCGCCGGAGCCGTCCCCACCCTCCCGGTCCACGTCGGCGAACTCCAGGCGGCCGGTCTCGGCACCGACCTCCAGGCATGGGACCCCTCCGGCAGGCCCGTCATCGGCGAGGTCGGCGAACTCGTCGTCACCAACCCCATGCCGTCCATGCCGATCCACTTCTGGAACGACCCCGACGGCAGCCGCTACCGCGACAGCTACTTCGAGATGTTCCCGGGCGCGTGGCGCCACGGCGACTGGATCACGATCACCGACCACGGTTCGGTCGTCATCCACGGACGTTCCGACTCCACCCTCAACCGGCAGGGCGTCCGCATGGGGAGCGCCGACATCTACGAGGCCGTGGAACGCCTCCCGGAGATCCGCGAGTCCCTGGTCATCGGCCTGGAGGAGCCGGACGGCGGCTACTGGATGCCGCTCTTCGTCCACCTGGCGGAGGGCGCCGCCCTCGACGCCGAACTGGTCGACCGCATCAAGCGGACCATCCGCGCCGAACTCTCGCCGCGCCACGTCCCCGACGAGATCATCGAGGTCCCGGGCGTCCCGCACACCCTCACCGGCAAGCGCATCGAGGTCCCGGTCAAGCGCCTCCTCCAGGGCACCCCCCTGGCCAAGGCCGTCAACGCCGGCTCGGTCGACGACCTCGGCCTCCTCCACTTCTACGAGACGCTGGCCGCCAACCGCCGGGGCTAGGTGTATTGATCACGAGCGTTGTTGACACGGCCGTGGTCTTGAACATGGCGAAGACCTCCGGTGGGGTGGGAGCTGTCTAGGAACTCACCGCACGGAGGTCTTCGTGTCCCACCGTAATGCCCGGCTGACGGTCTTCGGTAGGAGACTGCTGGTCGAACGTGTCTGCTCAGGCCGTCCGGTCGCCCATGTGGCCGCCGAGATG
>NZ_JBIAUG010000027.1:0-82412 GCF_042892575.1 Streptomyces sp. NPDC001744
CCGCGCCGGGCCCGGCGCCGGCGGGGACCGGTTGCTCCAGCACGGAGGCGACCAGGGACGGGGAGAGGTGGGCGGCGATCACGCGGCCGGAGGCGCCGACGCGCAGGGACTGGCCGACCTCCACGAGGTCGGCGACGCCGAGCCCGAGCGACTCGAAGTCGTAGCGGCCCGGAGCGCTGGCGGCGTAGGCCTTGCGCGGGCCGCCGTACGGCGAGAGGACCCACAGGAGGGCGAAGCCGTCCACGACGCGGCTCAGGCGGTCCAGCACGGGCCGGGCGGCGCTCGCGTCGGGGATGGTGGCCATCGCCTGCATGCCGATCCGGGCGGCACCGGGCCCCAGTCGGTAGCGGCCGGGCGGCACCTTCAGGAAGATCGAGGTGGCGATCCCGGATTGGAGTATCCGGTAGACGACGGCGATGTTCAGGCCCGTGGCGGCAGCGAGTTCGCTGGGGCCGTGATCGGTGCCCGGCAATGCCGTGAATGCCTGGACGACGAGCATGACCCGGTGCGCGTGCACTGTTCCGCCCGTGCGGGCGGCGGGTTCGTTGTCCGGCTGAGTTTGGGCAGGGTGAATTTCCTTCGGCGTGGTGCGGCTGAGCATGCTGTCCCTTGTCGCGCATGCCGCCCTTCCCCCGGCGGTGCGGTGGCGGGCGGTCGTCCCCATAGGCCTGCTGTCCGCGCGGCGTTGCCGGTCGAACGCGGCCCCCGACCCTCTAGACCCTCGTCACCCCCCGTCGGTCACGAATCGAACCAGTGATCGCAACCCTACATGCGCTACGCGGAACGGCCTCATGGTTTTACATCCCCCCATTTCAGGCGATGCCGCCCGGCATTGCGCGACGCGAAATGACGGCTACTCGTCACACGAAAAGGGCCGTGCGGGCAATGCGATATTCAGGGGTATTGCGCGGTGCGAAAAGCCTAAGAGATGACGGATATTGCGCCGCGCGAAAAGATTTGACAGGCATATCCCGCGCCCCATTGAATCCATTTCGGTTTCATCAGCAAAGCATTCGCGAGGATGCCGAGTTCACGGGGGAGTTCATGCTGCACATCCGCAGAGCCGCCACCGCCCTGACCCTGACCGCCGCCCTGGCGGGCTCCGGTCTGGTCGTCGCCGCCGGTACGGCCGAGGCCGCCGCGAAGGGCTGCTACGTCACGGCGAAGTCGGCCAACATCCGCTCGAAGGCGTCCACCAGCTCCACCTCCGTAGGCATGGCCTACAAGGGCAACAAGTGCAGCGAGAAGGACGTCGTCATCAAGGGCTCGTACTTCTGGTTCAAGGTCAAGATGACCAGCGGCAACGCCAAGGGCAAGACCGGCTGGATCAGGGACGACCTCCTTCACACCAGCGGCGACGACGTCCACACCTGCATCCCGGAGGACACCGCATGCCACGGCTGATCAGCCCGCGCGCCGGCGCAGTCGTCGCGGCCGCGACCGTCGCCCTCGCCGGAGGCCTCGCCGCCTCGCCCGCCTCCGCGGCCAGCTCCGGCCACGTGTACTCCAGCGGCAGCGGCGCCGAGGGCTGGTACTACTACGGCTCCGAGCGCGTCTACGCCTGCGACATCAAGACCGACGGGTACAAGGCCGTCACCCAGGTGTTCTCCAACGACGACCGACTTCTCGTCACCGTCACCGACACCTACAACAACGGCTCGTGCTCCTGGAAGAAGCCCACCCTGTTCGAGGGCACGCACAAGATCCGGGCCTGTGTGCAGAAGGGCAGCGCCAAGCCGACGAAGTGCGGCCCGAAGCGGTCCTGGTACGTCGACTGACGTCCTCCCGCCACTCCCAGAACACACCGCTGCCGGGCGGGTCCGCCAAGGGCCCGCCCGGCGCCGTTCACGCCCGAGGAGGAACGACGTGTCAGCACAACTCGCCGCGACCTGGGTCCGGATAGGCGACCAGTGGGTGCGGGCCGACCGCATCGTCGGCGTCCGGCTGGAGCCGGGCCCCGAGACCGCGCTCGGCGGCCGGTGGGCCCAGCCCCCGAGCCAACGACTCCTGGTGTGCACGACGCTGCCCACCGAGGAGGACAGCACCAAGGGCGCCTGGCAGGAAGCCGCCGTGTGCGCGCGAGAGCGCGGCGAGGTGGTCGCCGGGACGCTGCTGGACGCGATGAACACCGCCAAGGCGGCGGGGAGCCCGCGGTACGTGTACCCGGCCCGTACGACGGAGGGACTGGTCACGCACTGGCAGGCCACCACCACCTTGCCGCAGGGGCCCGCCCTCAGCGGCGAGCCCACCGCCGTGCCCGCCATCAGCGGCGGCGCACCCCTCCCGGCCGCCAGGTCCCTGCGCGGCGCCTGATCGAGGCTCACCGGCCCGGGCAACAGCAGTTCCTCACGCTGCCGTTGCTCGGGCCTCCGATGTTCCGCACCGTGACGACGGCCCCCGCCATCAGGGCCTTTGAGGGAACCGCAAGGCCCGCGGGTTATCTGGCCAGATAGACCACCAGACGAGGCCCGGCCGGAGTCCGGGGGTGAACCCGGGCTCCGGCCGGCGGGGTCAGCGCTGGGTGGGCTTGCGCGCCTGCGGCTGCTCGGCACCGCCGCGGCGAAGGTGCCCGGCCTGCTCGGCGCCGTTGCCGGAAGCGGACTTCTTCCCGCCGCTCCCCCGCTTCGTGGTGGTCGATCGGCCCCGGGCGGCGGCTGCGGACACGCCGCGCTTGGTCCCGGGCATCGGCCGGTTCAGGGCCTCCCCCATCCTGCGCATGGCGGGGATGTCCACCGGGTCCGCCACGCCGTTCGAGGACGGCGGAGTGCCGCCGCCCGGGCGTCGCGGACCCCGGTAGTCGCTGGCCGCGTCTCCCAGCCGCAGCAACGCCTCTGCGCTCGGCAGCTCCCCGCGCTTGTCCGTACCGCGGTCGTCGGCGGCGCGCAGCTTCTCGGCGCCCTTCTGTGCCCACTCGGCGACCTTCTCGCAGGCCTTGAGCGAGGCGCGGCGCAGGAAGTCGGCAACCCGGCTGTCGGCCATGAGCTTGCCGAAGTGCTCGCCCGCCCGCTCCTTCATGACGTGCATCAGGTGCCCGAAGGCGCCCTTCACGCTCTGGATGCGCTGCCACTCCGGCAGGTCCTGGAGCGCGGGCGCGTGCGCGTCCGCCGCCCTCAGCGCCGTGTTCACCGCGGCGGCCGACTGCTGCGGGTCGCGCTGCGCCTCCGGCTTCTCCGGCTCGGCGGGCGCAGGAACAGCCGCGGGCTCGGAGCCCTGCACCGCGGCGGCCGGCGCCGGGGCGGGTGCCGCCTCGGGCGCGGGCTGCGGCTCGCCGACGGCGTCGGCGAACAGCTCCTGCAACCGCGCGAGTTCGCCCTCCAGCGTGGCGAGCAGGTCCGCGCCCGTGCCCTGCTCTGCGGGCACGTGCTCGTCCCACGCCTCCTGGACGGCTGCGAAGTCGGCGACGACGTCGAGCGGGCGGTCCTCCTCGGGCCCGGAGTCCTCCGCCGGGCCGGTCCACAGGGGCAGCTCCGGCTCGGCGGCGGCGTCCGGGGCGGGCGCCTCCGGACTCTCGGGTGCTGCGGGACTGGCGGGGGTGGCCATCTCGGTGTCCTCCGGGGCGTCGGGAAGCGGGGCGGGCTGTTCGGCGGCCGTCACCTCGGCGGGCCGCTCCGGGCCGGGTGCGTCAGCGGGTGCGGGCAGGGCGAGCAGCTTCTCGTACGCGCGAGGGACGGCCAGGGCCAGCACCTGCTCCCGGCGGTCGCCCTCCCTGCCGAGGTAGGTCCACTGCCGGTGTGCCGAGCCCTCCCGCGTCACCATGTCGTCGGCGAGCGCCGCGAACACCGTCCTGAACTCCGCCAGGTCGTCGGCGGCGTGCGCCGTACGGATCAGATCCTCGTCCTGCTCGGTGACGGCGTCCACGAGCCAGGTGGCGACCCCTTCCACGGTGGGCGCCATGTCGTCGCGCAGGGTGTCGCGGACCGCGATGACGAGCACCGCGCGTACTTCGTCGGCGGCCCAGGCCGTCGCCAGCAGGCCGCCGGGCAGGTGCTCGGCGAGCCATGCCTCCGTCTCGCCGTCCGCGACCAGGTGCTCGGCACGCTCGGTCGGGCGGACCAGCATCGGCACGTCGATGGCGGCGGGCAGGTACTGCCCCGGCATGTCGGCGACGTGGGCGCCGGGCAGGACGAGGGTCTGCAAGACGTTGTCGGTCTCGACCCGGGCGATCACCTGTCCGTCGTCGCCGCCCCACATGGAGATGGAGACGAGCGGGCCGGTCACCGGCGCCGGGGCGGGCGCCGGTTCCGGGGTCTGCTGCGCGGTGTCCTCGCGGGCGGGTTCGGCCGGCGCGGGCGCGGCTTCTGCGGCCGCGGCCTCCTGCGCTTGGGCGGCGGCGCGGTCGGCCGTCATCGCGTCCAGGGTGGCCTGGAGGCGCCCCTGCATGCGCGTGGTCTCGCGCACCAGGTTCAGGAGCGGGAAGGCCAGGTGCTGACGCTCATCGAGGGCGGGGTCCGTCGGCAGCACGGCGCCCCAGGCGTTGACCGCGTCCTGGACGGCCGCGAGGTTCGCCGCCATCTGCCGCGAGCCGTGGTCGTCCACGTCGGCGGCACCGAGCCGTTCGAGCTGGGTGCTCAGGGCCTGGAAGTACGGGTTCTGCCCGTAGTTCTCGTTCGCCCGCGCGGCCGCCACGGTGACGGTGCGCAGGTGCTGCTCGGCGGCGGTGCGCAGTTCGACGCGCAGCACGTCCGCCCGCGACTGCGCCCCGCGGACGTTGACGGCGGACGGCGGCTCGCCGTACGGCTCCCCGGTGACGACCGCGAACATGACCGCGCCCTGGTGCGCGGCCTCCATCGGTGAACCGTTGAGTTCGCTGACGTCGGCGGGCATGCCGTCGACCGCCAGCCGAGCGAACCAGCGCCCGGAGGCGGACAGGCGTACGGCGGCGACCGTGGCCTCGCCGTACAGCAGCTCGCCCTCGCGGGCCCCGTCGCCCTCCACCGTGGTCAGCCGGAGCCGGTAGCGGGCGTCGGCGGCGAGCGGGATCGTCTCGGTGAAGCTCCGGGGGGCGGGCGGGTCTTCGACGTCCACGGCCGGACCGGCATCCTCGGCGGGTGTCTCCGCAGGAGGGTCTTCCGCGGGCGGGGCGAGGTCGGCGTCTGGTACGGCGTCCGTCGCGACGGCGGTGGGTTCCGGCTCGCCTGCCACTGCTTCCTCCTGCTCGGGCTGCTCGGGCTGCTCTGGTTCCTCGGGCGTCGCGCCGTCCGGCACGACCGTCCCGGCGGCGGTCTCCGCGGCCGGGGCTTCCTGCGGCTCGGGGTCGGGCGCGGGCGGCGCGGGCTCCTGCTGCACCGCCGGCGGCGTCACGGTCGTCGTGTCCGCCTGCGTTTCGCGCACCCGCTCGCGGGCCCACTCCAGCACGCCTTGCCACTGCTCGTGCCGCGTGGTCGTGTCCCCGGGGCCCGTCACGGCCAGGCGGTGGCCGTCGTAGCCGGGGAGGCCCTGCTGGTAGACCATCTCCACCGTGAAGTCGGTGTCGCCGATGCTCAAGTCCCACATGGGACCGTGCTCCAGCGGAGCCCGGTTGCGGCGGGCGCCGGTGGAGCGGGCGGTGATGGACTCGCCCTCGGGAACGCCGAGTTCCTTCAGGTCCTGGCCGTACGAGAAGTACACCCAGTCGTCGCTGTCGGTGGGGTGGGTCTCGGCGGTGCGGCCCAGCGCGGCCCGCTCGGTGAGTTCCTGGATGGAGCCGACGGAGACGCCGGTGCCCACGGACAGGCCGGACAGGTCCCGCGTCACGAAGCCGCGGTACCCGCTCTCGGTCTCCTTCGCGGTGCGGTAGCGCTGGCCGGTCGGCCGGTGGACGCTGGTCCACTCGTTCTCGGCGGTGCGCCGGTAGACGACGACGTCGTCCTCCGGGTGGGGGCGCGGCTGGATGCGCTCGCCGCCGCGCCGGGCCTCGGCGGTGTCGGCGAGGCTCCGGTACTGCTGGTAGGACAGGCCCAGGGTCAGCTCCACGCAGGGGCCGCACTCGGCGGCCATCTCCGCGTGGTCCGGGCCGAACCAGTGCTGCACCACGGTGTAGCGGTCGGTGTCGGTGGTGCCGCAGCGCTCGCACTCGCCGTGGTCGGCGTGCCCGTACACCCCGAGCCGCCCGTCGGCGCCCATCGCTCCCGGGGAGACGGCGGGCTCCGGCTCGCGGCGCCCGCGCCGACGGCCGGGCCGCTGTACGGGAGCGGGCTCGGGGGCCGCCTCGCCGAAGAGGTCGAGCTGTCCTTCCTCCTCCGCGTCGCCCGCCGTCTCCGTCTCCGCCTCCGGGACGTCGGCGGCCGGCGCGGGATCGGGCGCCGGGGTCTCGGGGGCGGCATCGCGCAGCCAGGCCTGCGCCGCCGCCTGCTGCACGCCGTCCGTGTCCCCGGGGTCCAGCGTTTCGGCGGCCGACCGTACGGCGGCCTCCGAGTCGATGTACGCCAGGCACTCGTCACGGGTGCCGTTGAAGATGGACTCGCTGAACGAGTACGAGCGGGTCTGGCGGTTGAGGTGGAAGCGGATCGTCTCCGGCTCGCCGGGTCGCATGCTCCCGTGCATCCAGTACCGGATGTCCGCCGCTCCGGTCAGCTCGACCCTGGCGAGTTGGGAGAGGTCGTCAGCCGCAGGCGCCGCGCCGTCCGTGTCCGTGTCGGGCGGTGTCTCCTGCGGGGCGGGCGCGTCGTCCCCGCCGAACAGGCCGAGTTGCTGCTCCGGGGCGGCGGGGTCGGGTGTCGGCTCCGGGTCCGTGGCGCCGGGCTGCGGGTCGGTGCCGGTGAAGAGGCCGTCGACCGCTTCCTGGAACAGCTCCTCTCGGGACTTCTCCTCGTCAGCGTCGGGCGCGGGGGCGGGGGCCGGTTCCTGCTCCGTCGCGCGAAGCTGCTCGTAGAGGGGGCCTGCCAGTTCGGCGTACAGGCCGTTGCGGTCGCCGACGGCTTCGTCGCCTCCGCGGAAGTAGACGCGGACCCAGTCGGGCATGTCGCCCGGCGGGACGTCCACCCACTCCTCGGTTGCCCAGTCGTCCACCCAGTCGGTCAGCCAGGAGGTGAAGTTGTCCAGGTCGTTGGCGCGGGCAGCCTGCGCGACCCGCGGGTCGGCCACCGCCGCGGCGGTGATGGCCTCCAGCGCGGCCCCGCGCAGGGCCGGGTCGGTCAGGGTGAGTCGGTCGCTGTCGGCGTCCGGCGCGGGCGCCGGCGGCGTCGCGGGCGGTTCCGGGGCGACCGGAGCGGGGTCGGCCGGACCCTGCTCCTCGGCGGCGGCCGCGGGGGCGGTCTCGGTCGAGGTGGACGCGGGTTCGTCCGCCTGCCCCTCGGCGCCCGGCTCCTGCTGAGCTGCGGCGGGCTCGGTCTCCTGCGCGACGGGGGCGGGGGCGTCCTCGGCGGCCGCGGCCTGTTCCGCGGTCAGGGCCGCGATGGTGGCCTGCGAGCGGGCGGCGAGGAGGTGGGCCGCCTCGTACACGCCCTGGAGGGGGTCGAGAAGGTCGTCGTCAACGACGACTTCCAGTTCCTGGCACCAGGCGGCCACGCCGTAGACCCGGCGGACGATCTCCTGCGGGCCGCCGGGGACGGGCTCGCGCAGCGCCAACCGGGCCCGGTGGTAGGCGATGTGCAGTTCGGCGATGGGGTTGTCCGGGGTGCCGAAGCCGTCGGGCCGGGCGTCGTTGTCCTGCTGGAGGTAGGCCCGGACGGTGGGGTGCTGACCCCACCGGGCGTAGGCGGCTTCCAGCGCCTGGACGTCCGCGAGGTCGTCCTGATCGGTGAAGGGTTCGGCGTTGAAGAACTGCGGCACGTCGTCCAGGTTCGGCGCCGTCACGGCCAGCTCCGGCAGCCGCGCGGGCTGCTGGGGAGGCTCCTGACGCTCCGCCCGGCTGGTGTGCACCGTGACGGTGCGCCCGGCGGCCGCGAGGACGCGCACCGCGTCGTCCACGCGCTGCCTGCGGGTGGGCTCCTTCCAGGTGCGGGGCAGGTACCAGCCGCCGACCTTGCGGGACTCCTTGAAGCCGCCGCCGGTCCACAGCGCCGCCTTCGCGGTGTCGTCCTCCGGGGTGATACCGAAGACGAGGGTGTCGGAGCGGTTGTGCAGAATCCAGACCGGGTCACGGCCCTGGTCATCGAGCGTCGGCCGGTGCACGCGGTCGCCGTAGACGACCGCGTGGTGGTTGGCCATGCGCTTGGCCACGGTGGCGCCGTCCTCGGTGCCCCGGACCACGTCGCCCTGGACGTCGCCGAGGTAGCGGTACTTGCTGTAGCTCCACTCCGCTCTGCCGACCTCCTCGCCCACCTCGGTGTAGAGGCGGACGATGCGGCCTTCCTCGGTGTAGTGGTAGCCCTCGGCGCCCGGGACCGGCGCGGCGTCCTCGGGGAGCTGCACGGACTCCTGCGGTGCGCTCTCCTCGGCGGGCGCGTCCTCGGCGGGCGCGGGGTCCGCGGTCGCGGCGGGCGCGGCCGGCGGGGCGTACCGGTCGCGTGCCTCGGCGAGCTGTTCGTCGGTCGGGGGCACGGTCTCGCGCAGCGCGTCGGCCAGGGCGTCCATCGCGGTGCCGATGGCCTGGTTGCGTTCGTCGCGCCGGAAGTGGATCTCGGCGGAGAGGTTCCCGTACCGCCACGCAGGCTTGTACGGGTCGCGGTTGGCGGTGTTGTGCGCCACCGCGGCGTCGATCCAGGCCGGGAGTTCCTCCCACCGGATCGTGGTGGTGACGTCGCCCTGCTCGATGGTGAGCCCGTCGGCGCGGGTGGACAGGTGGACGTCGCCGTCGCCGCGCAGGGCGGGCGGCAGCTCGCTGCTGGTGGAGGCGTAGAACGCGGTCGTCGGCGCCTGCTGCTGCTCGGCGATCCACTCGCGTACGCGGTCGGTGGGCATGACGCCGGGCACCGTGCTGACCGGCTGGCCGTCGACCGCGACGGCGCTGACGAGCCCGCGCACCTGGTCGTCGCTGAGGACCGCCATGATGGCCCACCCGGCGGACTGGTGGGTACGGGCGGGCTGCGGGCCGCCGATGTGGCCGACCATGACGCGGTCGCCGAAGGCGTCGACCAGGTCCTGCAAGGGCGCCTGCCCGGCGGCGGTGCCGGGCGGCGTCTCCGCCGGGGCCGGGTTCGCCGTGTCCCCGGCGGGTTCCTGCGGTGCTTCCGGGGCCGCCGGCGCGGGTTCCTGCGGCGCGGGTTCCTGCGGCCCGGGCTGCGGGGGCGCGGGCGGCGCGGCGGACTCCTCGGGCGCCGGAACCGGCTCCGGCTCGGGGGCCGGGGTGTCCTGCGGGGCGGGCGGCGCCTGGTCGGGTTCGGTGGCCCGGGCCTGCTGCCAGACGATCCAGGCGGCCTCACCGATGAGCATCTGCCGGGTGTCGGCCGATTCGGGCTCCAGCCAGTCCCGCAGCCACGCCGGTCGGTCCTCGGGGAGGTTGGCGCGCTCCAGGGCCCAGTCCTGCGCCCACTCGGCGACGGCCGCGCGGAAGCCGCTCGCACCGTAGTCGGCGCCGCCGTCCCGCGCCCGGGCGGTCAGGCCCTCGTCGGCGGCCGCAGCTTCGATCAGGGCACGTAGCGCCTCCTGGTACTGCCCCAGGTCGGCGAGGTCGGGGGTGCGCAGGTCGACGTCGGTGCGGTCGATGACGCGGGCGCCGCCGATGATCTGGCCCTCGCTGACGACGACGGCGGTGCCGCCGAGCATCCCGGCCATAGCGGTGGCGTCGTGCATCGCCATCTCCGCCTCGGTCATCTCGCGGCCGCCGTCGGCGGCCGCGGCACCGGGGTCGAACTGGGGGCCCGACCCGCTCTCGCGGCCGGAGGCGATGGCAGCGCCCGAGATCCGCTCCTCCAGGGCGGTCTTGCGCTCGCGCACGGCTTCCAGCTCGGCGTGCTTCTCGAAGGGGCGGCCGATGTGGGCGCGGGTGTCCTCCAGCGCCGCGCGCTGCTTGGCCGCCTTCTGCTCGATCGCGACCGGGGCGGTCACCGCCTCGTCGGCGGCCTCCCCGAGCGCCTTGACGATGCGCCAGGACTGGCCCTTGCCGAACCACGACAGGTTCAGGCGGACGTCGACCTGGTGGCCTCCGCCGACCAGGTGCGCCCACCCCTCGTAGGCCATCCCGCCGAACTGTTGGCGCCGGTGCCAGGTGAAGCCGACTTGCAGGCCGCGCCAGCGGTAGCCCGCGTCCAGGTCGAGGGTGGGCTTGGAGCCCTGCGCGGTCTGCGCGAGGACGCCGGCGACGTCGTCGGGGTCGATCAGGCGCCCGTCGGCGGTGCGCCATGTCTCGTCGTCCCCGGCGGCGGCCACCGCGTCGGCCATCGCGCGGATGCCGGGCAGGGTGCGCTCCGCGTCGCGGATCTGGTCGGCGAGGACTTCGACCTTGCGCTTCATGCGGGCCTGCGCCTGCCGGTGGCCGTCGGCCTCGTTGAGGAGCATGGTCAGCTCGCCGTTGACGTCGGCCAGCTCCAGCAGCATCGGGTTGCCGGTGGCGACGGCCTTGGCCTGCCCGAAGCCCGCCCCGATCGGGTCGATCTCCTGGATGACACGGCCGACCTTGCGGCCGGACATGATCTGCACGATCGGCCGCTGCTTGCGCTCCAGTTGCTGGAACATGTAGCTGTCGAAGCTGTTCAGCGCGATGTAGCGCAGGAACTCGACTTCCATGTCGAGGTCGATGAGCAGGTTGCCGGGGCGGTCGAGTCGGCCCTCGCGCTGCTCCCACTCGGCGGGCTTGTGCGGCGGGTCGGCGTGGTGCAGGGCGACGCCACGGCTCTGGACGTTGACGCCCGTGCCGCCCTTCTCCGAGGACATGAACAGGACGGACACCTTGCCCGCGCGGGCGTCGGTGAACAACTGCTCCTTGGCGAGGTCGCTGTTGTAGTCGTGGATGAAGCGGATGCGCTCGCGCGGGATGCCCGGCAGGCCGTCCTCCGGCAGGCCGTCGATCAGGCCCTTGCGGATCTTGCCGTAGACCTGGCTGCCGCGGTCCTTGCTCGGGGTGCCGAGGTCGCAGAAGACGAGCTGGAGGCCGCCGGAGACGTCATCCGGGTCGCCGGGGAGCTTGAGGTCCTTGGTGCGCTCGTGGATCTCCAGGACGTTCCTGATGATGGCCCCGGCCTTGCCCGGGCCGTCCGGCTCCATCCCGACCAGCTCAAGGTCCAGGGCGGCCTTCCGGCCGTCCGTGATGACGTTGAGCATGTTGTCCTCGAACGGCTTGACCTTGCCCTGCTGGATCAGGTCGATCCGGTCGGAGATCGAGCCGACGTACTGGACCAGGTTCGGGGTGGCGTCGATCTCCACGAACCGGTCGACGCGCTTGGGCCGCTTGATCTTGAACTCTTCGCGCGGCCGCAGCTCCGCGACCTCCGCGAACAGGGCCAGCGCCTCGTCGGCGTTGGTGTACTCCACCGGGCGCCGCTTGAGGCGGAAGCTGACGCCGTCGACCCCGACCTCCGGCCGGGACTCGAACTGGATGAAGTTCGCCGCCCAGGCGTCGGGGCTGCCGAGCCCCAGCTTCTCCAGCCGCTTGGGCATCGTGTAGTGCTTGAAGACGTACATCTCGCGCACCGAGTTCGAGATGAACGTGCCGCTGTAGAGGGCGGTGACGTTGTCCCGGCCGGTGCGCTCGCGGGTGACGATGAGCTTCAGGTCGAGGTCGGTGGCCCGCTTGGACGGCTTGCCCAGCGACATGCCCTCGGTCGTGGCCGGCAGGGCGAGGTTCTTGAACAGGTGCGCTTCATCGACCTGGAGGAAGTCGACGCCGAGGTTCTCGTACGTGACACCGGCGTCGGTGGCCTTCGAGCGCAGGTCGGATGCGCGGGCGTCGAACCGGTCGACCATCTTGGCGATCTCTTTGATCCGCCGCCGGTTGTTCTCGTCGTCTTCGATCGCGCTCAGCGCGACGCGGTACTCGTTGGCCAGCTCCTCCAGGTAGGTGGCCTCGGTGACCGGGTGGACCCCGAGGCGCCCGAAGGAGTTGTGCGTCATCACGATGGCGTCCCAGTCGCCGGTGGCGCACCGGGCCGCGAACAGCATGCGCGAGCGGGCGTCGGCGAGGTCCTTCTTGCCCGCCATGAGGATCTTGGCGTTCGGGAACAGCTTCTTGCCGTCCCGGGAGATCTGCTCCAGCAGGTGGTTCGGGACGACGATCATCGGCTTGTTGACCAGGCCGAGTTGCTTCAGCTTGGTCGCCGTCATGAACATCGTGGCCGTCTTGCCGGCGCCGACCGGGTACGGGCACAGCGAGCCCTCTTCCGCGCTGAGCACGCGCTGGACGAAGTCCCACTGGTGGTCGTACGGCGTGAACTCCGGGTCCATGCCGTCGACCGTCAGGTGCGATCCGTCGTGCTTGGGCAGGACCGTGCTGTTGAAGATGCGGTTGTAGTCGTCGGCCAGGCGGTCCGCCCGGTCGGGGTCCTCCCACACCCAGCTCGCGAAGCGGCGCATCAGCGCCGTCATCTTCGACTCCGCGAGCATCGTCTCCTTGTCGTTGCGCACCCGCCGCGATCCGCCGTCGGGCGTGCGGAAGGTGTCGTAGACCTTCGGGGCCTGCCCGTTCAGCGCGAGGTCGAGCAGCTCGAAGGCGTTGACGCGGGAGGTGCCCCACTCGCTGGTCGCGGCCTCCGGGATCGTCATCGGCATGTCGACGTTCCACGTCGCCGTCTTGGCCACGTGGAGGATGTCGACCTGGACGCCCAGCATCGCCTCGGCGAACGCGGTGACGTCCTCCACCGGAATCCACGGGGCGCCGAGCTTGGCCTTGATGTCCTCCGGCGGCAGCGGCTCGGGCTGCACCTCGCGCAGGGCGTCGACGTGCCGCTGGAGGTCGTCGCGGCCCTGGGAGAGCAGGAACTCGGCGCGCTCCAGCTTGTCCACGACCGGCCCGGACAGGTACGAGCCGCGGGTCAGCAGCTCGCCGTTGTCCGGGTCGGGGAAGACCAGCTCCCCGAGCGCGCCGGGCACCTGGTCCTCTTCGATCCCCAGGAGTCCCGCGATGGTGGGGACGTCGATCTTGTTCTTGAAGTTCAGGCAGAGCGACAGCGCCTCTTCCGGCGTCTCCGCCGACGTGGGCCGCTCGATGCGGCGGTTGACCCGCCGCAGCAGCAGCGGGGCCTTGTCCGCCTTCTGTGTCTCGTCGTCAAAGTCCTCCAGGGCCAGGACGGACACGAAGTCCGGGTCACGGCGGAACCCGCCGAGCCGCGGGTAGCGGCGGCTGACCGCCTTCTCCCCCGTCTCCTCGTCGACCTGCCCCTCGGCGAGGGTGAAGCGGTTGATCGGGCCGTGCACCCGGGCGTAGGCGTCGTAGAGCCGGTTCACCTCGGCGCGCAGCGGGTCGAGCTGCGCGTCGGGGGTGTCGTGGTCGGTCTCCGCCTCGATCAGCTTCAGCGTGGCGTCGCGCAGCGCGATGAGCTTGGGCAGTTCCTTGCCCGCGCGCTCGACCGCGACCAGCTCGCCGTCGACCACCTCGTGCGCCTTGCCGTCCACGAGGTGGAAGGAGCCCTCCTTGCGTCCGTCCTCGCGGACGGGGAAGGGCAGCGTGTCCTCGGTGAACGGCTGCGCGCCGACCGCGACCCGCCAGTCGCGGCCCTCGTTGCGGGCCGCCGCGGTGATGCCGTCGAAGGCGGTGCCGAGCGCGGCCGCGAGGTCCTGGTCCTCGGGCGCCTTCACGGCCAGGGTGTGCCCGTACTGCGCGGCGCGGCCCTGCTCGAACTCGCCGAGGACGTTCTCGGGGTGCTGGAGGAAGTAGTCGTTGGCGTACTGGCCGGGGACCGTCGGGATCTCGCTGACGTCCATCCAACTGTCGTCCACGGGGCCGTCGGTGTCGCGCCGGCGGACGATGAGGATGTCGGCGAGGACGCCGGTGCCGCCCTCGGCGAGGGCGCCGTTGGGCAGGCGGACGGCGCCCAGCAGGTCGGCGTGCTTGGCGATGGCGCGGCGGGCGGTGTCGTCCGCGGCGTCCATCGTGTAGCGGGAGGTCAGCAGGATCGCGACGCCGCCGGGCCGCAGGGCCTGCACCGAGCGCCAGATGAAGTAGTTGTGGATCGAGTCGGTGACCGCCTTCGGCGCGGTCTTGTCGTGGACCTGGAAGTTGCCGTACGGCACGTTGCCCAGGACGGCGTCCACGCTGTTCGACTGGAGCCCGGCGTCCTGGAGCCGGGCGTTGATGATGTCCGCGTCCGGGTGCAGCAGGGCGGCGATGCCCGCGGTCGTCGGGTCGCGCTCGACACCGAACCATTTCACCGGCATCCGGTCGGGGGTGTGGTTGATGAAGGTGCCCGCGCCGCAGCCGGGTTCGAGGATGCGGCCGCCCTGGAAGTTGAGATCGCGCAGGGCCGTCCAGCAGGCCTCGGCGATCCGGTCGGGGGTGTAGTAGGCGGTCGGCGTGCCCTGTTCGGCCTGCCGGTACTCGCGTGGCGAGAGCAGGCGTTGCAGCTCCTCGCCGATCTCCGCCCAGGTTCCCTCGCGGTTCTCCGCCAGGGCGGGGGCGAGCGGCCCCCAGCCGGGCCAGTGCCGCAGGGCGGCGAGGTCTTCCGGGGTGGGCGCGCTCTCGTCCTCGCGCAGCCGGAGCAGGGTCTCGATTGCCGTCAGGCTCGCGCGGGCCCGCCCGATCGGTCCGAGGCGGCCGCCGGGACCGGGCTCGGGGGCAGGGGCGACCGGGGTTTCGACGGGGTTGGACATGTCGTTCTCCAAGCTGCGGGCCCCGGCGCAGCCTCAGCGCCGACGGCCCGCGGGCGGTCGGGAGGGCAGCGAGCGCGTCAGGCCGACGCGGCGAAGGCCGACAGGCGCGTCTCGAACGCGTCGTCGTCGCTCTCGGGCAGCCGCTGCGGCCCGTCCTCCCGGCTCGGGGTCAGCCCGGGGTTCGTCAGCACCATGTCGACCCAGCGGGCGACCCGGGCGGGCGCGGGCACCAGGTCCTCGCCCATGAACCAGTCGCTCGTACCGGCCTCGGCGGGCAGGTGGAGCACCCAGCCGTACGCCTCGTCCCAGACGAGTTCGAGGTCGTCGTCCTCGTCCGCGTACGGGCCGGAGTCCGGCACCTCCAGCGTGACGACGGCCGTGCGGACCGCCGGCGGGCGGCCGGTCACCGCGTGTCCCGCGACGTTCAGGCCGACCTCTTCGATCTCGGCGACCACGGCCTGCACGTACGGCTGGTGATCGGTGCGGTTCGTCATGCGCGCTACTCCCCCGTTGTTCCAGCGGGCGGACGCTGGCCCGTCCCGCGCCGCCTGCACCGGGCACCACCCGGCCGGCGGCAGACGTACATGATCCCTACCTGACGACCATAACGACTCAGAAGCAACCGATTTAAGTTCCCACCCCGACACAAACCTCCCGTCCCACGGTCCACGGTTGGCCTCCGGGGTTATCTGGCTACATTTCCTTCATGGCGAGGGTGAGCATGAAGTTCCACGTGGCGTTGACCGAGGGCGCCCTGAAGGCGCTGAACGCACGGAGCAAGGACGAGCGGGACCGCGAGGAGGAGTGGGTCACCGCGCGCCGGAAGGAGCTGATCGTGCCCGGCATGTCGCGGCGCGCGGCCGCCGCCGTCCGCAGCGACATCCGGGCCCGGGTCGCGAGGATGCGACGCACCGGCGAGTTCGGCGGCACCCGGGACGACATCGTGACCCGCGCGGTCCGCGAGGAGCTGCGCGCCCGCGGCCTGGACCGCAAGTGGCCCAAGCCCCCCGACGGCCAGACCGAGTCACCGGGCCGCCCGTGGGGCACGCCGCCGAGCGCACCGATGGGCGACGGCGGCTACACCCACCGCATGTCCCTGAACCTGCCGTACGCCCTCGGCGACACCGTCCGCCGCGCCGCGTACTGGACCAGCAAGGAGGCCGTCGAGGCGCTCCAGGACTGGGCAGACCGGTGGGGCGACGGGATCGACGTGGCCCTACAGGAGGCGGAGCGGGACGGCATCCCCGCCGAACTCGCCCTCATGTCCGCCGCCGGGCGACCCTCCGCACCGCAGGCCGCACTGGAAATCCGCGACCAGCTCCGCGCCAAAGTCCTCACGACGGGCGATCTCCTCCGCGCGGCAATCGACCGAGCTGCGGGCAACGGCCAGCAGGAAATCCCCTGAGCGTTCCAATTGGAACGACTTCGTTCGACTTGAAATCGAACAATCCGTAAGGCGTTTACGGGCGTCACCCACCCCCGGACGACCGATGCTCGGCGAACGGTCCCGCCTCTGGCAATATGACCGCGTCCGAGTACCCACCAGGGGAAGCCCACGGAGGTCCAATGCCCCCCGCCCAAAATCCTGACGAGACAGAACACCGCGCCAAGGTCATCACCTTCTTCCAGCAGAAGGGTGGCGCGGGAAAGTCAACAGACGCCATCAACGTCGCCGCCGTGCTCGGGGAGAACAACCCCCCTGCCGACCCCGACGACCCTGACTGCCCATGCCCGGTCGTCGCCGCCGGCATCGACCTCCAAGGCTCACTGGAGAAGTGGGCTCGGAAGGTCCCGGAGAAGCGGCTGCCGTTCGACTACGTCGTCACCCGCGGCAAGTTGGGCGAGATCCCCAACCTGGTCAAAGACCCCTCAGTGCGCCGGATCGTGGTCGACACCCCCGGCTTCGCAGACATTGACCCAGAGGCCGACCTTGACGCCCTCGACCCGCTGGGCAAGGGGCCGGCGGCTGAGGCCATGCGCGAGATCCTTGATCTCACGGACCTTGCCCTCGTGCCCATCGTCCCGGTCGAGACGCTGACCCACGACCCCGCCGAATACACCGTCGAGCGCCTACTTCGCCCTCGCGGCATCAGGTTCCGCATGGTGATCAACAACTGGGACTCCGGCACGGACCGTACGAAAGCTGATCTCAAGGACATGCAGGAGTGGTGCAACAAGCGCGGCTACCCGTACATGTCCCAGGCCGTACGTCGGTACAAGCTGCACGCGAAGGCTCCCGAGCAGGGCCTTACAGTCATCCAGTACCCCGAGAGCGGTACAGCCCTCCGCGCCCGGGAGGACTTCTACAAGCTGGCCCTGGCCGTGGAAGGACTGATCTGATGGGACGCCAGCGCGGCGGATCGGCCACCGAACGCTTCGAGTTCAAGAGCGCCATCGACATGGCGCGGGCCCTACCAAACCTCTTCCGCCCCATCTCAGGGCAACCCACGACTCTCACCTCGGACGAACGGCAGTCGCTCGCGCAGTGCGAGGCGGCCGTCGACACACTGAAGTGGGCCTTCTGGCTGGCTGGCAAGGCGTTGCAGATCATCCGGGACAGTCGGCTGTACCGGGCGGAGCACGCCACCTTCGAGGACTACTGCTGGACTCGCTGGGGGATGAAGGCCAACTACGCAGGGAAGCTGATCCGCACGTGGCAGGTCGCGGAGGCCCTGTTCGATTTGGCGTCGAACGATTCCGTTCCAATTGGAACTCCTCGCCTGTCCCTGGAGCAGGCCAAGAAGGCCAACCAGGCCCAGGTCTGGGAGCTAGTCTCCGTTCGCGAGACGTGGGACGTGGAGCAGGCGGTCTTCGTGTACGCGACGGTGGCGGCTTCCGACGTCCCGGTCACCGCCGAGGTACTTCGGGGAGCGGTCGACGCCCTTCCGGAGGGCGAAGAGTTCGACAAGGAGGCCGCCAAGGCGGCCATCCAGTCCTTCCTGGACAACTGGGGTGACGAGAAGGACGAGGGAGAGGTTGACATCACCGCCCGCGCGGAGAAGGCGGTCTCCTTCCCCTGGGTGCGACGCCTGGCCCGGAGGGACAAGGTGGCCGCTGAGCGCTATCTCGATGCGCTCGAAGCAGAGATCCTGAAGTGCCGAGAGCAGCTCAGCGAATCCGCAAAGCCCAAGCGGGGATCAAGGAAGGCCCCCGAGGCGCAGGAGCAGCCCGCCGAGGAGAACCCAGAGTCCCCGGCGGGTGCCGAGAGCCCCGAACCTGCGGCTGCATAGCACCTCAAACGCAAAGAAGCGGGCCCCGTCCGAGGACGGGGCCCGCTTCGTGTTGTCAGCTCAGGTGCCGTGCGCAGGCCGCGGTGAACAGCTTGGTGAACGGGTCGTCGCTCGGGTCCTGGAGGAGTTCCCACCAGGCGAGGGCGACCAGGTCGGCGAGTTCGCTCGCGCGGGCGGCGCCGTCGACCGAGATCGGTGGGGCACCGGTGCCGCAGCGGGGGCCGCCGGCGGTGAGCCAGCCGGGCAGTCCCCCGTGTGGGAAGCAGGCGTTCAGCGCGGCGTACAGGTCTGCGGGCACCGCGCGGCCGGTCACCGGTCAGGCCGCCCGGGGGTGCCGGACGCGGGCGGTGGGCTGGACGAGGCGCCCCAGGAGGGGGAACCGCCGGGCCCGGGAGCGCCAGCGGGGCGGGTGGACGTGGCGCCAGGCGCTTCCGAAGATGCCGTCTTCGGCGGGGAGGCGCTGGCCGATCCCGCAGGAGCACTCCCACCCGTACGGGAGCGGGGCGGAGTCGTCACGGGTGGAGATGGCGACGACCTTGGTGTCGTCGTGGTTCCCGTGGAAAGTGCCGATCACCCAGCGCCCGGCGCGGCGGGCGGCGGTGACGGGGTCGAGGTCGGTCGTCATGCGGTTCTTCTCCTTGGGTGGTCAGGCGATGAGGGCGGCGAGCAGTGCGGCACCGAGGGCGACGAGCGATACGCCGGTGATGATCCCGGCGAGGCGCAGGCCCGCGTACTTGCGGCGGGCGATCTGCGAGAGGTGGATGACGTGGGCGACGCGGTCGTCCGGCGCCTGGAGATCCTTCACCAGGTCGTCGGGCGTGCACAGCGACCAGTAGAGGAAGCTGCCGCGGGCTGCGCCCGACAGGCGCGGGTGGACGACGACGAGCACGACGAGCATGGCGGCGATGAGGCCGACGGCGCCGGCGCCGACGAGGATGCCGACGGCGGGCGGTAAGTCGTGGCCCGGGACCACCGCGACGAGGGCGGCGAGGGGCAGGGAGAAGCTGGTCAGGAGGACGCCGGATTTGGCGTCCGTACGGGAGATCTCGGCGAGGACGGTGGCGTTGGCCGCGTCCAGGCGGGCGTCGAGGGTGCTGTCGGGCGTGGTCATCGAGTCCCTTACGTGGTTGCTGGTCCGGTCGGGCATGGAAGCGGCCGTGCCCCGGGTCGGGTGCACGGCCGCTTCCGTGTCGGTGGGCGTCGCTACGCCGCGGTGTCGGCGCCGATGTCGAACAGGCCGATCTGCGCCTCCATGAGTTCCTGGCCCCGCTGCTCGTTGGCGCGGGCTCGCTCGGCGGCGAGCGCGTCGCGCCAGCAGGGCCAGCACCAGGGCCGCAGCTCCGCCAGCGGCGTGGCGGCGTTCTGCACGTCGGTGGCGTGCGGGGTGTGCGGTGCGGCGAGGAGGGGCTTGTTCTTGCCGCTGCTGGTGGCGTTGCACTGCTCGCCGTCGCCGGTGTGGGTCTTGCCGCAGGCGCCGCGGCAGCCGCAGCGGCCGCCGTGCTGGTCGAGGACGGTGGTCAGGACGTTCCCGGGCTGCTTCACGATCGTTCCCCTCAGCGGTCGAAGCGGTTGGCCGTGCGGGCGATGACGCCGCGGGTGTGGGTGGTGACCTCGGTGTTGTCCTGGATCACCGTGCCCTCGTAGTGCTGGTGGATGGTGGGCGGGGCGGCCGCGACGACCGCCTTGGCGCTCTTGAAGACGCGGGAGAGGGCGCCGAGGAAGGCGACGGGGGCCACGCAGACGATGCCGACGACGACGGGGTTGACCTGTCCGACGGTCCACATCACGAGGGAGATGCCGCCGGAGATGGGCACGGAGGCGATCCCGGTGGCGAGCATGATGCCGCTGATGTCGGTCGCGCGCTGGCTCATGGGGGCCCGGCCGTCCTGCTGGACGGGCGGGGCGTAGCCGATGGCGGGCGGGGGCGTCGTGTCCTTGTAGCGGGTGGCGACCGGGGCGTTGTTGCTGTAGCCCTCGGCGATGAGGCGGATGGCTTCGGCCTCCGCTTCGGCTTCGGTGAGTGCGCGGCCGGCGGGGCGGTCGGGGTGGTTCACTGGGGTGGCTCCTTCGATGCGTTGGGGGAGCGGGCAGGGGACCGGCCGTTTCTGACGGAGTAGCCGGTCCCCTGCCGTTTCGAGGGTCAGGGCAGGCGGTAGACGCCCTTGCCGAGCGGGACGAGCAGGTTCTCGTTGGCGAGGGTGCTGACCTCGTTGTTCACGCTGCGGGTGGCGGGGCCGCCCTCGGAGCCGCAGCCGACGGCGGTGCGGATCTCCCGGAGCGCCAGGCCCTCGGGGTGGTCCTTGAGCGCGGCGAGAATCCGCTCGCGGATCGTCGGGGCCTTCGCCTTGGCGGCCGCCATCGGCGACGGCGCTTCGGGGAGTTCCTCGGCGTCCGGCTCCTTGCCCTTGCTGTCGCCCTCCAGGGGCCCCGTCGCGGGCTGCGAGCCGGGGTTGGGGGCGTCGCCGCCGAGCGGCCCCCGTGAGGGCCGTGACGGGCCGTCTGCGGCCTTCACGGTCTCCTTGGCGGCCGCGGTGCCCCGGTGGGCGTACGCGGCGCCGGCGGCGCGGGCTTCGCCCGGGGTGAGCGTCGGCATCGGGCGGCCGTCCATGAGTTCTTCGAGCTGGGGGTACAGGCCGTTGACCTTCTTCAGGACGAAGGTCCGGAAGAGGATTGCCTTGCCCTCCGTGATGAGCCACCCCATGCCGGGCGTCGGCACGCCCTCGGTGGCGGCGGTGCCCTCGAACAGCTCCTTCGCCCCGGCGCCCTCGTAGATCCGCTCCGGGATGGGGGAGACGTGCGCGCCGATCGGCGCGATGCCGTCCAGGCCCATGCCCTGGGTGGACGAGGAGGCGGTGCGCAGCAGGAAGACGTGGCCCTCCTTGCCCTTCTCGCGGATCTCGTGGTTGTCGCCGAGTTCCTTGAGGTGGAGGGACTGGACCGCGAGGTCGACGCCGATGCCGACCTTCTGGCCGGTCTTCTGGAGGTCGCCGATCATCCAGGCGGCTTCCTTGCGCACTTCCTGGTCCAGGCTGCTCAGGAGGCGGTTGATCTCGTCGCCGGTCCACTGGATCAGGCACCACTCGCCGTGGAAGTCGAAGTCACCGCGACCCCGGCTGTGGGCCTCGCGGTACTCCTTGACCGCGTGCAGCGCACGGAGCTGCTGCATCGTCTCGACCGGCCCCTTGGCCATCCAGTCGATGCGGCCCTCCATCTCCGGCATCGACATGCCGCCCTGGACGTCGGCCATCCAGGAGATGACGCCCGAGATGCGCTGTGCGGCACCGAGGATGCGCATCAGGCCCGACTTGCCCGCGCCGGTGGTCCCGGCGGTGATGCCGTGCTGCGCGCGGCCGGTGTCGAAGTTGAACAACTGGATGCGGGCGACCGTGCCGTCGTGGGCGACGCCGATCGAGATGCGTCCGCGGTCGTCCATCGTCAGGTCCTCGACCGTGGGGGACCGGACGTGAAGGAGCGGGTTGGCGCGGTAGATGTAGACGACCGCTTCGCGGGGGCCCGCGCCTTCCATGACGAGGCGGGAGATGTCGTCAATCCCGAGCGCGGAGCACAGGGCCTCGTGGTTGACCCGCAGCGTCTTGCCGCGCGGGGCGGCGATCCGCAGGCGGATCTGGTCCTCGCCGATGCTGTACGCGACGAGGTCGACGCCGGGTGCGGCGCCGTTGGTGCAGTTGACGTGTTCGGCCCAGATGCGTTCCAGGGAGGCGCCGGGGTCTTCGGCCTCCACCTCCAGGGCCTCGCGTGCGCGCCGGGCCTCGGCGAGGCGGGGCGCGACCTGGATGGCGAGGCGGCCCGGGCCGTATCCGTCGACCGCCGCGGTGCGGACCGCGTCGACAGGAACGTCGAAGACTCCAGCGATGGCCCGCTCGTCCAGGGTGCGCGGCACGGTGTGGCCGGCGGGGGCGAGGACGATCGCCTCGAAGTCCGGTCCGGCGGGGTCGTACTGGTTGATGTGCTCCAGGGTGGTGTCCCCGGTTGCCTGCGACTGGTTCCACAGGGCCCGCATGTGGTCGGCGAAGGTGACCGGCTCCGCGTCCACGACCTCCGGCTCCCCGGCGAGGACCGGCAGGTTGTCGACGGCCCGCGCGAGGCCCTTGGAGCGGGTCCACGGCGTCATGGGGATCATCACGGCCGTCCAGGCGGCGGCGCCCAGCATCGGCCACCCGTTGGGGTAGTCGAAGACGGGGGCCAGCAGGCCGCCGGTGTAGGCGGCGGTCCAGCCGAGTACGGGCAGGGACCGCAGCGAGGAGACGAGCCGTCGCGTCCAGTCGTCGGTGTCGCTGCGCTTCCACAGGACGACGCCGGTGAGGGCGCCGGTCGCCAGGGAGGCGCCGTGCGCCCACCACGGCACGTCCATCTGCGGGCCGACGGCGGCCCAGGTGCCGGCGGCGCCGTACACGGTGCGCTCCGCCCAGGCGAGGCGGCGGGCGGTCTTGCGGGTCAGCCCCCGCTCACCGGCGGCGGCATCGGCTTTCACGACGTCGGTCGTCGTCATCGTCATTTCCCCTCCGGGAGGAAAAGGGGGAGGGGCCCCGGGCGAATTCGCCCGGGGCCCCTCCCGTGGGGGCTTTCCGCCCCGGCACTTTCGCGGCCGGGCGGCTATTCGGTTACTTGACTTCGTTGAATCCGGGCTTGGGCTGCTGCACGCCCATCGACTGCACGGTCTCGTAGATCCCGCCGTATTCGCCCTGGTGGGCGTCCTTGAAGCCCTGCGCGTCCGTCTGCATCGCGTCGGCGGCGTTCACCAAGTCGCCCGACGCTTCGGCGACTTCGCGCAGCGAGGTGGCGCCTTCCATGATGAGGGCGGTGAATCGCGGCTCGACTTCCGCCGCGTCACACATCTCCGACATGTTGCTCGCCTTATCGGCGTTACGGCGAAAGAGCGCCTGGAGAGCCCAGATCTTCTCTTTCAGCAGCAGCGCCCGCGCGGCGAGCATGGTGACGGCCATTCCGAGGCTGAGGAAGCCCAGGTTGCTGTCGGGGATCGCCGGGAGGTTGTCGTCGCTGTCGGGGACCGCGGGGACGTAGCTCTCGCGGGGGACGATCTCCCCGGACACGACCTTCCCGGGTACGAGTTCTCCGGACAAGGTGACCTCCTAGTTCTCGTTGTGCACGCGGGCGGACGGGGTGCGAAGGCCCGCGTCCGCGGTCGCCTGGGTGAGCGGCCGGTACGCGTCGTCCATCTCGGTCTTCGCGGTCTCGCAGGTCTCGGCCGCGTGGAGCGACTTGACCGACATCTCCTCGGCCTTGCGGGAGAGGACCTCCATCGACTCGGAGAGCTTGCGCATCGCCCAGGCCGTGATGGTGCCGATGATGTTGTGCTTGGCGGCCAGCCGTTCGGCCACCTCGTCCAGCGCGTACATCAGCTCCTTGGCCTTGGCGGCGAGGAGGAGGCATTCGTCGTGGGCGGCGAAGGCCTCCGAGACCACCTCGTCCAGGAACTCGGTGACGTCATCGAGCGTCACCTCCGTCGCGTGCTCCGGGTTGATGCCGTTGTCCATCGCGGTCGTGACGGCCCCGGTCTTCACAGCGGGCGAGTTGCCCACGGGCGCCTCCTTCGTGGTGTTCGTGGTGGTGCTGCCGGTTCCGGCGGGGAGGCCGCGGGCCCCGGTGGTCAGGGGCTCGCGCGAGGAGGCCTGGTAGCCGGGCGGGTAGACCTGCTCGACCGTCCACTCCTCTTGCTGCTGCGGGTCGGTGTCCCGCATGGAGTCGTAGGCGCTGCGCCGTTCCCCGCGCGGCGGCGGGGTGTAGAAGTCCCAGCCGCTCCCGGCGGAGGGGCCGGTGTCCTCCGCCTTGGCCCGGGCCCGTTCGCCCGCGCGGCGGGCCCGCTCCTTGCGACTGGCCTTGCGCCGGTCGGCGGGGCCGGTGCCCGAGGCGGAGCCGCCGCGCTTCTTCTTCGACTTCGGCTTCACCCGGACCTTCTTCTTCCTGCCGGGCCCGGGGGCCTTCGTGCCGCCGCCGGGCTTGGGCTTCTTGGTCAGGTCGACCTTCGGCCCGGCGCCGGTCGCGGACCCGCCGGCGGGCTTCGGCTTCTTCGTGAGATCGACCTTGGGCGCGGCCCCCGGCTTCGGCTTCTTGGTCAGGTCGACCTTCGGCCCGGCCGGTGTGGTCCCGCCGCCCTTGCCTCCCTTCTTCGACTTCTTGCGCTTGACCGTGGTCAGCACGGGCGGGGAGAGGTTCTTCCGGCGCTTCTTCAACCGGCGCCGAGCCGTCTTCGCGACGGCCTGACCGAGCGTCGTACGGTCCGCGTCGGCGGCGGCCGCCGTCTCCTTCTTCTTCCGGCGGGCCTTGGCCCGGTCCTTGCGCGCCTTCTGCTTGGCCTCGAACCGGTCCTGCCGGACCTGCTCCCGGCGGGCCTGCTTGGCGTCGGCGCGGGCGTTGCGGACCCGGTCCTTGGTGTCCTGCCGAGCGTCCGCCGCGCGGGTCTTGCGGTCGCGGGCGGCGTCCCGGTCCTTCGCCCGGTTCTCCGTCCGGGCCGCCTGCCGGTCCGCGCGACGCTGGATCGCGGCACCCTGCCGGGTGGCGGCCCGCTCCTGGCGGCCGCGGGCCCGCTCCAGCGCCGGGCTGGACTTCTTCGAGCTGGGGGACTTGGCGCCGTTGAGCGACTTGGCCCCCGTCCCCGAGCTGCCGCCGTTCTTCCCGGACGAGCCGTTCTTGCCGGAGCCCGGGGTCTTCGAGCCGCCCTTGCCCTTGCCGCCGACCGAGCCGAGGCCGGTGGACGTCTTCGGCGAGGTCTTCTTGCCGCCCGGCGTCAGCCCGCTGCCGGAGCCGCCCTTGCCTCCGCGGCCGGGCCCGGTCCCGCCGGCGCCCTTGCCGCCGCCGGTCCCTCCGCCCTTGCCGCCGCCCCCCATGAGGGAGCCGCGGCCGCCGCCGAGCGACTTGCGGCCGAAGTCCTGGCTGGAGGGGATCGACTTGCCGCGCTTCTGCGCGGCCTTGTCGCCGATGCCCTGCATGGCGACCGAGTGCTTGGCGGCGGCCTCCTCGTTCGCGAGCCGGTGCTTGAGGCGGGCTTCGCGCAGCGGGGCCAGCTCCTCGGCACGCTCCTGGCGCCGCTGACGCCAGTCCGTCACCGCGGTCGCGGTGCCCCGGAGCGCGGCCAGCGCGATGGCCAGGGTCGCCGCGAGGCCGAGGGCGGCGACGCCCGGACCGTCCGCCTCGCCGTCGCCGTCGTCCCGGCGGGCGGGCGCCGTCCCCTCCGAGCGGAGAACGACGGTGCCCGCCGCGCCGGTCGCGGCGGGGGTCGGCGGGAGTGCCGGGGTGAGGTCGGCCAGGGAGTCGGCCACCGACCGGCGCCGCCGGGTGGGGACCATCCCGTCGCCGCCGCCCGCCGCATCCGGCTCGGGAGCCGGGGGCGGCGGGTCGGCGGGCGGGGCCGGGGGCACCGGGGGAGGGGCGCCCGGGATCGGGGGGAGCCCCGGCGGGGCCCCTCCCCGTGATCGGAATCGGACGACGTTGCCGCTCCGGTTGTCGTCCCGAGGGTCATCAGCCACGTGCTCTCCAGGGTTGACAGAGGGTGACCGGATGGGAGATCCTCGCGCGCCCGCGCGCCCATGCGCCCGCGCGCCCGCCTTGACCCCCCGAATCCGGTCCGCCCCCGGGTGATGATGATGGTGATGACGCTTACGCGTCGTGACTGCCGTCGTGGCGGCTGGTCCAGTTCTCCAGCGTCCGCGCGAGGTCGTTCCACAATTCCGGATCGTCCTTGCAGAGCGCGCGGGCCCGGTCCCACCAGGCGTCGGCCAGACCCGCCGGGCCTCGCTCGGCGACCTGCCGGGCCTGCCGCGCCTCCCAGTGGGCGGAGCGGCGGGCCCGGCGGACCTCGGAGATCGAGGGCACCTGCTGCACTGATCAGGCTCCCTTGCGGTCGAACAGGTCGTTCACGCCCCGGACGGTCCGGGTTCCGGACCCCTTGGCGGTGCTCTGACCTGCGGCTTCCTCGCTCGACTCCTCGTCGCTGTCGGGCCGGGTCGTCATCGCGGCGACCGTCTTGTTCAGCGACTTCGTGGCGAACGTGTTCACCTGTCCGCGCCGGTCGGCCTTGGCCTTCGCCTTGGCCGCCCGCTGGCCGGGCAGGGCCGCCACGGTGCGGACGTGGTCGGCGTACGCGGTGCGCAGGCCCTCCGAGGCCTGCGCCGCGTCCCGCGAGGACTTGACCAGGCGGTTCAGGTGCTTCTCGACCTTCCGGGCCCGGCGCCGGGCCGACCACCGGCCGTCGCCCTCCACGTGCTGGGAGAGCAGGACGGTCTGGAACAGGGCCCGGACCGCCTCGTAGTCGCCGTGGTCGGCGTTGTGCTCACGCTGCCGGTCCAGCGTCCAGGTGGTCAGGTGGTCCAGGTTGAGCAGCGGCCGGAACTCCGCCGGCACCCGGTTCAGGACCTCGTTGTTCATGTGCTCGATCTCGGGCACGGGGATTCTCCTCTCGGGGGGAAGGGGCCCGCCGACTCTCGGGGGCAGTGGCGGGCCCGGCCCGCGACGTACGCGCCGCGCGGGTCAGCGAGCGGCGAGGTGCTTCTCTCGGTCCGCGGGGCTCAGGAGCCCTGCTTCGTCCAGCAGCCGTACGGCCCGGTCGCGGCGGCAGTCGACGGCCGTACGGGCGGCGTTGACGGTGACGTAGCCGCCGCCGTCCGTGGGAAGGCCGCGCAGGATCTGAATCGCCTCTGCGTCCGTACGGCCGCCGCCCGTACGGGGGGCGGGCGTACGGGCCGTACGGGTCTTCTCCGTACGGGCCGCCGTACGGTCCGTACGGGGTGCGCCCGTACGGCCACCCGTACGGTCCGTACGGGGTGCGCCCGTACGGTCTGCCGTACGGTCCGTACGGCCGGGGTCCGTACGGCCCGGGTTCGGGTCGGCCGTACGGTCCGGGTCGGGGGTGGCCGTACGGTCCGGCTCGCTCCGTCCGGCGGACGGGTCGACCGCGGGCGCGGCGGGCGCCGTCCCCTTCTCCTCGTGGTCGTCCTCCAGGAGCCGGTGGACGCGCCAGACGATGGCGACGACGACGAGCACCGCGACGACGATGAGGCCGATGCTCGGGTGCTGCTTGCCGTCGACCACCGTCACGCCCGTGCCCGTCATGTCGGCCACGTGGTACGTGATGTTGGTGGCGGCCATCAGCCCGAGCGCGTACGGCACGTCCTTCCGCATGCGGAACGCGGTGACCGCGTAGACGTCCAGGCCCACCGGCATCGCCCACCCCAGGTCTCCGAACGGGGTGCTGCCAAGCCCGACCATCCGGGCGAAGGCCCACTCGCCGGAGGCGGTCAGGGCGATCACGGCCGCGAGGGCGATCCAGATGCTGCCCTGCTTGACGACCTCGCCCCGGTCCCGGGTCCTCTTGAGGCTGGCCGCGCGCTTCTCGGCGACGCGGCGGGCCTCACGGGCGGCGTCCAGCTCGCGGGCGGCTTCCGCGAGCTTGGCGTCCGCCTCCTTGCGCACCGCGCCGGCGGCGGCCCGGGCTTCCTTCTCCGCCTCCCTGCGCAGCTCCACGAACTCGGCGTCAAGCCGGGCCCGCTGAGCCTGCCGCTCCCGCTCGTGCTGCTCGCCGAGCTGCCGGAACTGGCTCTCGATGTCCGCACGGGCCGCGTCGATCTCCTCGCGGTATGCGGCGAGTTCGGCGTCGATCTCCGCGCGGCGTGCGCGCAGCTCCTCGTCCAGGTCGAGCCGGGCCGACCGGCGGGTCAGGTCCAGCTCCGAGTCGAGGGCGGCCCGTGCCGTGCGGATCTCCACCGCCTGGTCCTGCGCCTCACCGACGATGCGGGCGGCGTCGTCCAGGGCCGTGCGGTAGGCGGCCTCCGCCGAGGTGCGGCGCAGGTCCACCAGGGCGTTCGCCCTGTCCTCCGCCTCGGCGAGCACGACGCCCACCTGCTTCTCGGCGTCGGCGAGCAGGGCCTTGGCCTGTCCCTCGGCGGCCGCCATGACCTCCTCGGTCTCGGCGGCCGCGTCGGTGCGGGCCTGGTCGAGGATCGACTCCGCGTCGCTCCGGGCACCGGCGCGGATCGTGTCCGCGTCGACCTCGGCTCGGCGCAGCCGGGCCCCGACCTCCTCGGCGGCCTCCACCAGGACGCGCTTGGCGTCGGCGGCCGCCGTCCGGCGGATCTGCTCCACCTTGTCCTTGGCGGCCTGGACCAGCGCCGCCGCTTCCTGGGCCCCGGTCCACCGTGCGCCGTCGATCACGTCGGCGGCACGGTCACGGAGATCCGCGACCAGGGCCTCGCCGTCTTCCCGCGCCTCCGGCTTCGGCGGCGGGGCCGCCGCCTTGGCCGGGCGGCGCGGCGTCGTCGTCTTCCGGGTGTTGCGGGTGGCGGTTGGCTTACGGGCCCCCACACCGACCTCCTCTCATGCAGGTGGCCGCCTCCCGGCGGCCACCTCGGCGTTCGGTCCGTCAGCCCCGCACGAGGCGGGCGGCGCGGCGGCCAACCGAGTTGGCCGCGGTCGAGATCCACTCGAAGACACCGCTGACGCGCTCGACCAGCGCGTAGTCACCGGCCTGCCTGCACGCGGACTCGCTGTCCGAGCACCGGTCGTCCAGTCGGTCCATGACCAGGGTCAGCCGGTCGGAGACCTGGTTCTTCGCGGCCCACAGCAGCTCGCCGAGGGCGTAGACCGGCATCGCCGCGCCGGTCCACATCAGCAGCGCCAGCCGCAGGCGGAGCCGGGCCAGCGGGCCCGGGGCGTTCGCGGCGACGAGCAGGTCCAGCAGGTGCTCGAAGTCGTCGGAGGACCAGCCGTCCATCGGGCCGTGCTGGTCGCGGAAGTTCTTCACGGCCGTCTTCTTCGGCCGCGTGAGCAGGTTGATCGTCACCGTCGTCCTCCGCTCTTGGCCACGGCCTTGGCCTGGCCGTGTCGCTGCAAGTCGGCCTGTGCCTTCCGGCGGGCTTCCTCCGCCTTACGGACCGCCTCGGCGGTCTCGGCGGCGCTCACAGCAGGTCGGAGGGGTCGGCGATGGCCGTGCCGGTCAGCACGGCCAGCTCCTCGGGGGTCACCCACTCCTGCGGGATCAGGACCCGCAGGGTGACCGTCCCCTGGCACATCGAGCCGGTGACGACGAGCTGACCGTCGGGCAGCGAGCCCGGGCGGGTGTCGTCGATCTCCTCCAGCAGCGCCGGCAGGACGGTCACCGCCTCCTTGGTGACGGTGATCGTGGCGACGATGCGCGAGGGCGCCACCTGGAAGGCGACGCTCACGCCGAGGCGGGCCAGCTTCTGGACCGACTCGAAGAGGGGGAAGGCCTCCTGCACGGCCTCCTGCACGTCCTCGGCGATCCCGGTGGACGACAGGGGCAGGTCAGCGGGCATGATGGTCATGCGGATCAGCTCCTAGCTGGTAGATCCGTGGACCCCCGACACATCAGGCGCTGCAATCGCCGTGTCGGGGGTCGCGCCGTACGGGGGACGACGCGGTAGGCGAGCGGGGACTCGAACCCCTGTCTCCGGAGAGCCCGAACCAGTCGGGCACGCCCCTCATGACCTGTGCCTTTGGATGCCGCCGGGCGCCCTCCGTAAAGAGGAAGCCCGGCGGAATCCGGCCCAATTACTCATCTTTGGCACGCTGTTGAGTTCTCAAGGAACGGACGCTCCCGCACCGGCCTTTCGTCATTCGACGCTGGTTCCGAACCGCCATGCGGCATAGCAGTGCGCATCATTCACGCAACACAGATCATTTGGCCGTTCTGCATTGACCAGACAATGCGTTGCGAGGACGACTCTGACACTCACCGGACGCCACGTCAAGCACATCAACCAGTCCGCACGCATTGACTGGACAATGCCTAGGACAGGGCTGTACACATGACGGCATGAAGCCCACGCCCGTCTACCAGCAGATCGCTGATGATCTCCGCCGCCAGATTTCTGACGGCACGTTCCCGCCCGGCTCCCAGATGCCCACTGAGGCTGAACTGCTTGAGAAGTACGGTGAGCTGCACGGAGTCCGCTCCCGGCAGACCATCCGTCAGGGCTTGGGCGTGCTCGTGCACGAGGGCCTGATCGAGGCTCGTCGCCCGAAGGGCTACTTCGTCATCCAGCGCAAGCGGCTCGTCTACCGTCCGCAGGCGGAGCTGAGGCAGAAGCCGCCCGAGGTCGACATCTTCACGAACCTGATCCAGGAGGAGGACGGCCGGACGCCGTCCCAGGACATCGAGGTCTCGATCGTGGACCCCACTCCCGCGATCCGTGAGCGGCTGGGCCTTGAGCCGGGCGAGCTGGCGGCCGCCCGCCGGCGAGTGCGCAAGCTCGATGACGTCCCGTACAACCTCAACGACTCGTACGTGCGCCTCTCACTCGTCCAGGGGACCGACTTCATGCACCCCGGCGACGTTGCGCGGGGTACGAACGCGGTGTTGGACGAGCTGGGCCACGAGTTGGTCTACGGCCTCCATGAGATGTACCTCCGGATGCCCATGCCGGACGAGGTGCAGCGACTTCAGCTTGGCGCGGGCGTCCCCGTCGCCGAGCACCTGTCGACCACCTTCGACAGCGACGGGAACCCGGTTCAGGTCACGGTGAACCTCATCCCCGGCGACCGTCACGTGATCGTCTTCGAGACCCACCGCGAGGCTGAGGCGAACTCGCCGCGCATCCCCTGGGGGAAGCCGTGATCATCGCCCCTGCCGAGGAAGCCGACCTCCCCCGGCTGATCAAGTTCCGCACGGACGCCTCGGCGTGGTTGCGGACTCGGGGCACCGACCAGTGGGCCAAACCCTTCCCGGCCGACCACATCCTTGGCTCGATCCGTCGTGGCGAGGTCTTCATGATCCGCGAGGAGCCACACTCGGACGCCGCAGCCACCATCACGCTGGACCGGGACGCCGATGCTCGCTTGTGGACCCCGAACGAGATCGCGGAACCCGCCCTGTACGTGCACAAGCTGGCCGTTGACCGCGCCTATGCCGGTACCGGACTCGGCAGCGCGCTCCTGGACTGGGCGGGCGAGCAGGCAGTCCGACAGGGAGTCAAGTGGCTCCGTCTGGACGCTTGGACCACGAACCTGCGGCTCCAGGCCTACTACCTCGAACACGGCTTCACGCATGTGCGGACCGCTGACGATCCGGAGGTGGTTTCGGGCTGGGCAGCACAGCGGCCCGCCGGGTTCCGCTCCCACCTCGGGACGACACACCGGCTGACGTCCCCTTCGGCATCATCGCCGAGCGGAAGAGGGCATGATGGCACCGCATCCGAGTAACCGCGTCCGCGCGGCGAAGCCCACGGAATCGAGGCTCCAGAACATGACGCGCACCACGGCCGCACCTACCGCCCCGCAGACGGGCGGAGCAGCGGCCCGTCCGCTGCCGCCCCGCTCCGACACGCCGAAAACGCGTTCACTGGAGGTCAGGGCGCGAGGCAAGATCGTTGGATGCCGCGTACACCTTTGCCGTCGCGTCGCCGGTTCATCCGCCGGCGCGGCCGCCCGCCCCTCCGGGCCCGCGCCCTGATACGCCGATGGCCGCCCTGCCTGCCAGCAGAACGGCCATCTAGATCGACTCCCGCCTCCACAGCTTGAGTCGTACGGTCGGCGATGACGCCGGGGCCTGAGCCCTGCCAGGGGCCCGAGGTCACCAATCCCAGGATAGAACGCCCAGCGGTGTGCACGCAGCAGCGTGCCCCAGGTCACCGTCTCTTTTCCGTCACTTGCCGGTCTGCGACTCCCCAAACCCCCAGGGGAGACCCAAGACGATGTTCGAGATCCATCCAGCGACACGCAGCGTCGCGGCGCCGACCCTCTCGGTCGCGCCCGCTGCGGTCTTCGCCACCGAGGCGGTGGCACCGTGAAGCGACCGAAGAAGGCTCTGGCCGCCGCTGCCGCCGTCCCGGACGGCGACGAGCTGTTCGAGTTCTCCGGCACGATCACCGACTACTGGTCGTACACGCAGGTCCGTGACTACCTGATGTTGATGCCGGGGATGACGCACACCGCGTACCGGCTCTACAGCTTGCTGCGGTCGATGATCGCCGAGGCGTCCCGTAGGCGGGACGAGTCGTGGAACGGCGGCATGCGGCGTATGACGATCGACCAGCTCTGCTGGCTGCTGCCCGGCCCGAAGGACAAGCCCACCAGCGTCTCGACCATGTACGAGGTCCTGGGGACGCTGGAGGAACTCAACCTCGTTGTGCCGAAGGACACGCTGGAGCTGGAGGGCATCAGCCAGCTCAAGGGCAAGGCGCGGGCCGCCAAGGGCATCTCCCGCGGCTTCATCGTCAACGACTTGCCCCCCGACGCCGAACACACCGGGTGGCGCAACGCGTGGGACAAGCTCGACGCCTACCGGCCGGACTGGCGGGAGAACCCGCCGGCGCCGCCCACCCACCTCACCGAGAGCACCACCCTGCCGAACGGCCAGACCCTGGCCCGGGTGCGGCTGGTCGACGCCGACGGTGAGCCGTTCCAGAAAACTGGAACGCCGCAGGTCGGAGCCCCTGAGACCCCTTCATTCCAGAAAACTGGATCGCCCTTCCAGAAAACTGGAACACCAGCCCAGTTTTCTGGAACGGATCTTCCCCTGACCAGCGAAAACGATCACCCTCTAAGAAGCTCTCTCGAAGAAGCCTCTCTCTCTGGTGACCCGGGTGCCCCATCGGACCCCGCCGTCACGGTCGAGGCCTGGACGGAACGAGGAGAGGAGACTTCGGCTTCGCCGGAGAACGACACCGCCCCCTCGGCTGCTGCCGAGGAGCCGGATGCCCACGACGACGTGCGGGTGGCGGAGGCCTGGATCGAGTCTCGGCAGAAGCACGGGCACGGTGTCCCGGCCCGCGGCCGGGTCGCGATGGTCCGCGACGCTGCGGCCCTCCTGGCTGACGGCATCGACGTCGAGCACCTGGTCGCCGCGGCCGCCGACATGGGCAGCCGGGAGAACTGGTACTCGCTGCCGCGTCACCTGGAGAAGTTCGTTCCGCCGAAGACCGGGGTGCCCGGCCAGCGCCCGGCCCTGCCCGACTGGTGCGGCAAGTGCAACGACGGCATCCCGCCCGCCCAGCCCGGACAGCGGATGCGCGAGGCGGACGACGGCAGCCTGATCCGGTGCGAGTGCCACCCCAGCCACCCCAGCCACGCCAAGAAGCCGGTGCTGGCCTAGACCCTCCGCAGCGCGGCGGCGGCAGGGGAGCCCGTGGAAAGGCCCCTGCCGCCGCTGGAATCACCCAGTTCAAGAAGGGATTCACCCATGAGCGTACCCACCCAGCACGGCGGCACCGAGGACGGCGGCTCGCTGTTCGATGAGGCGCCGGACACCACTTCCTTCGAGCGCGTTCCGCCGAACGACCTGGAGGCGGAGCAGTGCGTCCTCGGCGGCATGCAGTTGTCGAAGGACGCGATCGGCGACGCGCACGCGACCGGGATCAGCAACCCGGCGTTCTACCGCCCGGCGCACGGCACGATCTACGACGCGATCATGGAGATGTACGGCAAGGGCCAGCCGGTCGACCCGATCACGCTCGCCGCGCACCTGGCGAAGTCCGGCGACCTGGAGCGGATCGGCGGCGCGGCCTACCTGCACACCCTGGTGCAGACGGTGCCGACGGCGGCGAACGCCGAGTATTACGCGGAGATCGTGGTCGAGCGGTACAAGCTCCGTCGGCTGATCGAGGCGGGCACCCGCATCGTGCAGATGGGCTACGCCGGTGAGGGCGACGTCGCCGACATCGTGAACGCGGCCCAGGGCGAGATGCAGGAGGCCGCGCAGCTCGGCGCCGGCGGCGGGCTGGAGCGAGTCGCCGAGATTGACGACATGCTGGAGGAGTACCTCGTCAGCATGGACGCGCCGCCGCCCGCGCGCCTGCCCCTGCCGTACCGGGACCTCCAGGCGATGCTCCCGATGGAGCCCGGCGACCTGGTCGTCATCGCGGCCCGCCCGGCGATCGGCAAGAGTGTGGTGCTGCTCGACATCGCTCGGCACGTCGCGATCGAGCACGGCAGCCAGGTGCTGATGTCGTCTATGGAGATGAGCCACTCCCAGTTGATGGAGCGGATCATCGCGGCCGAGGCGCGCGTCCCGCTGAACCGGGTCAAGGACCGCGAGTACCAGGGCGACGACCGGAAGCGCATCCACGATGCTGCGCTGCGGATCAACGGATCGCCGCTGGTCGTGGACGACGGCCCCGCGGCGACCATCATCCGGCTCCGCTCCCGGCTGCGTTGGCTCCAGGCGCAGAACAGGCTCCCGCGCGTCCTGGTGGTGGACTACCTCCAGATCATGAAGGCCTCCGGGAAGAACGGCCAGAACCGTACCGGCGAGGTGGACGAGATCAGCCGCGGCCTCAAGGAGCTGGCCGGCGAGTTCCGGATCATCGTGATCACGGCGGCCCAGCTCAACAGGGAGGTCGAGAAGCGCGAGGACAAGAAGCCGATGATGGCCGACCTGCGCGAGTCCGGCGCGATCGAGGCGGAGGCCAACGCGGTGATCCTGCTGCACCGGCCCGACGCGTACGACAAGGAGCACGAGCGGGCGGGGGAGATGGACTTGATCGTCGGCAAGAACCGGCAGGGGCCGACGGGCACCGTCACCGTGGCCTTCCAGGGGCACTACGCCCGCGCCCGTGACCTCGGTACAGGCTTCTGACCTGCGGAAAGGAGAATCCGTCATGATCGTCACCGACGTACGGAACAGGTTCGTCACCGCGTCTTGGACCCAGCGTATCGCTGATCGCTGGAACTCGGCATACCCCGCGATGCGGACCATCCTGGACACCGTGATCACGGCCCAGCGCGCCGCCGAGCGGCCCACGGTCGACGTGGCCCGGCTGGAGCGGGTCCGGCGCGAGATGGGGCAGCAGGACCGGGGCACCTTCAAGGCCTGCACTCGCAGCCCGGGCGGGTTCAGCATCTTCGACGCGTTCAGCCAGGTGCGCGAGGTCGTGAACGTGACGTCGATCGGTCACGCGGACGCCGGCGCGATCCTGCGTCTGTGCGCCGAGCTGGCCGACGCCGTCGCCGAGTCGGCGGTCGCCCGCGGGGCGGAGCGGGCGCCGGTTCCCAGGCAGCCGGTCGACGGCGGCCGCCCGGAGCGGGCACACTCGGAGCAGACCGAAGGGGGCACGCGATGACCGCACAGCCGATCCACCCGCACGAACCGGAGCGGGTGCCGCGCAACGCTGAGGGCATCGCGGCCGCGCTGGACGGCGGCCGCCGCATGGAGTTCTACCGCGAGCTGCTGGCCGCCGCACCCGAGGAGGCGGAGGGCGTCCTGCGCCGCTGGTGGTGCGAGGCCATGCTCGACACCGACCCCGAAGGCGACCGGCTGGTCGCCGCCGCGATCGACGGCACGCTGCCGATCACCACGGTGGCCGACGCCGTTCGCCGCCGCCGTGAGGCGGGCCTGCCCGTTGAGTGAGCCGTACGGCGAGGAGCCGGAGGGCCTGCCCTGCGTGCTGTCCGAGGAGGTCACCGAACTCCTCATGGACAAGAACCTGTCCGGCGCGGTGTTCGGCGCGATCGTGGCCGCCACCGTCGTGATCAACGAGACGCGGGGCGAGGTGCCGGGCAGCACCGCGTCGGCGAAGTGGCCGCAGCAGCGGCGCATGCCCCTCGGCGCGGACGGCTCGCTCGGCATCGCCGAGTACGTCATCGTCGCCGACGCCGACCCGCCGCACATCGTCCTCACCCGCGTGCAGCTCTACTGACCCGACCGCCCGACCCGGGGCCCGGCGAGACACCCGTCCGCCGGGCCCTTCGGCGTTCACGGCGGCGCCGGCGGGGGCGGTGCTCGAGGAACGCCGCTCCGCGCCGTGCCTCGTGCACCCGGCGGTCGCCCGGCTACCGGGCCGCATCACCTCTTAAGAGGTGAGTTCGTGGCGGAGGTGGCGGCGCGGGTGCGGGCACAAGCACGCGGGGGCTCCGCCCCCACACCCCTGGGCCCTCCACAGAGGGGAGGGGGCGCCGTTTTGATCTTGCGGCGCGTGGGTGGTGCTGGGTGGGTGGGGTCGGGGGGTTCCCTCCGCGACGGGGCACCCGGAGGGGACCACAGCCCGCACCGAGCTGCAAGGGCCAAGCCGCCTGCGGCGGTCGCGCGAGCGCGAGCCCTTGCACCCCGGCACGGCCCGCGGTCAGCGGAGCTTGCCCCGCCGCGGAGGGAACCCCCCGACCGGCTCGTCGTACGGCGTCCGCCGGGGGGAATTCCGGGTCCGATCCGGCGCCGGAAAACCCGCCGAAAAAGCCTTCTGACCTGCGCTTTTATGCGTGTCGAGAGTTGACCTACACCCCAAAACTTGAGAGTATTAGTTACGTCGAAAGGGGGCGGGAATCCCCTTCCGGCACCGGCCTCCGGGCCACACCGAAAACGCTCAACGAACCGAAGGAATCGCCGTGTTCGACTTCTCCACGCTCGACCGCCTCGCCCTGGACGGCACCAACGTCGTGCTCCGTCCCGTCTTCGACCCCCGGCTCTACACCTTTTCCGTCCAGCTCTGGGAGGACGGCCAGCCCGGCGGCATCCACGGCCTGGTCGAGCACTTCCGCTACGCCGACCAGCCGGTCGAGACGATCGACGCCTTCCTCGCCGAGAACGGCGTGCGCGCCACCACGGGCGAGGAGGCCGCGCTCCTGTACGCCGGACTCGTCCAGGCCAAGGGCGGCCCCGACTGGGCCCTCCTGCTGCTGTCCATCGGCGCCGACGAGGACGACGCGCAGGAGTGCGACGAGTGCAGTGCGGTGATCGCCAGCGACGCCCCCAGCGCCGTTCACGAGTCGCACGAGCCCTCCTGCTCGCTCCACCCCGACAACGCTCACCAGTCCTGAGTCACCCCGCGTGCGGGCGGGGGCGGGAATCCCCGCCCGCACGCGGGTCGGACACCGAACCACCTCAACCAGGGAGCACGACCATGAGCACCACCTTGCAGACCCGCATCGGAGAGCCGGACATCGAGTGCCGCTACCCGGTGATCATCGGGCAGGACCGCGTCATCGGGCAGGCGTACCGCTGGCACCGTGACTGGCTGGTCATCACCAGCGAGGGCGAGCACAACCTCCGCCGCCCGCCCACCGGCCCCGACGCCAAGCGCGCGAGCGGCATCGACATGGCCGCCGCCTACCTCGCCGAGGAGTACGCCGCCGGTCGCATCACCGCCGTCGCGCTGGAGCAGCTCCGCGCCGAGGCCCCGAAGCCGCTGCACGGCCCGGTGCCTCTGCTGCACCCCCGGATGCCCGCCAGCGCACGCAACATCGCGGGCGCCACCATCGCGTTCGCCGGGCTCACCGAGCACCACTGGCGGGCCGTCCTTCACGGGTTCCCGGGGTCGGACAACCCCTGGTACCTGCACTGCGAGCTGTGCGGCTGGTCCGGCGTCCGCTACTGGAGCCACCACCGCGGGCGCAACGGCCAGCCGCCGAGCATCTACCGCCACGACGGCGGGTGCATCGGCGCCGAGAAGGTCCGCGCCCTGATCCCCGCCTACCAGAAGTAGGCCCGCCGACCGCCGGGCCCGGATCTCCCCGGGCCCGGCGCCACCGGCCACACCAGACCACCCGGGCGCCGGCGGGGCGGGAATCCCGCCGCCGCCCGGGTCGCACCGAAGAACCTCAACCCCCCTGGAGGGAACTCGACATGACCACCTTCGAGCCGACCGAGCAGGCCCGCGCCGCCGCCGCCCGCGCCACCGCCCTCGCGGGCATCGCCCGCCGCCGCACCCTGTTCTCCTCCGCCTGGAACGGCCGCGCGCTGCACGTGCTCGCCGACCTGCTCGACACCGCCGCCCTCTCCTTCTACGAGGACACCCCGGCCGCCGACGGCATCCCGACCGACGCCGTCCTCATCCTGGCCGCCGCCGAGGTCGTGGCCTTCGAGACCCCGGGCACCGGCTTCCCGGTCGGGCTCGCGCAGTACGTCACCCACGCCGTGACCCGCCACCCGCTCGTGATCCCCGACCCCGACGGCGGCGACCGCACCGCCGACGACACCCGGCTCGCGGCCGCGCTGGAGGCCCTGCACGGCCACCTCGCCGCGGCCGCCACCGAGGAAGTCGCCCTGGCCCTGCTGGAGGCGGTGTTCGCACTGCACGACAAGCGCGCCGACCTCGCCCAGCTCGCCCGCGGCTGACCCCGACCGGCATCACGCCCCCGCCCGGGCCCACCTCCCCACGGTGGGCCCGGGCGGGGCCCCTGAACTGCGGTTTCACCAGGGGGCCGGAGTTGACTCCCACCCCAAAACTTGAGAGTATTAGTTACGTCGGACGGGGCGGGAATCCCGACCGGCACCGGCCCCCGGGCCACACCGAGAACACTCAACGAACCGAAGGGCACGACCCCATGACGACCAGCACGCCGCGACTCGACAGCCTCACGGCCGGCGGGACGGACCACCACTTCGACGGCATCCGCCTCGCCGACGGGAACATGCTCACCCTCAACGTCCGCCCCGGCGCCGAGACGGCGGAGGTCTTCCTCCTGCCGGGCCTGACCGCCCCCGACACGGAGGCGTGGGAGAACGAGGACGACTGGGAGGTCTGGCTGACCGGCGGCGAGTTCGGCGACGGCTCGCTGTACGGGGACGTGCCGGTCGAGGCCGTGCGCGACCTGATCGCGGAGCACGGCGGCGAGCACGAGAACCAGGAGCCCCCGCAGGAGAGCCCCGCCGGGACGGACGAGGACGACACGGCCGAGGCCATCGCCACCCGCGCCCTTGACGAGTGGGGCATCACCGCCCACCGCGACGACGACGCCGGGAACACGTGGCTGGCCATCGGGCACGACCAGACCCGCGCAGGCTTCCCGCGCATGCTCGCCGAGCCGTACGTCGTGCTCTACCTCTACACCGACTCCGACGGCGAGGACGAGGAGATCACCGTCACCCGGGCCCCCGCCGACGGCGACGTCTGGGACGTAGTCCGGGGCGACGGGACCGGCGCCGAGTGCGCGGTGATGACCCGCCCGGCCGACCAGCTCGCCGCGTGCGTCGAGGCCATCGCCGACTGGCTCACCATGCCCCAGATCACGCCGGACCCGGTGATCCGGCTCGCAGAGCTGAACGGCACCTTCGCGTTCGGCTACGGCGCCGACGACGTCCGGTCGGTCTTCGGGCGCATCGCGGACGAGGGCGGCCCGCGCCTGGTCTGCGTGTGGGAGTACGCCGACGACTTCGGATACGGCGGCAACTCCGTGTTCTACGTCGAGGACCAGGACGGCGGCCTCTTCGAGGTCAGCCCCGACGTCCGCCGGTGGCTGACCGGCCAGCAGCAGGAGCCCGGCCCGCTGAACACCTGGACGGGGCCGCGCGCCTACGAGCCCTGGGAGTTCCCCATCAGCGACGACTTCCACAACTACGCCCGGGCCGACCGGCCCGAGTGACCGGCACCAGTCCGGCGGGGGAGCGGGGCGGGAATCCCGCTCCCCCGCCGGGGCCCGGCACCACCACACCGAAACCCCTCAGCGAGGAGACCACCGTGACGAAGAAGCCGTTCACCCCGCCGTGCGCCGCCAGGTGCGCCGCCGCCCAGATGGAGCTGTTCGCCGCGCCGGCCGCCGCGCCGGCCGCGCCCGCGCAGTCCGCCGAGTTCGACTTCGACGCCCACGACGTCGTGATCGTCGGAGACAGCGGCGGCAAGGACAGCGGCGCCACGGTGCACGAGGTCTGCACCCGCGCCGACAAGGCGGGCCAGCTCCACAAGGTCCGCGTCCTGCACTGCGACCTCGGCACCACCGAGCGCGGCCACCTGGTCGAGTGGCCCGGCGCGCTCGAAGTCGCCCGCGCGCACGCCGAGCAGTACGGCGTCCCCTTCGCCGTCCGCCGCAGCAGGCTGTGGGGCTCGCTGTGGCAGCGGATTCGCTCCCACGGCAACTGGCCTGGCCACTTCGCGCGCTACTGCACGAGCGACACCAAGACCGCGGTCGGCCGCGACTACGTGGACGAGGTCGGCGCCGAGCTGCGGCTCGGGCGCCCGGTCCGCGCCGGGTACGCGATGGGCATGCGCGCCGAGGAGTCCCGGGCCCGCGCCAAGAAGCCGGTCCTGGAGCGCAACCGCATGAGCGGCAAGGGCACGCTGCGCGTCGTGACGACGTGGCTCCCGGTCCACCAGCTCAGCACCGAACAGGTCTGGGAGGTCCACCGGGAGAACGGCATCGAGCGCCACGAAGCCTACGAGCAGGGCATGCGGCGCCTGAGCTGCCGGGCCTGCCCGCTCGCGCACACCGACGACCTGGTCCGCAGCGCGCAGCTCAACCCGGAGCTGTTCGAGGAGTACGCCGAGGCCGAGGCCGACATGGGGCACCAGTTCAAGAAGTCGATCAGCCTGCGCGAGATCATCGAGCGCGCCCGGAGCTGACCGACCTGGAGCCGGACAGCGAGCGGCCCGGCGGGGCGCAAAAGCGTGGGAATCCCGCCGGGCCGTGCGGTCCGGCCACCGAGGGCCCTCAACAGGCCCAAAACCGAACGTCACCATCGTATCTACGACCGACACCACCAGGAGCACACCCGTGAAGACGATCGAGGGCCGCACGTGGGCGAGCCGCGAGGACCTGATCGAGCACAGCGGCTACAGCCGGGACACGCTGTCGAAGCTGTGGCGCGACCGAGGGGCGAATGGCCACCCGGAGGCCCGGGACGTCGGCGGCGTCATGCACTGGGACGTCCAGGTGTGGGACGCGTGGTTCGCCCAGCACTGCGAGCGCCCCCGCGACCTGTCCGGCGTCGACCGCAGCGGCGACCCGGACGAGCCGCTCCCGCCGGCGGGGCAGGCGCGCGTCCTCGGCGTCGACCCGGCCCGGATCACCCAGTACGGCAAGACGCCGCCGCCGGAGTGGCCGGACCCGGTCCACACCGAGCAACTGGCCACCCGCACCCGGGAGTACCGCACCCGGGCCCAGCTCTGGAAGTGGGTGGACGACCCGGTCAGCGGGTTCGGCACCAAGGGCGGGCGCCCCTCCGGCCCCGGCACCAAGACCGGCCAGGAGAAGGCGGCCGCCCGCGTCCGCCTCGCCGCCGAGGCGCTGGCCGCGATGCCCGACCGAAAGGCCGGCGAGGTGGCCGCCGCCCTCGCCGAGCGCCACGGCCAGTCCGTCGACACCTGGAAGCGCGTCATCACCCAGGCCCGCAAGCAGGCCCAGCAGTAGGCACCGCCGCCTGACACCGGCCAGTGCGTCCCGCGACCCGCGGGGCGCGCTGGCCGTCGTCGTACCCCGCCGCCGATCCGCCCGAAGCGTGATCCCACCTCTTAAGAGGTGAGTTTGTGGTGCGGCCGGTCGGCGCCCGCCGGTCCGGACAGCGGGGGCTCCGCCCCCACACCCCCAGGCCCTCTCTCGGAGGGGGAGGGGGAGCGCGGTGAACTGCGGGCCCGTGGGTGGTGATCGGTGGTGGGGTCGGGGGACTCCCTCCTCGGACGGGCACCCCGAGGGGGCCACAGCCCGCGCCGGGCCGCCAGGCCAAGCCGCCTTCGGCGGTCGCGCGAGCGCGAGCCCGGCACCCCGACACGGCCCGCGGCGGCTTGCGCCTGCCCGACCGAGGAGGGAGCCCCCCGACCGGCCCGTCGTACGGCGTCCGCCGGGGGAGGGGTCGGCGCCGCCTGAAACACCTTCAAAAACGCCTCTGACCTGCGGGTTTGTAGTGCGTCGGGGGTTGACTCCCACCTCAAAACTTGAGAGTATTAGTTACGTCGGAAGGGGGCGGGAATCCCCTCCCGGCACCGGCCCCCGGGCCACACCGAGAACCCTCAACGACACCAAGGACGTGGCCACATGGGGACCACCCACGCCTCCGCCGGCGGGATGCTGCACCTCCTCCGCCCCGCGACCACCAGCACGGACTTCACCGCCGACGCCGCCGCGCAGGAAGCCGACGACGCCGCCGCCCTCGCCGCAGCCGCCGGACACCCCGCACTGATCGAGTGCCAGACGACCGCCGCCCTGCTCACCGAGTACGCCGCCCTGAACCCCACCGAGCAGGCCGAGGAGTGGGCGTTCAACGCGGTCGAGCGCATCGCCGAGTGCGCGTACGCCGTGACCGAGCAGTACGAGGAGCGCGTCGAGGAACTCGCCCGCGAGGCCCGCGGCGAGCGCGCCGCCGTCACGCTGGGACGGATCGAGTCCCAGGGCCCGGTCACCGCCGACCGGCTCGCCGCCCTGGACGACGAGACCCGCCGACTCCTGGAGTGGTACGCGGCGCCGTTCCCGATCGAGTGGCTGTTCGCGCCGGAGCGCGACACCTTCGGCCGCATCCTCCGCAAGCGCGTGGTCGTCCTCTTCCACGGACCCGGTGGCCTCTCGCTCGGTCTGCGCGACATCCTCGGCGCGGACGTCGACATCATCGGGATTGACCTGGACGGCGGCGCCGTCGCCACCGCCGTCGCCGCCGGACTGCGCGTCATCCACGCGGACGTCACCGCGCTGGACCCGGAGAACCCGGCGCTCCAGTTCGTCAGCATCATCGCCCTCACCCCGCCCTGCCAAGCCTTCACCCCGAGCGGACTCGGCAAGGGCCGCTACACCGCCGCCATCGACATCATCTGCCGCGTCATCTGGGAGGCGGGCGCGGCCGCCGGGTTCCTCCCCTGGGAGCACTCGGAGACCGGCTACGCGCCCCGCTCCGGCGACACCTGGGACGAGGTCCGCGCCCCGCTCGCCGAGCTGGAGGACCCGCGCGCCGGACTGATGGCGGAGGTCATCATCTGGCCGCTCGGGATGCTCGCCCGCACCGGCGACAACCTCCTGGAGTGCGTCATGGTCGAGCAGTCCAGCGCACTGCCCCGCCAGATCGAGGAGGCCCTGTTCGGCGAGCTGACGCAGGCCGGTTGGCACACCACGGAGGCATGGACGCTGGACGCCGTCGACTACGGCGCCTCCCACCGTAAGCGCCGGTTCATGACCGCCCACCGCGGCGCCGAGACCCCGTTCGTGGACGTCGTCCCGGCCGCCCCGATCCCGGCCCCGACCTTCGCCGAGGTCGTCGGATGGCCCACCGGCCGGACCTACCTGACGCGCGGCCACCGCCCCGTCGACCCCGCCACCGGACGGGCCAAGGGCGGCGGCTCGCGCAGCGCCGACCTCCCGTCGACCTGCGTCACCGCGACCGCGTACGGGTGGGCCGACTCCGAGACCGGCGAGACCATCAGCCAGTCCGACATCGGCCGCCTGGTCGGCTTCCCCGCCAACTACCCCTGGACCCACGTCGGGCGCGGCCGCGGCGTGCGCAACGTCGCCCAGCAGGCGGCAGACGCGGTCTGCCCGATGGTGTCCGCCGCGATCTTCGGCCGCATCCTCGGAGACACCGACTGGGAGACCAAGGTCCGCGCCTACGTGCACGAGCTGTACGGCATCGACACCGGCACGACGGCCGCCGAGCCCGAGCAGTTGAACCTCTTCGGCGAGGACCCCGCGCCGACTGCGAAGGCCGCGTAGGGGAGCGCGCCTCCACCCACACCAAAGCCCCGGTGGGCCGCTGAACATCAGCGGCCCACCGGGGCTTTCTGGTCCCCTTCGGGTACCTGAACCGGAGACCGGTGTTCCCAGGTGCTCACGCACCGGTACCGTCCTGAGTGCGACGTCAGAACGGAGTCCATCATGACGCACGAAGCTGAAAATGGCCCGCCCCTCACCTTCGGCCAACGGGTCCGACGCGAACGCGAGCGCAAGGGCCAGACCCGACCGGTGCTCGCCGGTCTGGTCGGCCGCAGCACGGAATGGGTCAAGGCCATCGAGAGCAACCGACTCGGCATGCCACGCCTGCCGCTACTCCTGCGCCTCGCGGAGGCGCTCGGCGTGGACGACCTCGCCGCCCTCACCGGCGACGAACGACTCGCGGCCGCCACCTACACCAAGGCCGCCCACCCTTCACTGCTACGCGTGAAGGAGTCCCTGACGACGTACCACCTGCTCGCCCGGGACGAGGAACCCACGCCGGCGGCGGCGCTCGCCACCCGCGTACAGAACGTGTGGCAGGCGTGGCACGGATTCGGCGACCACCGCAGCCGCGTCGCCAACGTCCTGCCCGCCCTCCTGGCCGACCTCCAGCACGCGGCCCGCACCCACGAGGGCGCCGACCGGCGCCGGTCCCAGGTGCTGCTCGCACAGGGCTACCACCTCGCCCAGCTCTACCTGAGCTTCCAGCCCGCCCCCGAGCTGGTGATGCTCACCGGCGACCGGTCGATGACGATGGCTCAGGACGCCGACAGCCCCCGCGCCATCGCGGCCTCCGCCTGGTACCTCAACCACGTCTTCCGAGACGCCGGAGAGCGCCACGAGGCACGCGTCGACCTCGCGATGAAGTCGATCCGGCTGCTCGACCCGGAACGCGGGGCGGAAGACATCGCGCTCGGCGGACTGCTGCACCTCGCCGCAGCCCTGTCCTTCGCCAAGGTCGGCCAGAAAGGCAACGCCGAACGCCACTGGGACCGCGCCGACGCCGCCGCCAAGCGACTCGGCGACGAGTACGTGCACCCGTGGCTGATGTTCGGCCGGGGCATGGTCGACGCGTACGCGATCACCATGAACAACGACCTCGTACGGTCCGGCGCCGCGGTCGACGCGGCCACGCACATCGACCTCGGCTCGATGCAGAGCGCCACCCGCCGCAGCTTCCACATCATCGAGACCGCCCGCGCGTACAGCCTCGCGGGCGAGTCGGTGGCGGTCGTGCACCTGCTGAAGAAGGCGTACGAGACGAGCCCGGAGACGGCGTGCTTCAACCTGTTCGCGCGGGGCACCGCGGCGGAGCTGGCGGAGAGCGGCAGCGCGATCATCCGTGACGACGCTCGCGGACTCGCGCGTCAACTCGGCGTGGCCGCCTAGGGGTACAACCTGTACCCCTCCACGAGGGGGTAGCGACTGTACCTGTCGCTACCCCCTCCGGCTTTTACGGTCGTATCTCGACCATCCGCTACCCCCCGAGGTCTGGCGATGCCTCATATGTCCAGCACACCGCGCGGGTCGGGATATCCCGGCTACAGCGAGACGATGAACCGCACCCCGGAGACCGCCGCGAAGGCGCGCGGCTTAGCCCGGATCGCTCTGCGCGTGTGGCAGATGGACGACGCCGGGGACAGCGCCGCCCTGCTGCTGACCGAGCTGTTCGCGAACGCCGTCCGGCATGCCCGCGGCACGTCCGTGCGCGTCATCATCGACCGGCCCGAACAGGACCGGGTCTACCTCGCCGTGGTCGACCTCGCACCGCACCGACTCCCCGAGATGCGCGAAGCCGGACCGGACGACGACAACGGCCGCGGCCTCGCCCTGGTCGAGGAGCTGTCGGACCGTTGGGGGTGCGACCTGATGGGCCGTGAACAGCGTCCGTGGGGCAAACGAGTCTGGGCAGAAATGAAGGTGACCCGATGACAGAGACCGAGACCATGCCGTCGGTCGGCGACGAGGTGAAGGAAGGCCAGAAGCGGGCCATCGTGACCGACATCCGCGGCGGAGTCGTCTGGCTCCGCGCACCGAGTGGCGGCGGACCGGAGTGGCCGGCGGAGGAGCCGCACAAGCTCACCGTGCTCCGCACCCGCAAGGAGATGATCCAGGCGGGCGACCTGTGACCGGCCGCCGATCCGGCGGGTTCTGACCCGCCCCCCGAACCCCGCTGTCCGCGCCACCCCCGTCGCGGACAGCGGCCGGAAGCAGTGCCCCGGAACTCCACCCGTGAGGAGTCCGGGGCACTGCTGTGTGTTCCAGATTCCTGGAACGCTCCACCCTCCCGGCAGCACCCGCGCGACGGCCCGCGCCCACCGCCGGAGCCGAGGGCGCCGACCCTTTTTCCTCCCCTCCCCGTCAAGGCCTTCCCCAGGTCGGGGGACGGAGTGTCAAGGTGGAGCGCCCGCACCGCAGGCGCGTCGGGAGGAACGAGCGACGCGGCGAGGAGCGGACGTACGACCTTGATGCGGAGGAGCCCGGCCGGACACTGGAAAGGCCGGGGAGGGAAGCGTGCACAACGAGAAGGGGCCCCGCTGCGCGGGGCCCCTTCTCTGCCTTCGTCGGTGGTCAGCCGGAGGTGTTTCCGGCACCGGCGGCCGCGGACTCAGCGGCGCCTTCCTGACCGGGGATCGCAGCCGCTGGCGGTGCCGCCGAAGGCTCCGGTGCGGACGCCCCGGACGTTCCACTCGGGGCGTCCTTCTTCGGCGCCCGCCGGGTGCGCGTGCGGCCCTTCGGTCGCTTCTCCGGTTCTTCGGCGCCGATCGCCTTCAGCTCCTCCGTGGTCCAGCCCGCCGCCTCGGCGGCGACGAAGGCCTCGGCGTACGGCGTGTCCGTCTCCTTCAACTGACGCTGGAGTTCCTCGCGCTGCCCCAGGATCTCCGCCAGCGGCTTGAAGGCCTCCTCGCGGGCCGCCTGGACTTCCTTCATTCGCTGCATGATGTCGTGTGCGCTCGCCATGCCGTGATCGTACTGGTACCGCCCGGACGGCGGCCGCGGGGGCGGGCCCATCACCGCAGGCCGTAGGGGCTTTTGACGGATGGCCATGTGCACCGTGTGCGCTTCCGGATGGCCTCAGCCACCGGAAGCGAGTTAGTGCAAACTGGGCCCAGTTTGCGTGATCCCCGGCTTTCGGCCCACTACTGTGGGCGGCCGGTGATCTTTGGTCCGAGGACGGACCGGGGGGGTTGGGAAGGGGGCTGGTGTGGCAGAGCCACCAGCAGCGGACGGCCGGCGCCGTACCGCCGATCGCAGCGCGCGCTACCGCGACCGCGAGCCCGACGAACGTCGCGACAACCGCCTCAAGGTCTCCTACACCGACAGCGAACTGACGATCGTCCGCGAGGCGGCCGCGCGTGACAACCAAGCCCTCGCCGCATGGGTCGGCGACGCCGCCCTGAAGGTGGCCAAGGAGAAGGTCGTGCCGGTCTCGGTCGACGCCCGCGACCTAGTCGCCGAACTCATCCAGTCCCGCAACCAGGCGTCCCGCATCGGCAATAACGTGAACCAGATCGCGAAGGCCTTGAACGCCGACGGCACGGTGACCAATGCCCAGCTCGCCGCCACCCTGGACGCGATCGTCAAGGTGGTGCAGCGCATGGACGAGGCGACGCTCCAGGTGATGCGCGAACGGCGGCCGCGGTCGTGATGCCGAAGAAGGCCCGGGACGGCACAGACACGAAGGGTCTGCTGGACTACCTGTACGGCCCGGGCAAGCGCGACGAGCACACCAACCCTCACATGGTCGCCTCCTGGGACGACCCCTTTGTCGAGGACCCGGCGCGCTCGCCGGACATGACGATCTCCGACTTGGCGCTCATCCTGGACGCCCCGGTGTACGCCCTGCTCGGCAAGCGGCCGGACAAGCACGTGTACCACGTCGCGGTGCGCAACGCGCCCGAGGATCGGCTCCTGTCGGACGAGGAATGGGCGCGGGTCGCCCGCGAGATGATGCACGCCTCCGGCATCGCCAAGCACGGCGACGACCAGGCCTGTCGGTGGGTCGCGATCCGTCACGCCGACGACCACATCCACATCGTCGCGACGAAGGCGAGGCAGGACGGTCGGCAGCCGAGGCTGCGCCAGGACATCCCGCACATGCACGCGGCCGCGAGGGAGTTCGAGGTCGAGTTCGGGCTACGTCGGTTGAAGCACGGCGACAAGACCGCGCGGAAGTGGGCGAAGACCGGCGAGCAGGAGAAGGCGGTCCGGCGCGGACTGTCGGAGCCGGTCCGGGAGACGCTCCAGCGGACGGTCCGCCAGGCCGCGGCCGCCGCCACGAGCGAGGACGACTTCTTCGCCCGGCTCACCGCGGCCGGGGTCCGGGTGAACAAGCGGGTGGCACCGGACGGGAACATCACCGGGTACTCCGTCGCGATGCCGGGCGACCGCGATGGTGGACAGCGCGCAGTCTTCTTTCCGGGTGCCCGGCTCGCCTCGGACTTGTCCCTGCCGCGCGTCCGGGAACGCTGGACGACACCGGTCTCCGTGCCGACAGTCGCGCCGGCGGAGATGTGGCAGGAGGCAGAGCGCCGCGTGCGCGCGGCCGCCGACCAGCTCGGCGCGGGCGGGCTGCGCGAGGGCGCCGGGGACGTGGCCGCACTCGGCGACCTCATCGTCATCGCGGCGGTCATCTCGCCGCGCATGGTGCGCGACCGGTTGAAGGACGCGGCGTACGAGTTCGAGCGCGCGTCGCGCGTCCCGGGTGACCGTGCGCTGGAGGGTCAGGCGCGCAGCCTGTACCGGGAGTCGACACAGTTGCTGTCGCAGTCGGCGGCGGCCGCCGGGCGCAGTGACACGGTCGCCGCGCTCGGGTTCCTGCTCGCCCTGGTGATGGCGATCGAGGCCTCCCGCAAGTGGCACCAGGCGCAGGAGCACCGGGCCCAGGCGGAAGCCTCCGGCCGGGCCGGTCGACTGCTGCGGGAGGCGGTCGAGGTGACCGCCGGCGCGAGCGCGGCGCGCGAGTACCGACCCCGCCCGAAGCGCGCGACCACCCGGACCCCGGGGGCCCGCCGGACACCGGCGGTCTCGGGCGAGAGGCCGATGGCGGGCGTGCTCCAGGAGGCGGTGCCCGTACACGCGCGTGCGATCCTCGCGGACCCGGCGTGGCCCGCGCTGCGCACGCGGCTGGCCGCGGTCGAGAAGGCGGGCGAGGACCCGGTCGACGTCCTCGCCACGGTCGCCGCCAAGCGGGAGTTGACCTCAGCGGACTCGGTCGCCGAAGTGCTTACATGGCGTCTGGACGGGTGGAGTCGTCAGCGCGGTGCGACGACGACGGCCACCGGCAAGAGCCCGTCGCCGACGTCCACGGGCGGCACCGGCCGCACCAGTGGGCCGCGCAAGACGGGGGCGCCCGGACCGACACGTCGGCCGCCGGGTGACGAGCAGCGCAAGGGCCCGCGACGGGCCCGGTAACGAGGGGAGCGAACATGTCGATGCCGACACCGGAGGAACGCCCCGGGGAGGCGTTCACGGAGGCCGCCGCCGAGGCGGTGCAGACCTCCGTGATGGCGTTCCGTCTGGTGATGGCCATCGCGGACGCGGTGCGCCGTCAGCAGCAGAAGAAGGCCGGGAAGGAGGACGAACTCCCGGATGCCGAGAAGGCGGCGGCGGAGGCCTCGGAGGAGGTCAAGAAGTTCCTGCCGGACGACATCGCCACGGCGTTGTTGGAGGGCGCGGACTGGCCCCAGCTCGCCCAGCAGCTCATGGCACTCAAGGCCGCCGGGGTCGACCTGGAGACGATGCTCCCGCGCGTCGGCGAGATCACCGTGGACGTACGGGACCAGGTCGCGGCGAACGCAGAGAAGGTCAAGCGCGAGGGCACCGAGGAGTGGGCGAAGGCGCTGCGCGAGACGCTGCCGGCGGGACCGGTGCGCGAGGCGATCCTGTCCTCCCCGGCGTGGCCGGAGATGGCGCGGACGATGGCGACGATGAACGAGCGCGGAGTCGACGTGCGGGCTCTGCTCGCGGCCGCGCACGAGGAGGGCGTCGGCGTCGACCAGGCGGTCGCCAAGGTGCTCGCGGCGGCGGAGGCGCCGACCACGAGCCGGGACGCGAAGCTGTCGTACGGGCCGCTGACGACCGGGCTCGACATCCCCAAGGATCTCGACCTGGGGGACCGGGAGCGGGCCCTTCGGCAACTCTCGATCGCGCCGTCGGAGAACGCGAAGTTCACGCGCATGGTGCGCGAGGCCCTGCCCGGGGCGGAGCGGGAGGCGGACCTCCTGGTGACCTCGCGTCAGTGGCCGCTGGTCGCCGCGCGAATGGCGGACATGGAGAGCAAGGGGCAGCCGGTCGCGGAGCACCTGGCCCGCCTGTCGAAGGACCCCTCGTGGCAGGAGGGTCCGCAGACGCAGATGGGGCGGCGCCTGGTCCAGGCCGCCAACGATGCGCTGCGCAAGCCGGTCGGCGCGGCGGGGCCGAAGGTGAGCACGGCGGCCGCGCGGTCGACGTCGCCGAGCGTGGGCCCTACTAAGCCGGCCGCGAAGGGCACGGCCGCGGCGACGGCCACGCCCGGCGTGGCCGCGCACCGGGAGGCCGGGCCCGCGCCGAAGAGTGGCAAGACCCGGTAGAGCACGGCCGGACGCACGTGTGCCGCAGACCGATCGTCGGTCTGCGGCACACGTCGTTTCGGGGTCAGGGGCGGGTGGCGCCGTAGTAGTCCCGCTCGGGCATCGCGGACGTCAGGGGAGCGAGTTCGACGTCACGGCCGGTGCGCGGCGCCTGCACCACGTTGCCGTCGCCCGCGTAGATCGCGACGTGATAGATCGAGCCGCTTCCGCCGTGCGACCAGAACAGCAGATCGCCCTCCTTGAGGTCAGACCTGGAGACGGGCCGGTCGGACGTGGCGCCGTACTGCGCGGACGCCGTCCGCGGCAGTTTCAGCTTGGGCGCGAAGGCGTACTGCGTCAGGCCGGAGCAGTCGAAGCCGGTGGTGCTGGAGGCCACGCAGTCGCCGTTCAAGTAGCCGTTGGTGCCGTCGCAGAAGCCCTTCGACGGGCCGGAGGGTCCGCCGCCGCCCCAGGCGTACGGGGTGCCGATCCGGCCGACCGCCTTGCGCAGTGCGTCGGCTCCCGAGCCGTGCCCGGAGACCTGGATGAGGCTCGGTCCCTGGAAGCGCGGCATGGTGGACAAGATGATCTGGACGTAGTTGAAGGTCTCGCCCTTGGCGAACCTCTTCGGTGGCACTCCCTTGTACTGCTGGACGCGGTACCACCCGGCGTTGTACCCGGCCAGTGCGAGGGCGCGGACGTCGCCCGGGTAGCCGGAGGACTTCGCCTGCTTCAGCAGGGAGCACATCATCCGGCCCTGCGCCATGACGGCGTCGCCGACGTCCCAGAGACTGGCCTCCCCGTTGCCGTCGTCGTCGCGCGCCCACGTCGCGTACGTCGAGGGGAGGAACTGCGCCGGGCCCTGTGCGCCGGCCTCGCTGGTGGCCTCCTCCTTGGAGGTCTTGAACTTCGACTCCTGCCAGAGCTGCGCGGCCAGGAGAGCCGGGGTCATCTCCTGCTGCTTGCAGGCTTCGTCCGCCTTGAGAATCCACTTGCTGAACTCGGCGGGGACGCCCTTCAGGCCGCCGCTGGCACTGGTCGACTCGGCGGCCGATGCGTCGTCGTCGCCGATGACCACACCCACCACCGCGAGGAGCGCCAGGACGACCAGTCCTATGACCGCGGCGACGGCCCCCATGAGCACCTTCACGTGCTATCCCCCCGTGCGTGTTCTCGCTTCGCTGTCGTGCCGGTTGTGTGACTTTCTGCCGTACTAGATCACGAGTTGTTTGGCATGTGCGCCTCCATTCGCCGGGGCCGGACCGGCTACGGAAGCACGGCTCACGTAGGGTCGGGGATCAGGTTTCAGGTAGGGCGAGTTCGCACAGCGAAATGACGCCCTCTTCATTTCGCACGGCGAAATGAAGGCGTCCGCGCGGAACCGTTGGCGACTCGGGGGTGTGGCTGTGGGTGTGTGTGTTGACGCTGTGACTCCGGCCGGAGTGACCAGCCGGAACGTGTTCCCCGTCTCGAAACAGCCGCCGCTTTGCAGGCAAATCCCCGGCCGCCGCGCGCTGTTGTAGAGCGACACCTCTGCCTGACCTCCGGCTCTCGCGAAAACACCACCCAGGTTTGTCGGGGGTTCACGCTAGCCTCAGTGATCCCAAGAACCCAATATCGTGACTTAAACGAAGGCATACAGGGGGGAGTTGCGGCATGACCACCCAATCGGTGACATCAACCCCGGGCACTGGTGCGCCGGTTGCCCTCCGGTACGCGCTGATGCCGATCGACATGGGTGTCGGCATTGCAGTGGCGACGGTGGCGAAGATGCTCGACAACGACGCCGGCGGCGCCCGGGCCCGAGTCCTGGCGTACGGGGAGCACATCCCGTACGGCGCCTCCCCGGTGCTCGTGGCGGACACGACGCTGTACGGCACGCACATGGTCGAGCAGACCCTCCAGCGCTGGGGCTCGCTGCCCCGGCCGTGGCTGGTGTGGGTGGCCGACAGCCCGGCCCGCCCCGTGCAGGACGCCCGCTTCCTGGTCCGCGCCCTGGAGGGGCGGCTGGCCGGGGTGGCGAGGTTGCCGTACCTGCCCGTTCTCCGGGCCGTTAAGGGTCCTGACGAGGCCCTGGAGTACAAGGACGTTCGGTCCGCAGCCGAGAAGCTGCGGCGCTCGATCGAAGGGAAGTGAGCAGATGGCTATGGAGCGGGTCGCCGCGTTCATCCTGGCGGCGGACGACGACAAGAAGAAGGGCGGCGGCAGCCTCATCCCCGGGGCCAAGCCGACGAAGATCCCGGGCATGGAAGGGCCGGTCTCCGAGATCTTCGGCTACGGCCTGTGGCTGCTGGTCTTGGCCGGGGTCGGCGGTGTGGCCTTCGGCGTCTACAAGCTGGCCGTGTCGGACAAGAGCCGCAACGGCGGCGGGTCCGAGCCCTTCAAGTGGATGGGCGGGGGGCTGGCCGCGGTCATCTTGTCCGGATCGCTGATCGCCATCCTCAACGGCATCGCAGGCTGAGGCGGGGGACATGGGACGCACCAGGGGGACGTGGAACACCAAGGGCACCTGGCTGGCCGGCGCCGCGCTCGCGGCCGTGCTCGCCCTGACGGGCTACGCGGTGTTCAGCGGCGGCGACGACGGCGGCGACACCCCGGCCAAGGGCCCGAGCGCGAGCGCGAGCGGGTCCGCCTCGCCCGGCCCGACGTACGCGCCGCCGGAGGACTGGACGGAGCCGGACCAGTGGTCGGCACTTCCGCGGGGGAAGCGCACCGACGACCGGGGCAGTCAGGTCGGCTTCCCGAAGACGACCGAGGGCGCGGTGTCGATGATGGTCGCCGCCAACGCGACCGACATCGAGGGCGAGAAGACCAACACCGACGAGCAGCTCCGCATCTACCACTCGTACATCGGCCAGGCCGACCAGTCGTCGGAGAACGCCGAGCAGATCGAGCTGCAAGCCCAGCAGAGCGACAAGGCTCTGGCCAAGCAGATGGGCGTGAGCCCCGGCCAGTCGCTGCCCGCGGGCGCGTACGTCCGCAACACCGTGGTCGGATACAAGATCATCCAGAAGTCCGACACCGAGGTCAGCGCGTGGTTGCTGACCAGGGTGGTGCAGAAGAACGGCGAGATGGAGAAGGAGAAGGGCTCCTACACCCGGACGCTGGCTGGCGCGCAGTGGGAGGGCGGCGACTGGAAGCTCACCGGGGACGCCACCGCCCGCGCGCAGAAGGACGTCCAGGGCCAGACGCAGCCGCGGATCGTCGCGCCGGGCGACGCCGACTTCAACAGCGCCGGATGGACGGCCATCCGGGAGGCGTCGTGATGCGCCGAGGCGTCATGGGGCGCCGGTTCGCCGCGGTGCTGCTAGCCCTCGCCGCGGTGTTCGGGGTGTCCGTCGTCTCGGCGCCGCAGCCCGCGCGGGCCGACGGCATCATCAGCAACACGATCGAGGGGGCATGCCGGGTCACCACCGGCCCGGTGCTCGGGACGATCCTGCACACCGGCGGCAAGCTCACCGGTATCGGCGGGCTGACCGGCTCGGACATGTGCGACGCGGTCGGTGAAGCGGGCGAGAAGGCCATCAAGGATGCCTGGAAGAACGTCTGGGACTCGGTCCTCGGCGACATCATCAAGTCCGCCCAGGACGTCACCAAGTGGATCATCAAGAAGACGCTGACCCTGGCGCTGCTCGGCCCGTCGGTCGACCTGAAGGGCACGGGCCTGTGGGACGGCAAAGCCACCTTGGCGGGCATGCTCGTGTGGCTCGGGCTGGTGATCGCCGCGTTCGGGGTGATGTGGAACCTCGCCAAGATGGCGATCACCGGGAAGGCGCAGCACGCCGGGGTGGCGATGAAGGGATGGGTGGAGAACATCGTCCTGTCCGCCCTCGGCGTCAGCTTGTTCGCGTTCCTGCTGACGCTCGGGGACGCACTGAGCGCCGGACTGGTGAAGGCCACCTTCGATGACGACGGGCAGGCCTACGAGCGGATCATCGCGGTTCTGCTGCCCAACGCGATCTCGAACCCCATCACCCTGCTGTGCATCGTCGGCGTGCTGCTGCTGATCGGCTTCATCCAGATGGTGATGATCTTCCTGCGGCAGAGCGCCATCCCGATCATCTGCCTACTGATCCCCGTGGCCGGCGGCGGCCGGACCGGCGGCGAGGCCACCCGGAAGTGGGCGCCCAGCCTGATCACCTCCGGCATGGTCATCGTGGCCTACAAGCCCACGGTCGCCGTGATCATCTGCACCGGGTTCGCGGAGTTCGGCCACTCGAAGACCCTCGCGGAATGGCTGCGCGGCTGCGCCACGCTGGTCCTCGCGGTGCTCGCCCCGGGCCCGCTCACGAAGATCTTCGCGCCCTTCGGGGCGGCGGTCGGCGCGGGCATGAGCGCAGGGGGCGCCAGCGGCGCCCTCGGCGCGGCCGCGGGCTACTTCGCCGGGAAGGCCGGAGGCGACGGCGATGGTGGCGACGGAGGCGGTGACGGCGACGGCGGCACGAACGCGGTCGAGCACGCGAAGTACGTCGAGCAGAGCATGGGCAGCCAAGGCCAGGGCCAAGGCGGCGACGGCGAGGACGGCGGCCAGGGCGGCGACGCCCAGACGCAGGCCGCCCGGAACGAGACCGGACGCGTACCCGGACAGGGCGGCGAAGTCGACGGCGTTCCGGGCGTCGGCACGCCGGGCACCACCGAGGCCGTGCAGGGCACGGCGGGCACCGCCGGCACCAGCACCGCGGCGGGCGCGCTCGGTCCGGTCGGCGTCGGCATCCAGGTCCTGGACGGCGTCAACGACGCGGTCCAGGGGGCGAGCGGTCAGATGGGCGGAGAGAACCAGTGAGCACCCACGAGGTGCCCAAGACCTTGATGGTCGAGGGCTTCCGGGCCCGTCGCAGCTTCGGCTTCGGCGGGCTGTCGCGGAACGCGACGATCTTCGCGGCGGTCATCCTGGTGGCGGACGGCCTGATCGCCACCCAGGCCCCGCTGTCCCTGCTGGTCACTCTCCCGGTGACCGGCGCGGTCTTCGGGCTGGCCGCCGCGCGACGCCACGGCATGTCCGCGCTGAACTACTACTGGGCCAAGGTCGCCTGGAAGCGGGCGGCGAAGTTCGACGCCACCTCCTACCGGCGCCTGCTGCTGCCGCACCCCTACGCCCTGGACCTTCCCGGCGTCGGTGCCAGCTCCACCCTGATCAAGGCGCACGACCCGACCAGCGGGCGGCCCGTCGGCGTCGTCCACGACCGGGGAACCGGCCGCATGACCATCACCACCCTGCTCGCCCCGGGCGGCAGCCTCATGGCGCCCACCGGGGCCGTGCAGAGCAGCCTGCGCACCTGGTCGTCCGTGCTGGACGCGATGAGCACCGACGAGCAGATCAAGGCCGCGTCCGTCACCATCCAGATCACCCCGGGAGCGGGGGAGGCCCTCGGCGACAACGTCGCCGAGCGCAAGGACCCGAACGCGCCGCAGCTCGCCAAGAACGTCATTGACGAGCTGGTCCGCACCACCCCGCACGCCACCGCGAGCGTCGCTCCGTGGATGAGCGTCACGGTGGACCCGAACGCCTCCGTGAACGCGCCGGCGGACCTCGCCGAACAGGTCGCCGAGGCGCTGCGGGTGGTCGACTCGCTCGACCTGTCCGGCACGGGCACGGACATCGAGCGCCGGGCGACCGACGTTGACCTCCGCCGGATCGTGCGCAGCGCGTACGACCCGGACGTGTTCAACGCGCGGGACTCGGAGTTCGCTGATCTGTCGTGGGCGGAGTGCGGGCCGCAGGCCGCCGACGACGGCTGGGAGGAGTACGCGCACGACGGCGGCGTCAGCATCAGTTGGGTGCTGCGCGAGATGCCCAAGCGCCCCCTGCCGTACAGCGTCCTGCTGCCCCTGCTGGCCCCGGGGCGCTACCAGCGCCGCATCACCCTGCTGTACCGCGTGCTCGATCCGCACGAGGGCGAAGCGGTGCTGGAGCGGGAGATCAGCAACGCCCACGACCGGGCGCGGGCGACCGCCGAGGTCAAGGGCCGCGCGAAGTACAGCCAGAAGGCCGACCTCCAGCGCGCGGAACGGGCCGCCGCGCAGGTGGCCGGCGGCGTCCAGGTGGTCGACTGGACCCTCATGGTCACCGCCACCGCCCGCAAGGCCTCCGACCTGCCCGCCGCGCGCCAGGAGCTGGCCCGCGCGGTGAAGGCGACCCGCGGCATCCGGATGCGGAGCGCGTTCGGCGCACAGGCCGCGGTGTTCGCGGCCGGACTGCCGATCGGCTACTCCCCGCTGGTGAAGGACTGACGACGATGGGCAAGACCAAGTCCGTTCCGGTGACCACCCCCAAGCGTGTGGTCAAGGTGATCGAGCAGGCCCCGACCCGCGAGGAGCGGCGGGCGGAGAAGAAGCTGCGGGGCCGCTTCGCCCCGAGGCTGGGCTGGGGCGGCCGGTTCAGTGGCCGCGTGCCGGTCGAGGACACCGGCACCATCTACACCGGTCCGACCAGCCAGGCGGGCGGCATCTACCCCTTCCTCCTCGGCAGCGGTCTCCCGCCGCGCGGGGTGCCGGTCGGCCGGGATGTGCTCACCGGCGAGTTGGTGTGCATCGACCCGTCGGGCTGGACCGGCAAGCTCACGACCAATCCCGGCGTCTGGGTCATGTCCCAGCCGGGCGCGGGTAAGTCGGCGCTGGTCAAGCGCGTGTGCATGGTCTACTCGGCGCTCGGGTTCATGACGTGCGTACCCGGGGACGTCAAGGGCGAGTACAGCGACATGGTCCGCGAACTCGGCGGGTCGGTGGTCCGGATCGGCGACGGCATCGGCCGTCTCAACCCCTTGGACTCCGGGCCGCTCAAGGGGCGTGCGCAGTCGCTGCCGGTGAAGCAGCGCGACGCCCTGTTGGACGTCCTCAACGGGCGCCGGTTGGAGACGCTGGTCGCCCTGCTGTCGACCAAGCACGGACTCGGCAAAGCCCCGAACGCGATCGAGCGCTCAGCGTTGGACACGGCCGTCCACGTCGCTTCCGCTGCCCAGTCGTCGGGGAGCGACCCGGTGGTCGGCGACGTCGTGCAGGTGCTGCGGGACGCGCCCGAGGCGCTGCGAACCAAGCTCTCCGCCGAGGACGACCGGTACCGGGACCTGACGAGGGAAGTCGTCGCCGGGCTGGACAACTTGATCGGGGGCCCGTTGAAGGGTCTCTTCGACGGGCCGACGACCACCCCCCTGGACATCTCGGCGCCCGCCGTGTCCGTGGACATCTCCGCCCTGCGGGCCCGCGGAAATGACGTGGTCAGCGCGGGCATGATCGCCACGTGGGCGTACACCTACTCCGCGATCGACTCCGCCCGCAGCATCGGCCTCATGGACCGTTCCCTCGTCCTGCCGATGGACGAGATGTGGCGGGCCCTGCGCAGCGGCCCGGGCCTGGTGGACGCGATGGACGCCATCAGCCGTCTGAACAGGACCACGAACGATGTGACGATCTACGTCACGCACTCGTTGCTGGACGTCGAGGCGCTGCCGACGGAGACCGACCGTGCCAAGGCGCGCGGGTTGATGGACCGGTGCGACACCTGGGTGATCGGCGCGTCCTCTGAGGAGGAGCTGACCCGGGTCACCGGCAAGCGCAGCCTCACCGAGCAGGAGCGCATGATGATCGGCTCATGGTCGTCGGCGACGTCGACCGGGCTCGATGTCGACCCCAGCTACGACGATGCCGACGGCCTCAACGTGCCCCTGGAGGAAGAGGGCGCACGGCACCCGGGCCGCGGCAAATACCTGATCAAGGTGGGCACCCGGCCCGGGATCGCGGCCTCGCTGGAGCTGACCGCGACCGAACAGCGGCTCTACCGCACGGACACCAACCGGCGCAGGAGGACGAGCGTGGGAGGCGACAGCCGATGATGACGGACAACGACCGGGCGTGGGCCGGCGGCGCGATCCTGGTCGGCGGCGCGGTAGCGCTGTCCGCGACGACGTGGGCCGGGGCCGCGGCCGGCGCGCTGGCGACCGGCGAGGACGTGGCACCCGCCTCCCCACTGACCGTCTACCGGATGGTGAGCGACTGGTCGACGGTGTGGCCACAGTCGCAGACCGCTTCCATCGTCGGCGCCACCGTCGCCGACCTCGCGGTCGTGGTCTTCCTCGTGTGGGGGATGCGCTGGGCATTCCGCTGGTTCAGGAACCCGTCCAGCCTGGCGACGCTGCACCAGGTGCGCGAGCTGACGCCCAAGCACGCGGCCCGTACCGCGACCCGGTTGAGGGCCTCGTTGAAGGGCGTGAAGCCGAAGGAGGTTCCGGCCCGCGACCGGGGCGTGCTCCTCGGCGACCACATGCCGTCCGGGGTCGAGCTGCGCGGGTCCGACGAGGACACCTACGTCGCCATCATGGCGCCCCGCGCGGGCAAGTCCACCTCCCTCGCCATCCCGGTGGCGGAGGAGGCGCCCGGCGCCCTGCTGATGACCAGCAACAAGGCGGACGTCTACGCCGCGACGAAGGGAAGCCGGGCGAAGGCCGGGACCACCTTCCTGTTCGACACCCAGGGCGTCGCGCAGGCTGAGCGGGAGGTGTGGGTCGACCTGGTCGCGCAGGCCGAGACGCTGGAGGGAGCCGAGCGTCTGGCCAGCCATTTCGTCAACCAGATCACGAGCGAGCAAGCCGATCCTTTCTGGTCTCAGGCGGCCGGAGACCTCCTCACCGGCCTCTACCGGGCCGCGTGGTGGGAGGGCGCCACCGTCCGCGAGGTCATGAGGTGGCTGTCCGACCCGAAGGAGAAGGCGCCGCTCCGCGTCCTGTACGCGAACGAGCCGGTGCTCGCGGAACAGGTCGATTCCTCCATCAATATTGCCGAAGAGACCCAAAGCGGGATCTATCAGAACGCGCGTACGGCCATGTCCGCGCTGCGCGACGAGAAGGTGCTCGCGTGGGTCACCCCGGACAAGCACCGGGTCCGCTTCGACCCCGAGACCTTCGCCACCAGCACGGACACGCTCTACCTGCTGAGCAAGAAGGGCGGCCCGTCGAGCGCCCTGGTCGCGGCGGTCGCCGACGCGGTGTTCACCGCCGGCACCGAGGCGGGCGAGCGCCACGGCGGCCGACTGCCCGAGCCGATGCGCGCCGTGCTCGATGAGGCCGCGAACATTTGCAAGATCGCGGACTTGCCCGACCTCTACAGCCACCTGGGGTCTCGCGGCATCACGCCGTTCGTCATCCTCCAGAGTTACCGCCAGGGCGTACGGGCATGGGGCGAGGTCGGCATGGACTCGATGTGGAGCGCGGCCACGAAGAAGGTGATCGGCGTCGGGATCGACGACGCCAAGTTCGCACAGGACATCAGCAGCCTGACGGGCGCGCACTACGTCGAGCGCGGCAGCTACTCCAAGAGCAAGGACGGCGGAAGTCGGAGCTGGAGCGAGCAGCGCGAGCAGGTACTCGACCCCGCCGAGATCCGCGCCATGCGCAAGGGCACGGCCCTGCTGATGTCGACCGGCATGCCGGTCGCGCAGATCGGCCTGCGCCCCTGGTACGCGGAGCGGGCAATGGCGCACATCGGCCCGCAGATGGCCGCCGAGGAGGCCGCCATCACCAAGCGCGCCGTGGGCGCCTACGAGCTGCGGAAGGCGACGCGCAGTGGCCGATGAACCCGACGACGTCCCGGAGCTGGACGTGCCGGTGGGCATGTTCGAGGACATCGAAGACCTCAAGGCCCGGGTCGCGAGCCTGACGGACCTGGTCAAGAAGCTGACCGGGGGAGCGGAGGGGGAGCCGGGCGAGGCCTCCGCCGACGAGGCGGAGTCGGCCGGCGGGGAGGCCGCCGCCGAGGAGGGCGACGGGGAAGAGGAGGAGTGGCAGTACCCGCCGTTCATCCTGCTGCTCGACCCGCCGGAGTACGACGACGAGCTGCGGGCGCTGGTCGAGTGGGTCGAGGGGGTGCTGGTGCCCGGCTACCTCGGGGAGCCGTCGGCCGATGCCCGGTGGTGTCACCTGTGGTGGGAGCATCCCGTGGCCATCGCCCGCCTGCACGCGGTGTGGCTCGCCTGGCAGGAGCTGACGGACCCGGCGTCCTGCGGGTACACCGGGCCGTCGGTCTGGCACCGCGACCACATGGACCCCGCGCTCCGCGAACTGCGGTCGTCCACCGGCCCGTTCGGCGGCTGCACCAAGGGGGAGCACCAGATCGAGCACCGCATGCCCGGTCTCGTCCCCAGCGCCTGGACGCACGGCGAGGACTGAGCGGGCGGCCGCCCTCGCGCTACTCGCTGAGCGGCGCGAGGGCGGTGTAGCAGGAGGCGCACACCGGAAGGGCGTCGGTGATGTCGGCCGGGCTGCTGTGCCGCTCGGTCCCGGGCGTGACCACGCGCAGCAGGCGGCCCGGCTCCGCGGCCGCCGAGCACGTGCCCTCGCCGGAGTGGTAGAAGCGGCACACGCAGCGGCAGCCGCCGGGCCGGTGCTGCTGCCAGGTGAACAGCCAGACCATCGTCAGGTACAGCACCGGGTACCGGGTCTTGTCCGCCATGCCGGAACCGTAGCCGCTCGCCTGCGGGCCTACCGGCCGCCGATCGACCGGATCACCGTCGCCGCGTCCCGGTCGCCGTGCAGGGACACGTCCGTCGCGAGGATCGCCAGCTTTCCGGCCATCCCCATCAGCATGCTCGGCAGGATGCACTCCGGGTCGGAGCCCGCCGCGACGATTCGGGCGAAGGACCGCTCCAGCTCGCCGGAGAACTCCGCCTCCAGGGCGGCGCCTTGCTCCTCGGGAGTCCGCGGCTCGGGAACCGTGAGGTGTTCCATGCTGCGGTCGGCCATGAGGCAGGCCAGGTGGGTGCACTCCTCATCGAGGGCGGCCATGTCGACGTACACGTGGGGCTCCTTCGCCGTAGTTCAGACCTCCTGCATACCGGACGCCACCGTCAGCCCGTCCCGGGCGGGCCCGAGTTGGGAGAACGCGCCGCCAACTCACCCCAGAAACTCACCTCTTAAGAGGTGAGTTTCCGCTAAGGTGGACCCATGCCCACCACCGAAGCCGTCGCCGTCATCCCCGAGCCCGCGCCTGCCCCGTCCCTGGAGGTCGTGCCCGACCTGCCCGCCGAGGTCACGGTCGCCAAGATCGCCGCCGGGGTCACCTCCGCCCTGGTCGAGGCATGGGACGCGATCCGCGCCCGCCACCCGGACGTCCCCGAGGCCGTCATCAGCATGGCCACCGGCGGCCGCGCGAGCGCGGTCGAGCTGGCCCACTTCGCGCCCCGCCGGTGGCGGCTGCGCGAGGGGGACGACGTCCACCACGAGGTGTTCGTCACCGCCGAGTCGCTCGCCGACGGCGCGGCCAAGGTCTTCGGGTACCTCCTGCACGAGGCCACCCATGCCGCGAACGAGAACCGCGGCGTCAAGGACTGCTCGGCGAGCCAGTACCACAACAAGGAGTTCCGGAAGACGGCCGAGGCGATGGGCCTGGTCCAGCGGCCCGACGTCGGCGAGAAGTGGAAGAAGAAGTACGGGTTCGCCGGTACGGAGCTGGGGGACGAGGCGGCGACGACGTACGCCAAGGAGATCGCCGCGCTCGACAAGGCGATGCACGCCACCCGGACCCCCGACCTCTTCGCCACCCGCAGCGGCGGCGGGGGCAGCACGGGCGGCGGGGCCGCCGACGACATGGACGCCGACGACGCCGGCGGCGACGAGGCGCCGACCGGGACGAAGGAGAAGGAGGACCGCAACTACGTCAAGGCGGTCTGCCAGTGCGAGCCGCCCGCGGTCATCCGGGTCTCCCCGAAGACGCTGGAGCGCCGCAACATCATGTGCGGCGACTGCATGGAGAACTTCGCGGCGGAGGAGTCCGCCTGAGACAGGTGGTCTATCTGGCCAGATAACCCGCGGGCCCCGGCGGTCCCCTTCGAGGGGGAGCCGGGGCCCGCGTCGTCGTACGGCTTGCCGCCGTGGTGCACCAGGTGCAGCACCTACGGCCAGGGGGTCAGGTGAAGTGCCGGGAGGCCGCCGCGACGAACGTGTCCGCCGCGGTGACGGCGCCCTCGCGCAGCACGTCGAGCGAGTCCTTGTCGGTCGCGCCGCGCAGCGCGAGCACGGCCCGCGTCGCCTCCTCGGCGGACACGGCGAGCGAGGGGACGAGGATCGAGACCAGCACCTTGGGCGCCTCGATGGCCGACCGGGTGGCGTGCGAGGCGGCCCGCGCCTCGCCGAAGGCCTCCGCACTCGCCCCGTCGAGCCGCAGGCCCTCGCGCACGGTCATGGTGCGCCGGTGCCCGGCGACCGCCGCGGCGAACTCCTTGACGGCTTCCAGCGCCTGGTCGCGCCGGTGGTCGTCCCGGGCCTCGGCGCGGGCGGAGCGGGCCAGACGATGCTGGATCACCCCGCTCACGACCGCGCCGAGCAGCGCGCTGACGACCGCGATCACAATGTTCAGCACGAGCCCTCCCCGGCGGTCAGCATGCGGCCGGCGGCGCGCAGGATGTCGGCGTGGTCGAAGGCCAGTTCCACGTCGTCCAGGGCGCCCAGCTCCACCCACCGCACGTCCGCCGCGTCGTCGTCGGCCACCGCGACGGTGCCGGAGGGCACCCGGACGAGGTAGGCGTCCGTGCTGTACTTCCCGCGCGGGTCACGGCCGGGGGCGTTGTAGGTGCCGATCAGGACCAGGTCGGCGGCGTCGACCAGTACACCCGTCTCCTCGTCCAGCTCCCTGGCGGCGGCGACCCGCGAGTCCTCGCCCTCATCCAGGTGCCCGCCGGGCAGGGCCCAGCGGCCGGTGAACGGCTCCCAGCGACGCTGGATGAGCAGCACCCGGCCGTCCTGGTCGACCGCCACCACGTCGGCCGTGAAGCGCCACTCGCCCTCGTCGTCGGCGGGCGGCTGCGCCACCACGGTGTCGCGGCGGGCGTCCCACCCGGTGCAGTGCGTGGTCTCCCGGCCGTCCTGCTCGAAGCGGACCGTGATGTCCCACACCGGCCAGACGCCGAGCGGGCGCGGTCCGCGCTCGATCGCGAGGACCTCGTACGTGCTCGCGGCGTCGCCGTGGTTGTACCGGCCGCCGACGACGCGGGGGCCGACCTGGGTGGCGATCCACTCCGGGTAGGTCATCTCGAAGCCCTCCTCGCGGCCGCCCAGCAGCTCGGCGGGCATCGCGTTGTCGCACTCGTTGCAGTTGCTGCGGGCGGAGGGGTTGACGGTGCCGCAGGCCGCGCACGTCCACGACGGGCGGCCGCAGTCGTGGCAGGCGTCGTACGTGCGCGGGTTGTCGGCCCCGCAGGTGCAGCCCCACGCGGTGCGCGAGCGCTTCGCGGCGGCGAGGTCGGTCTCGTACGTGCTCAATGGATCTCCTTCTCGTCGGGGCCGGGGAAGTCCCGGTCCGGGGTGGTGTTCTATCTGGCCAGATAAATCGCGCTACACGGCCCGCAGGCGGCGCGGGGTGCGGGCCGGGGGAGGGTTGCCCGGGTCGGGCCAGTCGTCGGCGGACAGGCCGTACGTGGGCGGCTCCCAGCTCGCCGGGGCGTAGTGCCGGTAGACGTCCTCCCACGGCGCCTTGAAGTACGCCGGCAGCAGGCCGCCGCGGTTCGGGATCGGCGCGGGCGCGGCCGCGTTCTGCTCGCGGACCTGCTCGGCGACGCGCTCGGCGTGGTCGACGTGCCGCTTGCAGAACCAGCGCGGGATCGTCCAGCCGGTCCGCGGGTCCAGCTCCAGCACCTTGTGGTGGGAGTCGGCGCCGCAGATCCTGCGCTCGTTGCGGACGTCGACCGGCGGGACGTAGCCCGGGCCGACGTGCACGACCGGTTCGGGCAGCGGCCGCAGCGGCACCGCCGCCGTCTCGTCCTCGGTGGTGGCGGGGCGGCGCGGCCGGTAGACGTACGGTCGCAGGCGCGGGGCCTCGCAGCCCGGAGCCTGCCCGGGGCCCCAGTCGGCCGCCGCGCGGGGCGGCTCGTAGCGGGGCGCGTCGTCGGCGACCAGGGCGTCGAAGCGGGGGTGGCCCGTTGTCGTGCTCCGGCCCAGGGCGCGGGCGGCGGTGTTCAGCACCCGCCCGGGCTCGCCGGGGGCGACGAAGAGGGCGTACGCCACGGCGAGCAGCAGCTCCCGCGCCGGCGGGGCGGCCCGCCGGTCGCCGTAGATCCGGTGGACGGTCTCCGCGTACGTCTCCGCCCGGTCCAGGCGCGGGGCGTCGGCGGCCGCGCTCATCCGAAGACCTCCACCAGGCGGAGCGTCACCGCGGGCTCGTGCAGCCGCTGCTTCTTCAGGTAGTAGTTCCAGGTCCGGGTGTCGCAGCGCTGCGGGATGCCGTCGCCCGGGTCGAAGTCGACCGTGCCGCCGAAGTCGAGGTAGACGTCCTGGGTGAGGACGGCGGCCAGTTCGGCGGCGTCGTACATCGGCTCCAGGCCCTGGAAGACCCGCTGTCGGTCGACCCGGACCCGGGTCGAGGCGGTACGCACCTCCAGGGCGAGCGGGGAGAGCGCGGCCCACTCCAGCAGCACGTCGCCGTGGCACGGCTCGCCGGGCTCGCACGGGCAGGCCAGGTCCATGCCGCGCAGCTCCGGCAGCCGGGTGAGGATCTTCTCCCGGCGCCGGTCGCTCTCGTCGGAGGTCCAGTTGGACCGGCTGCCGCGCAGCCACGGGCGGAACTCGGCGACGGCCGTCTGTCGAGCCTCCGGCTCCTGGTAGCCGATGTCCACGAGCTGCGCGACGGTGAACGGGTTGCCGAAGTCGGACGTGCGGTCCACGATCATGCACCGCTCGGGCTTGCGCCAGCCCTTGGTGCGCTGACGCTGGATACGGGTGCAGGTACGCATCGGATGCGGTCCTTTCGCTGGTCAGAGGCGGGATGGGTCGGTCAGTGCGTCGGCCGCGCGTGGATCGGGATGTGGATCTCCCCACCGCCGCAGTCGAAGTCGGCCCACTCGTGCTCGGGGGCGAGCGCCCAGCCGTTGTCCGTCGCGGCGCGCACCGTCTCCCGGACCGCCTCGGTCCTGCTGGCGTAGTCGCCGAGCGCCACGGACGCGAGCGGCAGGGCGAAGTCGGAGGTGTAGGTGTCCACCGAGGCCAGCCACTGGCCGCCGCTCTGGAGGAGCAGGAGGTGGGTGGCCACCAGACCGGCGCGGGCGGCGAGTTCGAGGTAGCGGGCCTGGTCGGTCTGCATGACCAGCCCCTCGTACTCCGGGAAGAAGTCGGCGAGGTCGTCGCGCGCCTCCTCGTCGCCTTCCTGCGCCTTGCGCAGTACGGCGACGGCGTCCGCGATCCGCTCGGGGGCGATGATGTCGTTGGACACGGTGGCTCCTGTCGGGGCGGGTTCGATGTGGTGAACGGCGGTGAAGCCCTCGCTGAGTAGCTGATCAGCGGTGGGAAGCTGAGCGTGCATTTCTCGCAGCACGTCCAAGGGAACGGTGCGCTCCCGTGCCGCATTGCGGGCCTCGCAGACCTCCACCGGAGTGTCGAAGAGGACGGCGACGGCGGGGCGGTCGAACGCGTCGGCGCGGGCGAGGAGATCGGCCCGCGCGGCGGACGTGATGCTGGTGGAGTCGCACACCGTGGTGAGACCTCGGCGGAGCCTCCCCTCCAGCACCAGCGCGCGGATCGCGAGCGCTTCCTCGCTGGCACCCTGGTCGGCCTCGGAGTCGGTGAGCCAGCCGCGGTAGGCGTCCAGCGACACCCGCCACGTCGCGGGGAACCACCGGGCCACGGCCGTCGACTTCCCACTTGCGGGAGGACCGACCGCGACGACGAGCGTCCCCGGCTCCAGGACGAACGGCGCACCGAACGGGCCCGTGGGCTCCTCGTCGTCCTCGTCGGGGCCGTCCTGCGAGGCCAGTTCGGCGGTCGCCTCCAGGTCGAGGTGGCCGGTGCCGTGGTAGACGAACACGGCGCCGGCGGCGTCGGTCTCGGTGTACGAGGGCAGCGCGTCGTCGTGGTCCTCGTTGCCGGTGCCGTACGTACGGCACCCGCACTCGGGGTCGGGGCAGCGCCAGATGTCCTCACCGTCGACCGTCGCCGGGACGGTCGTGGTCGAGCACTCCGGGCACGGCGGGGTGCTGGTCGTCGTCATCCCTGCCCCCCGGTCATCCGCTCCACGGCGGCGGTCAGCTCGCCGCGCTCGGCGGCCTCCTCTGCCTCGGTCAGCCGCCGCAGGGCGTCCGCGACGGTGACCTTCGGGTCGACGCGGGCGGCCTCCGTGAGCGGCTGGTTCAGCGCCTCGTAGCCGGTGGTGTAGCCCTCGTGGTAGCGGCACAGCCGGTCGAGTTCACCGCAGGCCGGGCAGTTCTCCCAGTCGGCGGCGTCGTACGGCTCGATCTCCATCGGCACGTCGCCGGTGGCGGGCAGCTCCAGCGCGGCGTGCGGCCGGGCCACACCGAGAACGCGCAGCGACCAGTCCTCGGGCAGCGCGCGCACCTGCATGGCGAGCGCGGCGGCCACGGCGGGCTGATGCTCGGTGAGGTGCTGCCACAGCGTGTCCGCCGTGGTCAGCGCGTCGGGCGATAACGTCATGTCCATTCCTCTCGCGGGGAGTTGATCAGAAGGAGCGGTGCATCCAAGCGGGGAAGACGGCGGCGCAGGGGCGGCAGCGGAGCCGTCCCAGCACCAGGCGCCACCCGGCGGCGGCCGCCCAGACGAAGTTGATGTCCGTCATCCCGCAGCCGGTGCACTCGGGCTGTACCGGACGGCTCACCGGACGATTCCGCGCCGTCCGAGGACGTAGCCGAGGGCGCCGCTGGCGGCGACCTGGACGGCGACCAGGACCGCGCCCCCGGCGAGGAGGCGGGTCATGCTCAGGTCGTCGGCGCCGGGGAACCAGACGGCGGCCGCCGCGGCGATGCCGAGCAGTCCGGCCGGCAGGACGGCGAACAGGATCAGGCGCGGGGTCATCATGTGGTGCCGCCTCTCGGGGAGTTGAGGTTGGGGTGGATGGCGTCGAGCGCGGCCCGCTCGCTGGTCCAGGGCCCGCGTTCGGTGTCCCGGCTCGGGTCGGTCGGCACGGCCCACCACTGGCGCGGCGCGCGGCGTACGACCCGGAACCGCCGGCCGGACCACCAGCGGTCGCGGGGGAGGCCCATCCAGGCGTCCCGCCCGCGGGCCCACTCCTCGGTGCCGACGGCCTGCGCGATCTGCTCCAGCAGGTCACGGCGCCGGATGTGCGCGAAGATCAGGCCGCCGCCGGTCCCGGCTTGCAGGTGCTTCGCCCAGAGCGCGTGAGCGCTGCCGTGCAGGTGGTCCGTGTACGGCTCCGCCGACCACAGCGGGCTCCGCGACCGGTGGGCGTGGCGCACGACGAGGACGACGCCGTCCAGGTCGACGTACTGCGTCTCCCGGTACCGCGTGCTGCGCGGGGCCTGCCCGGTCATCGGGTCGGTGTAGCTCAGGCGGATGTAGGCGCCCTTCACGCCTGCCCCTGCTCGGGCTCGGGCAGCGGCACCCAGGTGCCGGTCAGCCGGTCCAGGGCCACCCACGTGCCGTCCGCGCGCCGGTCGGCGTAGGCGTTGGTCTGCTGGCTGCGCTCGGTCCAGACGGTGACGCCGCCGGGGACACCGAGGTCGTCCAGGAACTTCCGGGCCTCCCGGAAGGTGGTGGAGCGCTGCTCGCGTCCGGCGACCCGGATGACCTCCCCGTCCGGCTTGGTCCGGGTGGTGCTCTCGGTGGCGTAGAAGACCCGCTTGGCGCGGCGCGGGATGCGGGTGGTCACGGTCAGCTCCTCGGGGTGTGGTCGGCGTCGAGGGCGGTGTCGAGGTGGGAGGCGTTGCCCTGCTCGTCCGCCTCGTACGGCTTGAGGCAGACGTGGCACTCCATCACTCCGTCGTCGTCCTGGTCGTCGTCGGCCGGGAGCGAACCGCCGTCCAGGTCAACGAGGTTGTAGCCCTTGAGCATCGACGGGTCGAGCGTCCGGGACGACGAGGTCTTGCCCGCGCCGCCGGGGTACATCCCCACCGCCCGGGCCGCCTGCTGCGTGTAGGCGAGGCGGGCGAAGGCCGCACGGAAGACCGGGACGAGGTCCCGGCTCATCATGTACGCCTCAGCCTTCTGCCAGGACGGGTGATCGGGGTCGTCCACCCGCTCGATCGGGGCCGGGGTGCCCTCCGGCCACCAGCCCTCGCGCACCCCGCGCGGGATGGCACGGGCCAGGGCGACGGTGGGGCCGTTGAGCTTGCCGACCGCCGCGCGCAGCGTCTCCGCCTCGGCGCGGCCGTCTCCGTCGACCACGACAAGCCGGGCGAAGGTGCGGGCACCGGAGGGCAGCGAGCGGAGGTAGCGCTCGGCGCGCTCCTCCGTCCACCCCTGTTCGATCGTGCTGATGGACAGGTTCGCGCCCTGCTGTGCGGCGAGCTGGAGCACCTCCCGGGCGAATTCCTCGCTTGCTCCCTTAATGATGATCTCCATGCGAGCCTTCCGACAGATTCTTGCCCGGTTCTCCGGGTTCTGATGGGTGAGTCTGCCCCTCCGACCCCCTCCCTGTCTACACCCCGGAGAATCAGACCAGAAATCTAGACACGATCGGGTGATGTGGTGGACCGGGGCGTCTCGGCTCGGATAACGTGCCATATCCGAGGCGATAAACCGGACATGACGACAGGTCAGCGAACGGTCCGCCGAGACGAGAGGAATCGAACGGACGTGCCCCAGATCGACACCCCGACCGACACGGTCCCGGCCGCCACCCTCTACGAGTGGCAGCGCCGCGCACAGCGGCACCTCGCCGACCTCATCGAGCACGGTGCGAAGAACGGTCTGCCCCCGCTGGGGTGGTCGCTCGCCACGAACGGCAACCTCATCGGCGCGGCCGACAGCCTGAGCTACACCCCCGAGCAGCAGCGCGCGGCCGTCAAGCAGTGGGCCGACCACGTCGGCGTGCCGGTGGACACCGACCACGTCAACGGCCGCGAGGAGCTGTACGCCGGGTGGAAGGACGACGACCGCCGCACCCGCGGCTGCTTCCGCGCCACCATCTTCGTGCACCGCGAGGGCGCGTGATGCCGACCTTCCTCATCGTCACCGCCGTGGTGGCCGCCGCGTTCATGGCCCGGTTCTACGTGGCCGTGCTGCGGGTGCACGCCGGACGGGCGAAGAACGTGGCCGAGGGCATGCTGCCCCAGCGCCTCGTCACCCGCCGTCTGATCCGCCAGATCCACCGGGAGAACGGCCGATGACCGTCCCCGTCGAGACGCCGGCGCCGCAGGCAACTCCCGTCGGGCCGGGGCAGCTTGCCCTGTTCCGGGTGCGGTCCCGCCCGAGCATCACCATCGACTACGCCCGCCCCGACGGCGGCCCGCTCACCGACGCCGACTTCGAGCACCTCGCCCGGATCGCCCGGGCCGCAACCACACGAAAGGGTGACTGAGCCCATGCCGCTGAACGTGCCCGTCACTATCACCCTGCCGCCGATAGACCGGTCGTACACGGTGCACACCGACCGCCAGCGCTGGAGCGCCGAGCAGCTCGCCGCCGAGCCCGACGGCCGCGCCGCGCAGGAGGCAGCGGTCCGCGAAGGCGTCCGCAAGGCCGCCTCCACCTGCGCCTACGCACAGCTCACCGAGCCGGACATCGACACCGCCGCGCACCCGGACGGGTCGGTGACGATGACCGGCCGCGTGCTGTGCGACGAGAGCGACTGCCACAGCGCCGCCCAGCGTCACCACTTCGACGCCGCCGAGTCGATCGAGGCCAAGGCCGCCGCCGACTGGGTCGCCCAGAAGGAACTGGACCTCGCGCCCGGGGAACTCGCCGTCCACCAGGAGCGCGTTCGTACGGGCTACTACGACAAGCGGGACCAGCGGCGTGCGTCGCTCGGGTTCGTGCTGGTCGGGGTCCTCTGCGTGGCCGCCGGCGGAGGCATGGGCCAGTACGACTACACCAAGCCCAAGGGCACCTCCCCCGGCACCAACATCAACGTGTGGATCTGGACGAACGTCGACTCCCTCTGCAACCACCTGGCGTTCCCCGCACTCGTCGCCGGAACGCTGCTCATCATGTTCGGCGTCTGCCGTCTCGCCATCACCAACGCCACCGCCCACTAGATCGAGAGGCCACACTCATGCCGCTGTCCGTACCGCTGCTCCTCGTACCGGGAGAGCCGGACCGCCACTACACCGTCCACACCCAGCGCGCCCGCTGGGACGACGCCAAGCTCGCCGAGCACGGCAACCGGGGCGTCTCCGCACTGATGGAGGCCGCCCGCGAGGGCCTGCGGTTCGTCTCCGAGTGCGTCGCCGCCGAGCTGGCCGACGCCGACGTCGCGGTGATCCAGCACCCCGACGGAGCCGAGGCCGTGGCCCGTGTCCTCTGCGACTCCGACATCTGCGCCGCCGTCGCCGAGCAGTACCACCGGGACGCCGACGAGGACGCCGAGGCCGAGGCAGCCCGCGCGTGGGCCGCCACCCAGCTCCAGGACCAGACCGTGGAACTCCTCAAGCTCCGCGCCGAGTTGGAGAAGGGCACCCCCGGCAAGACGATCGCGTCGGCGAAGGACATGCTCGCCGCGGTGCTGGCCGTCCAGCAGGAGCGCACCGGCGGCTCCACCGACCGCGTCGTGCTGATGCTGGACGAGGCCGCCTACCTCGCGCGGGAGAGCGGCCTGCTCCCCGACGGCACCCCGGAGGGCGCCCGCGAGGAGATCGCCCGGCTGATCCGGCAGGGCCGCAAGCCGTACCCGAGCGAGACCGGCGACGGGGCCTTCGTGGGCGAGATGGGCCGGGGCACGACCCGGTTCGTCCCCCACCGCCTCACCGACATCGACAGCTCCTCCGACTCCGTGACCTGGGTGGGCCCGGCGCGCGGGGCCGTGCCGATGCTCCCGGTCAACGAGGCGCTGGACTACCTGGGGCGGCAGAACGCCACCGAGCTGACGCCCGAGCACCTGGTGCGCGAGACCGTGGAGGTGGCCCGCACCGTCGCCGCCGGCGGGGCCCCGAAGGCGGCCGTGATGCGGCTCGGCGAGCTGTCCCGCGAGGTCGCGCGCCGCTGCGACGCGGAGCCGAGCCCGGCGTGCCCCGCCGACTGCGAGCCGGAGGACGACCCCGGGCTCGCCATGCTGCACCGCGTCGGCTACCGGCCCCGCGCCGTGAGCGTCGGCGAGGTCCGCGCCGCACGGCGCGGCGCCGGTCGGGACTGGTCGTGGCGCACGCTCCCCGACATCCTGCCGGACGACGACGGCGACACCCTGGTCCTGGTTTACTGCGAGCCCACGCCGGGCCTCGCGCTGCTGGAGCACATCCGCACCGGCATCGAGCAGGCCGTGCAGAACGACACCACCCTCCTGCTGCGCTGGCTCACTGCGGACGGGAAGTGACGGCCCGATGAGCAGTTCCGACGCCATCGCCGCCCACCTGGAGTGGCAGCCGTTCGCCCACGGGCCGGACTGCGCCAAGCCCGTCTGGGAGGTCGACCAGCAGACCGAGTCCGACGCGCTGCGCTCCCGCCGGGAAGGCCCTGAGCACGCGTGCCCCAACGAGGAGTGCGGCCACCGCGACCACTACGACCGGATCACCGTGCGGGTGCTGTGCCGCTCGTGCGGCAGGGTCCACCTGGTCAGCGGCGAGGAGCACCGCACCCGGACGACCACCACGGTGCGCACCGGGTACGGGCAGCCGCCCAGGCGGGTGGCCGGGCTGTGGCTCTACCCGGGTCCGCCGCTGCTCAACCTGCGGGACTACACCACGCCCGGCGCCTACCTCTGCTCCCGCCAGAAGGTCGACCGGCTGTCCGAGAAGGACATCGTCGGCGTCGTCACCGAGGGCCGGGGCAAGCGCGGCGGCACGGTGTGGCACGCGGCCATCGGGCCCGAGTTCTACCCGCCCGCCCGTGGCCTGTCGGGCTACGCGACGTGGGCGAAGAACAGCGGCGAGAAGCCGTTCGCGTCCTTCACCGCGGGGGCGAAGTGGGTGGCGGCGGAGCTGGACGCGGCCGCCGCCGAAGAGGAGGCACAGGCCCAGTGAGCGGCAACCAGGACGCGGCGATCGACGCCGTCAAGCAGCAGCTCCCGTCGGCGGCGCAGGCGTTCGCCACGTGGCCGGCGGCGCTGCCGACGGGACCGTTCGCCCTCTACGGCGACATCGCCCTGTACCAGAGCGGCGGGTTCGAGGACCCGCGCCTCGTGCTCTACACCGGGGTCAGCCGCCTGCCGACGCTGACCGTGGGCTGGTGCCTGTTCGGCGCCTCCCGCAACGTCCAGCCCGGCAAGGACAAGGACACGCTGCCGAGCGGCGCCCGGGAAACCCTGAACGACACCACCGTGGTGCGCGCCTTGCAGCTCCTCGCCGTCGACCACCCGGAGACCGACGAGGCCGCGGTCGAGGCGCTCGCGGTGCCCGGGGTGACCGGCTCCCTGGCGGCCCTCGCGTCCGCCGTCCACCAGGCCCACGAAGGCCGGGCCGTCCCGCTCGGCTGCGAGGTCGGCACCTACGTCTACGCACACCACCGCGGGCCCGTCCGTGTGGGCACCGTCACCGCCGACGTGGTGCTGATCGGCAGCCCCATCTGGATCGCCAGGACCGAGACGAAGGAGGACCAGGACCAGTGAGCACCACGGACCGGATCGACGGCACGGCCGTCGTCACAGCGTTCTACGAGGACCGGATCACCGAGGCGGAGAAGGAGGTCGAGGCGGCCCGGGCCGCGCTCGCCGCCGCCGAGGCCAAGGTCGAGCAGCGGCAGGGCGAGCGGGACGCGTTCGTCCGGGACGGCTCGCTGCACCCGGCCACCTACAACTCGGACACCGGGCGGCCGGAGTGGGAGTTGTGCCTGTGGGCGCAGACCCGCAGCGCCCGCGTCTCCTTCAAGGACCTGACGCCCGCCGGTGACGCCACCTTCCGGCGACTGCGGGACGAGGAGAAGGCGCTCCACCAGTGGCTGCGCGAGCACGGCCGCACCGTCCCCGCACCGTTCGGAGAGAAGGCATGACCGACCAGCACACCACCCCGCAGGCCGCCGAGACCCGCCGTCCCGGCGATGTTCCGGCCGGCACGCCGCTCACCTCCCTCGCACAGCAGCGCGCCGAGGCCGGTGAGCGCCTGCGGACCGAGCACGACCGCGACCAGGACGCCGTCGTCGGCGACGCCCTGACGCAGCTCGCCGTGGGCGAGGCGATCCGGCGGGCCGTGCGCAGCGAACGCGGCGGCATGGTCGCGCAGGCGCTGCGACTCGGGGCGACGTGGGACCAGGTCGCGGCCGCGCTCGACACCACGGTGTTGGCGGCCGTTGACGACCTGCGGCTGTGGGCGGAAGGGCAGCGCACCCTCTACCACCAGCACCTCGCGGACGGCGCGGACATCCTGGTCGGTCTGGACGAGGAGGCGTACGACGAGGTGACGCGCTGGGTCGCGTTCGGCCTCGGGTGGGCCGCCGTCGAGAACCGCGACGCCCGTACGGAGCGGGCGGCCCTGCTGCGGGCGGCGGTCGCCGCGGCGCCGATGGTGGACACCGTGGGCGAGCTGCGGGCCCTGCTGGAGCAGCTCCCCGACGAGATGCCGCTGTCCCTGGACCACCACACCCGGGCACTGCCCGGCGAGCAGAACGAAGTGCACACCATCCACCCCCGGCTGGTCGCCACCGTGTCCGGGCTCGCCACCGAGGCGGAGACCTCCCAGCCAGGGCTGATGCTCACCCAGGTGTTCGTGCCGTTCCCGGCCGAGGACGAGGAGCAGGCCGCCGTCGCCACCCGTGACGATCTGCCCGCGTACGACGACCTTCCCCGCGCCGCCCACCACCTGGAGCGCGGAGAGCTGCGCGCCGGACTCAAGGCCAGCGCCGTGGTGCTGGAGGAGATCGCGCACCTGGTGGGCGAGGTCGCGGCGGACTGCACCGAGCACGACGAGGACGGCTCCCAGCTCCGGGTCGAGGCCAAGCGGATCACCCACACCGCCGAGCGGGTCGGCAAGCTCGCCGAGACGGTGGAGGAGGTCGCCGAGTGACAACCGCGACGGACCGCTACTTCCGCGGCATCACGGTGGCAGTGCCCGAGGCCCCCTACTACCGCACTCGCACCGATGTGGTGCTGACCGGCCCCGATGACATCCGCGCCGACCTGTATCAGGGTGCTCAGAACCACGCAGAGGCGGAGTTCGGCCTGCGGTTCGACCGCTACTCCACGACGTGGTTCGATCTCTCTCCCAACGTTCTCGTTCACTTGGACGAGCCGCCCCTTCCGGTCTTCTGGACCTTGGCCGTGGCGTGGCGCGACCACTCCGGCGAGCGGCAGTACAGCAGTTGGGGTAGCTCGTTGGCGCTCCCGCACGACACCCGCTTGGGTCTGCTCGACTCGGTTCGGCAGACGGCTGTGAAGGAACACGGGGTTCCCGAGGACCACGGGGTGCTCTCCTTCAGTTGTGGACCTGCTCGACTGGGTGAGGCCCGATGACGACTGCCGAGGAGTGCGGGGCCGCGCTGGAGCCGGTGGAGGTGGTCGACGCCGAGCTGGTCGAGGACGACGACGCCCCCGGCGCCGGCGCGGTCGCCGTGCGCGACCCGGTGGCCGCCGTCCTCCAGGCCCTGGACACGGACGCCAAGCAGCACCTGGAGGACATCCGGCCGAAGAAGACCAAGGACGGCTACAAGCGGGACTGGGAGATCTGGGGCGAGTTCCACGACTGGCTCGCGGAACAGAAGGGCACCCGCCTGCCGCTCAGCACCATCACGGTCGGCACCTTCGTCGGCTTCGTCGTCTACCTGGACCAGGTGGTCGAGGCGCCGCCGAACACGATCGAGCGCAGGATCACCGGCGTCACCTCGGAGGCCCGCAAGCGCGGCTTCACCGTGCCGAAGGAGGCCACCGAGGCGGCCCGGCGTGCGTTGAAGCCGCTCCGGCTGGACAAGGAGCGCCAGAAGCGCGGCCGCGGCAAGGCCGCCTCGCTCAGCCCGGCTGACCTGCGGGCGATGGCGGAGGCCCCGCGCGAGCGCACGCCGGAGCCGACGGCGCGGCGCCGCAGGGTCTACCGGGTGCCGGAGTTGGCCCGGCTGCGGGACCAGGCGCTCAACGCCATCAAGGTGGCCGTCGCCGGGCGCAACGAGGAGATGTCCGAGCTTGACGACCCGGACATCGTGGTCGTGGACGAGGGGCTGATGGTCAGCGTGCCCTCGGTCAAGGGCCGCCCGGCGCGCAAGGACCCCGTCACGTACGGGGAGAACCGCAGCACGTGCCCGGTGCGCTGCTGGCAGGCGTACCGGCTCGCCAAGCTCGCCGCCGGCGCGGACCCCGACGGCCCGGCGTTCCTGCCGGTCGACCAGTGGGGCCACCAGGGCTCTCAGCGCCTGTCGCCGGACGGTGTCGGTCGCGCCCTCGCCCGCTCCGCGAGGTACGCGGGCCTGACCGGGCGCCGGATCACCGGTCACTCCGCCCGGCGCACGCTGGTCACCCTCGGCATCAAGAACCGCAAGCGCGTCGACAAGCTCCGCCGCCAGGGCGGTTGGTCCGCCAACAGCCCGGTGTTCTGGGAGTACGTGGACGAGGGGGAGGCGTTCGAGGACGCCCCAACGGAGGGAATTGGGCTGTGAAGAGGGAACTCGGCGGCACCTTGTACGAGGGGACGCCTCCAGTGGCCGCCGTGCCGACCGGCCTGCCGATGACCGACGGCACCGTGCTCGCCGCGCTGGTCCTGGTCGTGGAGCCCGATGTGGACGAGGCGGAGGTGAAGGACTTCGTCACCCGCTACCGCATGGCGCCCCGGGGGCAGGTCGCCCGGGCCGCCGACTCGCAGGCCCGCTGGACTCAGGAGGAAGACGGACGGGTGACGATCCAGCTCCTGTGCGAGGAGAGCGCCGCGCGCATCGTCATCCCCGCGGACCCGCGCATCCACCTGTGGACGAACATGGCCCGGCACGGCGGCGGCAGCATCTCCCTGATCGTCTCGCCCGGCCTGGCCGACACCGACCTGACGACCATCGGCCGTCACCTCGGGCCGTACGGCGGCCGGTACTGGCACCTCAGCGTCGGCTGCATCCCGCTCTGACGCCCGATCACACCAGCCCGGACGGCACAGGCCGCGGTGCCGTCCGGCGCGCACCCAGCGCAACCCCTCTCTCCCTGCCCGCGCCGGTCGGTGCCGCGGGGAGCGGGGGTCTGGGGGCCGGCGAAGGCCCCCAGCGGCCACCGGCTCCAGCCCGTACGCATCTGTTCTTACGTGAGGAGATCCCTTGCTCCCCGGCGTCTTCGTCGCCACCCAGGCGACCGCGAACAAGTGGCGGCACCTGACCGCCGTCGCCCGCACCTTCCAGCGCAACCCCGCTCTGGAGGCGGACCGGTACGCCCGCACCATCCAGCAGACCGCGACTGGCGGCGACGCCATCAAGGGCGGCCGGGGCTACGAGGTCGCCCTGTTCGGCGCCCAACAGCTCATGCAGTTCGAGGAGGAGCACGGCCGCTACATCGAGGAGGCCGCGCCCGCCCTCGCCGAGCTGGTCGAGGACGACCGGGACGTGTGGGCCGCGCTGGAGGACCTGACCCGCCACGATTGGAATGCCTTCGAGCGCAGGGTCAGGCAGTTCGAGCGCGCCGGCGGGATGACCCTGGCGACGCTGCTCAGCGCGCTCAGCGGCGCCGCCGCGGTGCTCGACCCCGACGGCACGCTCACCACCTTCACCCTGGACGGCACCGAGGCGCCCCCGTGGTCGCCCCGGCCCCGGCAGGTCGCCGAGTGGCGGCGCCAGCTCGTGGCCCGGCTGGAGGCGCCCGAGACGGCGGAGGGCACGGCCCGGGAGCTGACGGAGGAGCAACTGGCCGCCATCTTCCCGGCCGAGGCGTTCCCGGGCCTGGACCACGGGGGCCGGGCCCGGCTGCTGTGCGAGCAGGAGCGGGACCGGCTGCGGGGTGCGCGCATGTACTACGCGGACGCCGACACCACGGCGGTCGCCACCCGCAAGGCCGCCCGGCCCCGGAAGTCCCCGCTGGACGCCCAGCGCGTTCCGTCCCCGACCGGGTTCCTCGTGTTCGACCAGCCCGTCGACTACGCCCCGGGCATGGCGCCGCTGGTCGCCGCGTCCTGGAGCGTCTGGCAGCCGCCCGGCCGCAGCGAGGACGCCCCGACGACGTGGTCGGTGACCCTGTACGCGCACGCGGCCGCCACGCCGCCGCTCGGGCCGGTCGGGTTCGAGCGGATGACCGCCGGGGACGTGTTCGCCGCGAGGGACAAGGCACAGGACGAGGCCGACTTCGCTTCCCGGGCGATCGTGGCCTGCTGGGACCTGATCACCCAGGAGCGGGTGGGCAAGGGCGTGGTCGACGTCGCCGAGGAGAAGCGCAAGCCGGTCAAGGTCCGCGCGGACCGGCGCCGGGGGATCACCGACGACGGCACGGTGCGGCTGGTGACCATCCGCGGCCGCCAGGAGTCGGTGCCGCGCCCGCGCCGGGAGACGGACGGGACGGGCCCGACCCGCCGCTACGACCGGGGCCGGTGGTGGGTGCACGAGCACACCCGCGATCACTGCATGAACCCCGCCGCGCACCGCGACGGCGGGTGCACCCACCAGGACATCACCGTCCTGGACTATCCCAAGGGCCCGGAGGATCGGCCGTTCCTGGACACGGTGTACGTGGTCAAGGCCGACTGACCGGGCCCCGCTCACGACGAAGGCCTCCGGGAACGTGTCCCGGAGGCCTTCGTCGTACGGCGGGCGGGCCGCCGGTCAGCGGCAGCCGTAGGAGTCGAGGAGTGCGCGCGAGGAGGCGTCCGCCGGGGTCAGGGGGCGGGTGCGGCTCTTGTCGAAGTGCAGCCGGAGCACCTTCGTCGGGGTGGCCCGCGTCGAGCCCTCCACCGTGCCGGGCCACACTTCCATCGGGCGGTCGTCGTTGCCCACGGTCATCGTGATGGCCGACGCCCACCGTTCCCCGTACGGCGTCCCGGACAGGCACGCGCCGGAGCCGCCGAGTTCGTCGGTGTAGCGCTGCCAGGCGGACTTCCAGACCTGCGAGGCGACGGCGTTGGTGCCCCAGACCATCGTGGCCCCGATCACCAGCGCGGCCACCGTGGTGCGGATCGTCAGCCGCCGGCGGTCGAAGCCCATCAGCCGGAACACCCACCAGCCGCCGACCAGGCCCAGCATCCCGGCGGCCACGACCAGGAGCACGGTCCAGGGCCGCCGGTCGAGCAGCGTGCCCGCCTTCGCGAGGACGACGAGGGCCGCCGCCGCGGCGGCGGTCGCGCAGACCGACGCCAGCAGCGGCAGCGCGCTGCCCTGTGTTGCGCTCCGGTCCACCGTCGGGTGCGTCATCGTCTTCCCCCTGCTCGCCGTGCTGGTCGACAGGCAGGATTCCACAGGCGGCCGACCGCCGGGGACGGCTTCCGGGGCCCGTCACTCTTGGGATACTGGCGGGCATGTCCGGCATCACCGACCGTCCGAGTCCCGCCCCCACCGCGCAGGACACCGCCTTCGCCGAGCGCCTCGCCGCACTCGCCGGAGAGGCCCTGTCCAAGCCGACCACGGAGGTGGCCGAACAGCTCCGGGCCCAAAGCGTGCACGTCGCCCTGCTCGAACGGCAGGCGCCCGTCGTCGCGGAGCTGCTGAGCATGTGCCGGGCGGCGGCCGAACGCTGGCAGGCGGGCGGATACGGGCACTTCAGCGTCGCGCGGAACCTGCCCGCCGCGCCCCCGGCCATCGCCAGCCTGCTCCAGTCCGCGATCGACGGCGAGGACGACTCCCAGCTTCATGAGCTGATCGCACGCGCCTGTGCGGCCTCCGTCGAGAACGCGCAGAAGCTGATCGCGATCGGCGCCGGGGTGCACGCGCTGCTCGAAGCCGGGCCCCGCCGCTTCCCCGCGATGGCCACCACCGAGCCGATCGACCCCCGGCGCCTGCCCGACCTGCGGGCCCGGCTGATCAGCGCACAGCAGGGCAAGCCCGCCGTCAACCGGCTCGCCCTCGCCCTGTTCGAGAACACCGGCACCCTCGTGCCGTACCTGAACTCCGCCGACGACGCGGCCCGGGTGCTGCTCGCGCAGGAGAACGACCGGCTCGCCAAGGCCCGGCTGTACCACGTGGACGAGGAGATGACCGAGGCCGCCATCCGCAAGGCGGAGCGCGGCCGCAAGGGTCCGCTGGCCCCGCACCGGGTGCCCGCCCGGCGCGGCTTCATCGCCTTCGGCAAGCCCCTCGTGCGCACCGTCCCGCAGGGCGAGGAACAGCCGGCGGACATCGTCGCAGTGTCCTGGGGGCCGTGGGCCGCCGACTTCGCGCACGCGCCCGGGCATCTGCGGCCGACCCCGGTCGCGGGGCCCCGTCAGCCGTTCTGGCGCTGGTTCGGGCCCGACGGCGTGCGGCACATCGAGGCCTTCGACGGCCGGGAGAAGCCGACGTGGTGGCTCACCTTCTGGTCTCGCCCGACCCATGCCGTCCCCGGCACGCCGCCGCTGCTCGCCGACAACGAGACCACGACCGGCGCCACCGAGACCCCGGGCCCGATGCAGATCGGCACCACCGACGAGGTCGCTCACGTCGTCTACGCGTGCTGGGACTTCATCACCCAGGAGCAGGTCACCAAGCGGCCGATCACCCAGCAGCGCGTCCAGCCGCGCAAGCCCACCGACCTCCGGCGTGACCGGCGCAAGGGCGTCGAGGACGACTCCGCCGTCCACCTCGTCACGCTGCGGGGCCGCCGCCCGGCGCCCGCCGAGTCGACCCCGGCGGCGCCGGCGCCGAGCGGGCGGACGCTGGACTACCGGCAGGTGATCGCGGAGTACGACCGCTCGCACTGCATGAACCCACGCGTGCACCGGGACGACCCCGAGCGAGAGCGCCACCACCACGAGGAGATCACCGTGATCGAGCACGTGCGCGGCCCGGACGGCGCACCGCTGCGCCCGACGCGGGAGTCGCGCACCGTACGCCAGCTCACGGCGGAAACGGCGGCGGCCGCCGAGCCGGAGTAGGTCGGCGGCCGCGGGCGGTCGGGCCGGTCGACAGCCGATACCGTGGCGCCGTGAACTGGAACGATGAGATCGACGGCGGCATGCAGGACGCCTTCCCGATGATGTCCGCCGTCCACGCCGTCCAGGCCTGCGCGGCGCAGGCCCGCGAGCTGGCCCAGGGGGTGAGCGGGCGCGGCGGAGCCGACCTGGTCGGCGTGGGGCCGGACTCGTTCCGGCTGCTGCTCGAACGCGAGCTGGTCGACGTCCACGGCGACGCCGACGCCTGGCTGAGGCACCAGGGGATCACCGTGCTGTGGTTCGCCGGTGGCTCGCGCGGCGCGGCGGCGGATGAAGCCGGGACGCGCACCGAGACGCTGGAGCCGGGAACGGGCCTGATGCTGTGGGTGGCCGCCGACCAGTAGAGACAGGTCGGCGGCCACGGGGAGCCGGGCGGCGCGCGGTCAGCCCGCGCGGGTCGGCAGCTTGGCGAGCGGGGACTGGTGCCCCTTCTTCGTCGCACGCACGGCGTCCCAGTCGATCCGGGACGAGCGCAGCACCCGGTCGAGGTCGGCCTGCCGGTACAGCTTGACGACGATGCCCTTGTACCAGGTGGACACGGTGGTCTCCGAGTGGGTCAGCAGGCCCGCGCGCAGAAGGTGGTCGAAGTCCGCGGGGCGCAGCCCGAGGACGGCCGCCGCGTCGTCCCTGGTGTACGTGCGGCCGGCGGCGGAGGCCCGGGCGACCTTGCGGCGGTCGGTGAAGCGCTCCAGGGTCAGCCCGCAGTACAGGGTGTGCCCCTTGAACTCCCCGCGGCGCGGGAGGTGGTCGCGCCGGGCGAGTTCGGCGGCGGTGCCCGGGTGGACGGTCAGGCCGGTGAACTTCTCCGCGAGGTACTTCTCCGCGCGGTCCGCCCCGACGTCGGGCACGGTGCCGACCGCCGCGCGCACCGCGTCGAGGCGGCCCACGACGTCGTTGAAGACGTCGGCCGACCAGCGGCCGCCGAGGTCGGCGGCGGGGATCAGCTCCAGCCGCAGGGCCCGCTCGAACTGCCACTCCGAGAAGCCGAGCCGGTCGCCGAACTGGCGCGGCCCGTAGTCGCGAAGGGCCTTGAGGGTGGTGGTCACGTACGTCTCTCCTTCGTCGTGAGGGGTCAGAACCGCAGCGCGGATTCCGGCAGGTCGTCGGGCGGGGGCTTGCCCCAGGGGTCGAACGGCGGCTCGTCCGAGTACAGGTGGGCGGGCGGGCGCCACAGCCGCAGCAGGGCCTCGGCGACGCTGTCGCCCTCGCCCTGGCCGATCTCGCCGCCGTCCGGCTCCTTGGCACGCGCGATGTAGCGCTCGGGGATCGGCTCCTGGTCCACCTCCCCGTCCTCGTACGTCGAGCCGGGGTGGCCGTAGTCGTACTCCAGGGTGATCGTGCCGCCGGACCGCAGATGGGCGTCGACGTCGATGCGCTCACCGTCAGGCGGGAGGTCGACCAGAGTGAGGGCGGCGACCAGGGCGACGACCGGACGCCGGTGCCGGGTGAGGATCTGTGGCGCCCCGTCGGGGAAGCGGGTGGCGGCCAGCACCACGTCCGCGAGCCGGGGCCGGGCGGAGGTGAGCGGCCACACCGGGCACCGGCCGGGGTCAGCGACCTTGTCCAGGGGGGCGAGGGCGGCCCACGTCGGGTAGCCCAGGCTCGCCGTGGTGTCCATCGCGATCAGGGTGACGGTGCCGTCCTCGGCGGCCGCCACCAGCTTCCCCCAGCGGGTACGGGCATCCTCCACGCCGACCGCCGCACCCCACTGCTCGACCAGTTCCTTGTACCGGGGAGGCACCCGCGCGGGCACGCCCGTGGGTCCTGCGGGCTTCGTCTCTTCCATGCCAAAACTGTAAGGCGCCTTACGGGATTTACGTAAGGCGCCTTACGGGAATGGCCGGAACGGGTGCACTGGCCAGAAGTGACGGTCAACCCTCGGACCAGTCGATGCCGTGCACGTACAAGGTGGCCTCCGCCAACTCCTCCGGCGTCGCCGGAGGAGGCGGCTCCCGGCGCGGCCGGGGAGGAGGGGGCGGTGGCAGCAGTCCGGCCTGGTGCTCCAGCGCGGCACGCAGGGCGTCCACCGTCGCGCCGGCGCCTGCCTTCCAGCCGAGAGCGGTTGTGCGGGTCAGGCCTTCCGGCGGCCGCGCGGCCTGCTCCACGAGTTCCAGCGCCCGCGCGAGTGCCGACACCTCCACCATCGAGACCAGGGTCGCCGGACCCTCGTACACCATCGTCTGACCGCACGGATTCCAGCTCAGTTCCAGCCGTCGCCGCGCGTACCGTCCCCGGGCCCGGAGTCCTTGCGTCCACTTCTGATCGTTCGTCACGGCCCGACCGTAGGGGCGACGCCGGGAACGACGGGTTCGACACGCACCCCGTCACTCACCCGTGGACTCACCCCAGAAACTCACCTCTTAAGAGGTGAGTTGATCCGGTGGGAAACCCTCCGCGTACGGGGGCGGGCGGGGCTACTCTGGCCGCAGGGTGCGGCGCTTCCCCCGTGGCGCCGCACCCTGACACGACCGAGGGCCGCCCCTCGCACCCGTTGCCGGTGCGAGGGGCGGCCCCATGTCGTGGTCGGTGCTGGAGGTCTACCCGGCTAACGGGTAGGGCTCGCTCTCGCCGGAGGCGAGCAGGGTGAGCCGGTCGGCGGCCGCGGTGGTCGCGGCGACGGGCAACGCCAGGTCCTCGGGCATCAGCGAGGACGGCTTGAGCACGGAGACCGCGCCGTAGACGGCGTCACCCCACATCACCGGGGCGGCGACCGCGCTCCAGCCGGTGACCTCCTCGCGGGAGACGGCGTGACCCGCCTCGCGGATCTGGATCAGGGACGCGGCGTACGCCGCGGTGTCGTGCACCGCGCCGGGCCCGGCGCCGGCGGGGACCGGTTGCTCCAGCACGGAGGCGACCAGGGACGGGGAGAGGTGGGCGGCGATCACGCGGCCGGAGGCG
>NZ_JBIAUG010000028.1:0-78780 GCF_042892575.1 Streptomyces sp. NPDC001744
GGGGGGGGGGGGGGGGGGGCCTCGCCCGCCCGCGCGGCGCCCGGGGGGCCCGGGCGGCGCGGGGCGGGGGCGGCGCGGGCCCTCTCGGGGGGGGGGGGGGGCCCCCGCCCCCCCCCCACCTCCGCGTTCCGGCGCCCCGGGGGCCGGTCAGTCCTCCATCACCAGGGACGGGGTCTCCCGGGTCAGGACCTCGCCCCGGAAGAAGGCGGGGCTGCGGCGCTGCATGACCAGCATGATCACCACTCCGAGGAGCAGCAGCCCGACGCCGATCACGAAGACCGAGCCCATGCCGAGGACGGCGGAGCCGGAGCCGTACGCCGGGTCCCACATGTCGTACAGGGTCTTGCCGAAGACCGCCGTGAGCATGAGGCCGCCGAGCAGCGGCATCAGGCCCTTGAAGGCGAAGTCGCGGAAGGAGCGGAACAGCTCCCCGCGGAAGTACCGGACGCAGGCGAAGGCCGTGAGCGCGTAGTAGAAGCAGATCATCAGGCCGAGGGCGTAGATGGTGTCGACCAGGACGTGCTCGCTGACCAGGGTCATCACGGTGTAGAAGGCACCGGTGGCGACGCCCGCCACGACCGTGGCCCTGCCCGGGGTCTTGAAGACCGGGTGGACCTCGGTGAAGGACTTCGGCAGCGCCTCGTACGTGGACATCGCGAGGACCGTGCGGGCGACCGGGATGAAGGTCGTCTGGAGGCTCGCGGCGGCGGAGGCCAGGACCGCGACGAAGAGCAGGATGCCGAGCGTGGGGCCCATGACGGGGCCGGCCAGGGCGGCGAAGACGTTGTCGGAGGTCTCCGGGTTGGCGAGGCCGAGACCGTCCTCGCCGGAGCCGACGGCCATCTGGGCGGCGATGCCGGTGGCCAGGTAGGAGCCGACCAGGACGACCATCGCGATGAGGGCGGCGCGGCCGGGGGTCTTCTCGCTGCCGGTGGTCTCCTCGTTGCTCGCCATGCAGGCGTCCCAGCCCCAGTACATGAAGATCGAGAGCGAGAGTCCGGCCGTGAAGGAGGCGAAGGACTGCACCGCGAAGGGGTTCATCCAGGACCAGGAGAAGTCGATCGAGGTCTCGAACGACCCGGCCTTGGACAGGGCCATGGCGACGAAGACGGCGAGGACGACGAGCTGGAGGCCGACGAGGGCGTACTGCACGCCCTTGGTGGCGGTCATGCCCCGGTAGCTGATCGCGGTGGCGGCGGCGATGAGCGCGAGGCAGGTGAGGATGTGGACGGCCTTGTTGTCGTCGAGCGCGGCGACGGAATCGCTGCCGCTGATCTCGCCCGCCAGGAGCCAGAAGTAGGACGTCGCGACGCCGGCCAGGTTGGAGAGGACGATGATCGTCGCGATGACGAGGCCCCAGCCGCACATCCAGCCGATCTTGGGGCCGAACGCCTTCACGGTCCAGGTGAAGGAGGTGCCGCAGTCCGGCATGGCCTTGTTGAGCTCCCGGTACGCGAAGGCGACGAGGAGCATCGGGAGGAAGCCCGCGAGGAAGACGGCGGGCATCTGGAGCCCGACCTCACCGGCCGTGGAGCCGAGCGTGGAGGTCAGGCAGTAGACGGGGGCGACGGTCGAGACGCCGATGACGGCGCTGCCGAGGAGGCCGACGGAATTGCCGCCCAGGCCCTTGGCGCGTACACCGTGGGCGTCGCCCGGGGCGTCGACGCCCCTTACCGTGTCTCCGGCCTGCGGCCGAGCTTCCACCTGAGTCATGAACAGGACGTTAAATGCTGCGGTTTCCATATCCGGAAGATCAGAATCCGCTCACTTGATCAACAGACTCCTTGCATTGCGGGGGTCGTTCGGGTCGCTCGCCAATGATTGAAAGATCGAGCTGCCACGCCACCCGACCAAGCGGTAGGTCAGCTCGACGGTGTCCGGTATGCGGGAACCGCAGCGCGTCCCCAAATGTCCGTTTCAAAATTTTCCCGAGAAATTTTCCGGCCCGCCGCCGGGCCGCCCCCGGACCGTCCCCGGGCCGGACGCGCCAACGCCCGGGACCCCGGCGGGAGCGGAACGCCTACGGAGCGTGTCCGGCGCGGAAACCCGTCCGGCACACCCGCCTCCCGAATCCGCCGTCCGCCCCTCCCGCCCCGGGACCCGGCGTCCGGCACCCCCCGTCCGTCACCGGCCGTCGTCGTACGCCGCCCCTCGCGCCCGCCGCCCGTACAACGGTCCCGCAACGGCCCGGCTACGGCCTCGCTACGTCCCGGGCGACAACGGCCCGATGCTGACGGACTCCCTCCGGACAAGGCAGACTGTCCCGGGCGAAACCAGCGGTACGGGCAGGGGGAGCTATGCACCGTGAGGACGGGCCGCGCGTTCCGGCACAGCGGGCTCCGGAGGCGGGCGGGGACATCCCGGCGGACCCGACGGCCCCGGTGGAACCGGAGGCCGCGGCGGGCGGGGACGCCCCGGAGATCCCGGCGGAGACGGAAGGCGGGCCCGGCGGTCCGCTGCGCTTCGCCGTACTCGGCCCCGTACGGGCCTGGCGGGACGGCGAGGCCGTGCCCACCGGCTCCCCCCAGCAACGCGCCCTGCTCGCCGCCCTGCTCCTGCGCGGCGGCCGCACCGCCACCGCCTCCGAGCTGATCGACGCGCTCTGGGGCGAGGAGCCGCCCTCCCAGGCCCTCGCGGCCGTCCGCACCTACGCCTCCCGGCTCCGCAAGGCCCTCGGCCCCGACGTCCTCGTCAGCGAGTCCGGCGGCTACGCCCTGCGCGCCTCCGCCGCCGCGCTCGACCTCGCCACCGCCCGGGACCTCGCCGCCGAGGCCGAGAAGCTGCGGACCGGCGGGGACCGCGCGGCGGCCCGGGAACGGCTCGCCCGCGCCCTCGACCTGTGGGACGGCGAGGTCCTGGCCTCCGTGCCCGGCCCGTACGCCGAAGCCCAGCGCATCCGCCTGGAGGAGTGGCGGCTCACCCTCCTGGAGACCCGCCTCGACATCGACCTGGAGGTCGGCGCGCACGCCGAGGCCGTCTCCGAGCTGACCGCGCTCACCGCCGCGCACCCGCTGCGCGAGCGGCTGCGCGAACTGCTCATGCTGGCCCTCTACCGCAGCGGACGGCAGGCCGAGGCGCTCGCCGTGTACGCCGACACGCGCCGGCTCCTCGCCGACGAACTGGGCGTCGACCCGAACCCCGAGCTGTCCCGGCTCCAGCAGCGCATCCTCCGGGCCGACGCCGAACTCGCCCGCCCGGTCGAGGAACCCGCCCCGGCCGCCGCGCCCGCCGCCCGCCCGGCCCAGCTCCCGGCGACCGTGCCGGACTTCACGGGCCGCGCCGCCTTCGTACGGGAGCTGGGCGACCGGCTCGCCACCGCCGAGGGGCACGTCATGGCGGTCTCGGCGCTCGCGGGCATCGGCGGCGTCGGCAAGACCACGCTCGCCGTGCACGTCGCCCACGAGGCCCGCCCGCACTTCCCCGACGGGCAGCTGTACGTGGACCTCCAGGGCGCGGGATCGCGCGCGGCGGCGCCCGAGACCGTCCTCGGCTCCTTCCTGCGGGCGCTCGGCACCCCGGACTCGGCCATCCCCGACTCCCTCGACGACCGGGCCGCGCTCTACCGCTCCACGCTCGACGGCCGCCGGGTCCTGGTCCTCCTGGACAACGCGCGCGACGCCGCCCAGATCCGCCCGCTGCTGCCGGGCACGGCGGGCTGCGCGGCCCTGGTCACCAGCCGCATCCGGATGGTGGACCTTGCGGGCGCGCACCTGGTCGACCTGGACGTGATGTCCCCGGAGGAGGCGCTCCAGCTCTTCACCCGGATCGTGGGCGAGGAGCGGGTCGGGGCCGAGCGGGAGGCGTCGCTCGACGTGGTCGCCGCCTGCGGCTTCCTGCCGCTGGCCATCCGCATCGCCGCCTCCCGGCTCGCGGCCCGCCGCACCTGGACGGTCTCGGTCCTCGCCGCCAAGCTGGCGGACGAACGGCGGCGCCTCGACGAACTCCAGGCGGGCGACCTCGCGGTCAAGGCCACCTTCGAGCTCGGCTACGGCCAGCTCGAACCGGCCCAGGCCCGCGCCTTCCGGCTGCTCGGCCTCGCGGACGGCCCGGACATCTCCCTCCCGGCGGCGGCGGCCGTCCTCGACCTGCCGCTGTGGGACACCGAGGACCTGCTCGAAGCCCTGGTCGACACGTCCCTGGTGGAATCGGCGGCCCCGGGCCGCTACCGGTACCACGACCTGGTCCGCCTCTACGCGCGTGCGTGCGCCGACCGCGACGAGCAGCCCCCGTCGGAGAAGGAGGCGGCGCTCTCCCGGCTCCTCGACTTCTACCTGTCGACGGCGGCCCGGGTCTACGCCATCGAGCGCCCCGGCGACCGGCTCGTGGACCACCTGGAACCCACCGCGTACGACGGCCTGGCCTTCACCGACCGGCACGAGGCGCAGGACTGGCTGTACGCGGAGGCCGGCTGCCTCCTGGCCACCGTCCGCCGGTCCGCCGCCTCGCCCGCGACCCTGCGCCGGGGCGTGGACCTGCTGTGGGCGTCCCTGGACCTGGGCGAGTCGGGGGCGAACTCCAAGGAGTTCGAGGCGACGGGCGTCGTCGTCCGCGACGCCGCCCGCGCCCACGGGGACGCCAGGGCCGAGGGGCGCGCGCTCATGGTCCTGGCGGGCGTCCACCACACGGCGGGCCGCTTCGCGGAGGCGGACCGCGACGCCGAGCTGGCCCTGCCCCACGCGGACCGGGCCGGCGATCCGGTACCGGCCTGCTGGTCCGCCAACGCGCGGGGGATCATCGCCCTGTACCAGAACCGCTTCGCGGAGGGCGAGCACTACCTCACCGAGGCGATCGAACGCTTCCGCGGCATCGGGGACGAGCCGGGGGAGGCGAGCGCCCTCTGCAACCTGTCGCGCATCCACCTGGCCACGGGCCGCACGCCGAGCGCCATAGCCCTCGCCGGGCGGGGCACCGAGATCTACGACGCGATGGGACACGCCCTCCGGGGCGCCAACGGGCGGTACGCCCTCGGTCTCGCCCTCACCCAGGACGGCCGGCTCGACTCGGCGGCCGAGCACCTCCGCGAGGCGCTGGCGGTCTTCGCCGACAGCCGGCAGCGGCTGTGGGAGGGCATGACCCTCTTCCGGCTGTCCGAGGTGGACCTCGCCGCCGGCCGGCACGCGCAGGCGGCGTCGAACGCCGAGATGGCCCTCACGGTGCTGCGGGGCATCGGGGGCGAATGGCGGCGGGGCAACGTCCTCACCGTCCTGGGCCGGGGCCTCTTCGGCATCGGCCAGAGCGGCCGGGCGATGGTCTGCTGGCGGGAGGCGCTCGGCATCTTCGAGGGCCTGGGCGCCCCGGAGGCCGACGAGGTCCGCGCGCTGCTGGCCCCCGCGACGGCCGCGTAGGCGTCCGCCGCCGGGGCGTTCATCGTTCGTTTATCGCCGTCCGGCATGCTCTTCCCATGACGGTCCGTCGCGTCGGGGGGCAGGCGGACCGCCAGTGAGGGTCGTCGTTCCGGGCACCGGGGTGACCGGCCCCGGAGGTCCGTCCGGTCGTCCACGGGGGAACGGCCGGACGGACCTCCTCACACCACGGACACCACACGCAGGAGTTGACGAGCATGACCGACCCGATCCAGCAGGACCCGCTCATCACCACCAAGGACATGCACGCCACCTCGGAGCCCGCGATCGGCGCGATCACCGCGAAGATCACGGCCCCGGCCGGCGAGACCCTCGTGACCAAGGACATGCACGCCACCTCGGAGCCGGCGGTCGGCGCGATCACCGAGAAGGTCACGGGCGACGAGGTCCACACGGCGCGGCCGGTCGACTAGTCCACTCCCGACGGGGGGAGACGGCCGCGGCGGCGACTTCGGGGGAGTCGCCGGGGCCGGACGGAACCGGTCGACGGGGGAGCGCACGGGCCGGGGGACGTCCGGACGGAACCAGGGGGGATCCGTCCGGGCGGGGCCCGTGCGCAACGCGACCGGACCGTCGCACGAAGAAGGGCCGGGCATCCGCCCGGCCCTTCGCACGTCCCGGGCTACTGCTTGCGGACGTCGTAGACCCAGCAGTCCTTCACCCGGTCGACGGCCTTCGGGTGCTCCATCGCGACCTCGACGGTCTTCTTCTCGTAGCTCCCGACGGTGACGGTGGTCCCGACCGAGTCGACCGCCCTGCCCGTGGCGTCCTTGAACTCCAGGGTGATGGTGTACGTCCCGTCGACGGCGTCGTGCGAGTCGATCCGCAGCGTCGCCGTGGTGTCCGCCGCGCGGGCCGGCCGCTTCCCGGTCTTCCGGCGGCCCGGTTCCACGCAGTCCACGACCTCCACGTCGACCCGGGCCGACGTCGGGGACGGGCTCGCCGTGGCCGTGGACCCGCCGCCCGGACCGTTCTCGGAGCCGTAGTCGTCGTTGTCCTTCTCGGAGCTGGAGCAGCCGCCGCCTGAATCGTCGTCGGAGGAAGAGGAGTGGCTCCTGCTCTTGCCGCTCTTCCCGCTGCCACCGCCGCTGCCGCCGTGGCCGCCGGTCTGGAAACCGGTCAGCGCGAGCACCACCGCCGTGAGCGTCGCCGCGAGCTTCAGCCGCGTCCGTACCATCGTCGTTCCCCCGTCACTCCTGTCGTGTTCGCGCCACACTAACGCCGTTCCCGCGCCGCGTGGCGGCCCCTCCGGACCCGGCGTAGCGTCGGGAACGAGAGCCGGACCGCCCGGGGGGCCGCGCCGCCGGTCCGCCGCGGCGCCCGCGCCGTCCCCGTTCTCCCCGGAACGACGGCCGCCGTCCGAAGCCCCTTCCGTGCCCGGTGCGACGGCCGTCACGGCCGTGCCGGCGCCGGTCTCCCGCGGGGCCCGGCCCGTACGGGACCGTCCGCCCCTTCCCGTACGGGACCGCTCGCCCCGACCCGTACGGGAAGGGGTCAGCGGCCCGCTGCCGCGCCGCGGCCCGTCGCCGTGCCCTTCACCGCGTCGAGCGCGTACACGCAGCGGTCCTTGCTGCACGCGTACACGACCCCGCCCCTCACCACCGGAGAGCCGGTGATCTCGCCCCCGGTCGCGAGCTTCCAGCGCAGCTGGCCGCCGTTCGCGTCCAGGGTGTAGAGGACGTGGTCGGCCGAGCCGAAGTGGATGCGGCCGTCCGCCACGACCGGGGAGCCGACCAGCGCGCCGCCCGCCGCGAACCGCCAGCGGGGGGTGCCGGTGACCGCGTCGAGCGTGTAGAGCGCGCTGCCGCTGCCGACGTGCACGTTGCCGTCGGCGACGAGGACCGGTTCGGCCGACTGGCGCGGCTCGGTCGCGATGCGCCAGCGGTCCTGGCCGGTGGTGGCGTCGATCGCGTACACCGTGCCCAGGTGGTCGGCGAGGTAGACGCCGCCGCCGGTGACGGCCGGGCCGGGCGCGAAGACGGGCGGGGAGAGGAAGACGGCCGGGGCCTCGAAGTGCCAGCGGACGTGCCCGGCGGCGACGTCGATCGACAGGACCCGGGTGCCGGCCGACACGTACACGCAGCCGTCCCCGGCCGGGGCCACCCGTACGGGGACGCCCCCGCAGGAGGCGGCGTCCCCGACCGGGTACGACCAGCGCTCCACGCCGGTCCGGGCGTCGAGGGCCCGGAGCCGGGCGTCCCGCCACACGTACACGGTGCCGTCGTGCACGGCGGGCCCCGCCTCCGGGGTCTCGAAGTCGGTCTGGACGCCGGTGACCTCCCACAGCTTGGCGCCGTTGGACGCCTCCCAGCCCTGGGCCCCGCCGCCGCGCGTCCCGGTGACCACCGTGCCCCGGTCGACCTTGAGCGAGTACACCCAGGCGTCGGTGCGCAGCCGCCAGCGCTCGCCGCCGTCGGTGGCGTCGAGCGCGTAGAGGGTGGGCCCGTCGGAGGCGTAAATACGGCCCCCGGCGACGGCCATGGACCAGGCCACGTCCCGGGTCTTGAACTGGCGCCGGCCGCTGCCGGTGTCCAGGGCGTGCACCTCGAAGGAGGTGACGTAGAGCAGGTCGCCCTCGACGACCGGGGTGCCCCAGACGTCGTTCGACATGCGGAAGCGCCAGGGCCGCCAGTGGCCGGGCTCCGGCGGGGGCGGAGCCACGCCCGTGCCGCCGCCCTGCGCGGGGACGTTCAGCGGGCGGGAGCCGGGCGGCGGACCGGGCTCGGCGCCGTGCGGGCCGCCGCCGGGCGGGCGGATCCAGCCGGTCGCGGGGCCCGCGTCGGCGCCCCGGCCGACGGCGAGCGCCGCCCGGGTGTCGGCGACCCGGGGGCCGGGACCGATGGGCACGTTCCCGCCGCCGAGCCGCACGGGGCCGCCCGTGCCCCCGTCGGGACCGGCGTGCCGGCCGCCGGGGGCGGGCGCGGGCAGGGCGCGGCCGGTGCCGGGCCCGGCGTCCGGGAAGCGCGGGTCCCCGGGCGGCGGACCGGGCGGGGGCGGCGGTACGGACGGGGCGGGCGCGGTACGGCCGCCGCCGCGCCGCCGCTCGATCATGGCGGTGGCGCTCTCCGGCAGCCAGGCCGAGGCCGTGCCGCTGTCGTCGCTGCCGGGGCCGAAGAGGTGCGGGGCGAGCTGGGCCTGGAGGTCGGCCGGGGTGGGCCGCCGGGAGACGTCCGTCTGCATGCAGGAGTCGATGAGGGGACGCAGCTCGTCGGGCAGGCCCTCCAGGTCGGGGCCCTCGCGGAGCAGCATGAAGACGGTCTCGACCGGGTTGGCGCCGTGGTAGGGCGCGTGCCCGGTGGCGGCGAAGACCAGCATCGAGCCGAGCGAGAAGACGTCGCTGGCGCCGGTGACGCTGCGCGAGTCGCGGGCCTGCTCGGGCGACATGTAGGCGGGGGTGCCGACGGCGACGTTGGTCATGGTCAGGCGCGTGTTGGAGACGCCGGACGCGATGCCGAAGTCGATCACCCGGGGGCCGTCCTCGACCACGAGGACGTTGGAGGGCTTGAGGTCGCGGTGGACCAGGCCCGCCCCGTGGATGGACTGGAGGGCCTCGGCGACGCCGGCGGCCAGCCAGCGCACGGCCTGGGCCGGGAGCGGCCCGCACTCGTTCACTATCTCCTCGAGGGAGGGCGCCGGCACGTAGGCGGTGGCCAGCCAGGGCACGGCGGCCCGGGGGTCGGCGTCGACGACGGCGGCCGTGTAGAAGCCGGAGACGGCCCGCGCGGCCTCCACCTCCCGGGTGAAGCGGACCCGGAACAGCTGGTCCTCCGCGAGCTCCGTGCGCACGGTCTTGATCGCCACGCGCCGGCCCGAGGCCGACCGCGCGAGATAGACCAGGCCCATTCCGCCCGCGCCGAGCCGGCCCAGCACTTCGAAGGGCCCGATGCGTCTCGGGTCGTGCTGCGTCAGCTGCTCCACTTGCCTGCCACCTCCCCGTACGGGCCATGAGGGTACGGCCCCGTGGCCCTGATTCTTCCTGTCCGGCGGCCCGGTGGCGAACCCGGGGGCGGATCGGGGTGTCACGGGTCGTGAGGAGGTGGTCCGGCGCGGTGCGCGCCGGGCGGCACGGGGGCGGTGCGGGGGCCGGGTACGGGGTGGACTTCTCAGGCCGTACCGGACGGTTTCGAGCCCGTCCTCGCGAGCACCGCGAAGCGGGCGCCCTGGTCGTCGTGGAGGACGGCGACGCGGCCGTGCGGCGTGTCGCGGGCCGGGGAGGCGATCCGGCCGCCGAGCCGGACGGCGGCGGCGCACGCCTCGTCGCAGTCGGCCACGGCGAAGTGGACGAGGACGTGCCCCGGCATCTCGGCGGGGAAGTCGTCGGTGATGACGGTCCGGCCGGCGGAGGTGCCGTCACCGGTGCGGGAGCCGGGGAGCGACCAGGTGCGGCGGCCGGAGCCGGGGCCGGTGTCCCCGGCCTCCTCCCCCGGGCCGCCCCGGCCGCCGGAGTAGCCGAAGACGGCGGCGTAGAAGGTGTCCACGGCGTCGGGCCGGCGCGTGTACACCTCCATCCGGCAGAAGGTGCCCGGTTCGCCCGTCAGCTCGAAGCCGTCGTCGTCGCCCGCCTGGCGGAGGCCGAAGACGGCGCCGCCGGGGTCGGCGGCGAGCGCCAGGACCCCGAAGGGGCCGACGGGGTAGGGGGCCATGACCATCCGTCCGCCGGCGGCCTCGATCCGGGCGGCGAGGGTGCCGGCGTTCCCGGTGGCGAGGTAGACGGTCCAGGTGGTGGGCATGCGGCCGTCGCGCTTGGGGAGCAGTCCGGCGACGCGCCGTCCCCGCAGCAGGGCCTCGTCGCGGTCGGGGTCGAAGGTCCAGCCGAAGAGCCCGCCGTAGAAGCGCTTGCCCGCCCGGAGGTCGGGAAGCTGTGCGTCCACCCAGCACGGGGTGCCCTCAGTACGTACGGCCATGGCCTCACGCTAGGGCGGCGGAGCGGGCTCCGCACGCCCCGAGATGTGAACGAAGAGCCGATTCGCCGGGCCGGAACCCTTGCGGCGCTTGAGTTGTCCACCGAAGTTGTCCACAGGCTGTTCATAAGCCTATTCGAGTGCGGGACCCCTCCGGGTGAACCCGGACTCCGGGCGTCGCCCGGAGGACACCCGGGCGCTTTCCGGCCGACCCCGGCACCTCCGGACCCCTCGCCATTCTGTCCGAATACCGACCCTCCCCCGCCCCGCCCTCTCCTCCCCCACACCCGCGCCAACCTCGCAGAACACGAATGCGCGAGGGGCGCACCCCATTTGCAGTCGGCCGAATCGCGCCCCCACGGCCCGTCGGTAAGCTGACGGCATGACAGGACAAGTACGCACCGTCGACGGCCGCGTGGCCGGTCGGCGCGGTCAGGCGACGCGGCAGAAACTGCTCGACTGTCTCGGTGAGATGCTCAACTCCTCGCCCTACCGGGACGTCAAGGTCATCGACGTGGCCCGGAAGGCGGGTACGTCACCCGCGACGTTCTACCAGTACTTCCCCGATGTCGAGGGAGCGGTTCTGGAGATCGCGGAGGACATGGCGAAGGAGGGCGCCGGCCTTGCCGACCTGACCTCCGGCCGCTCCTGGGTCGGCAAGGCCGGATGGCAGACCTCCGAGGAACTCGTCGAGGGATTCCTGGACTTCTGGCGGAAGCACGACGCGATCCTCCGGGTCGTGGACCTCGGTGCCGCCGAGGGCGACAAGCGGTTCAACAAGATCCGTTCGAAGATCCTCAACTCGGTCACCACCTCCCTCACGGAGGCGGTGAAGGGGCTCCAGGCCAAGGGCAAGGTCGACAAGGACGTCAGCCCGGCGGCGATGGCCGGCTCCCTGGTGACGATGCTGGCGGCGGTCGCGGGTCACCAGAAGGGGTTCCAGGCCTGGGGCGTGAAGCAGAACGAGCTCAAGCCGAACCTGGCCCTCCTGGTCCACCTGGGCGTCACCGGCAAGAAGCCGACCAGGTAGCCGCGCCCCCTCCCGCTCCGTCCTGTCGCCGACGCCGGCGGCGGCCCGCTCCCCCGGGCCGCCGCCGGCGTCGCCGTCTTCCGGGGCGGAACGCCCCCGGCCCCGGACCGCCCCGGCCTCCGCTTCCCCCGCCTCCCCCGCCCCGCGCCCTACCGTGGCCCCGTGACCGACTTCCACCGCGCCCTCCGCTCCCTCCGGGTCTGGGACACCGACCTCCCGTCCTTCGACCCGGCGGACGCCCCGTCCGAACCGCTCCCCCTCTTCCACTCCTGGTTCACGGCGGCCGTCGCGGCCGGCCAGACCGAGCCGCACACCCTCTCCCTGGCCACGGCGGACGGGGACGGCAGGCCCGACGTTCGTACGGTGATGCTGCACGACGCCGACGCGCGCGGCTGGCACTTCGCCTCGCACTCCACCAGCGCCAAGGGCCGTCAGCTCGCCGCCCGTCCGGAGGCGGCGCTCGGCTTCTACTGGCCGGTCCAGGGCCGCCAGGTCCGGGTCAGGGGCCGCGTCACCACCGGCTCCCCCGAGGAGGCGCACGCGGACCTCCACGCCCGCTCCACCGGCGCCCTCGCCTCGGCGCTCACCGGTCGGCAGAGCGAGGTCCTGGACTCCCTCCGCACCCTCGCCGGGGCGAGCGGGGAGGCATGGCGGCGGGCGGAGGCGGAGCCGGACGCCCCGGTCCCGACCTGGACCCTTTACGTGGTCGAGCCGTCCGAGGTCGAGTTCTTCCAGGGCGACGACCGCCGCCGCCACGTCCGCCTCCGCTACCGCCGCGACCCCGCGCCCGGCGGCGGCTGGACCAGGGAGCTGCTCTGGCCCTGAGGGCGCATGATGGAACGAGGAGGTGCGAGGAACATGGGTATGTACATGGACGTGCACCACGGCATGACGGGCATCACCGGGGACCAGCTCCGCGCGGCGCACGAGGCCGATCTCGCCGTCGAGAAGGAAGAGAACGTCCACTTCGAGAAGGCGTGGGCGGACCCCGCGACGGGCACGGTCTACTGCCTGTCGACCGGGCCGTCCGCCGAGGCCGTGCAGCGGGTCCACGAGCGGGCCGGGCACACGGCCGACGAGATCCACGAGGTGCCCCTCACCGTGTGAGGGAGGGCGCGCGGCGCGGCTCCCCGGTCCTCACGGGCGGGCGGGACCGCGCGGACGCGCCGGACCCCGGCGGCGGGACCACCGGCCGGCGGTCCCGCGGCGGGATTCAGCGGGGGGACCACCGCTCGCTCCGCATGAGGTTCCCGAGTCCGGCCCAGGCGAAGTTCATCAGCGTCGCGGCCGCCTCCCTCGCGGTCACGCCCGGCGTCTCGTTGGCCCAGCTCGCCAGCGACTCGGCCGAGCCGACCAGGGCCTGCGCGAGCGCGTTCACGTCCCGCTCCGTGATCCCGGAGTTCCCGTGCGCCTCCCGCGCCGCCTCGCCGATGAGTCCCGCCACGAAGGCCACGATCTCCTCCCGCATCCGGGACGCCTCGGTCGCGAACGGCTCCCCCTGCGTCCGGGCCTGCCGGCTCAGGACCACCCAGGAGTCGGGGTGCTCGGCGGCGTACGTGAAGAAGGCGAGCAGCCCCGCCCACAGCCGTTCGTCGGGCGGCAGCTCCGCGTCACCGACCCCGGCGGCCACGGCGGCGAGCAGCGCCCCGGCCTCCCGCCGGATGCAGGCGGTGAACAGCTCCTCCTTGGAGTTCAGGTAGAGGTACACCAGCGGCTTGGAGACCCCCGCCAGCTCCGCGATCTCGTCCATGGAGGCCGTCTGGTACCCGTGCCGCGCGAAGCTCCGCACGGCCGCGTCCAGCATCTGCCGTTCCCGCACGGCGCGCGGAAGCCGCCGTGCCCTCGTGGCGTCGGCCATGGCGTCCCCCTCCGTTTCCAAGATCCACCGGGTGCCCCGCGAAAGCCTACGTGCCCCCCGCCCGTGCGGGGGCGGGGGGCACGTGGGACTCGGGCGGGCGCTGCCCGCCGGAGGGTCAGGCGGCGACCAGGACCTTCTCGTCCTCGGTGCGCTCCCCGGCCGGCTCGTCGATCGGGGACGACGAGGCGTTCTCGTACGCGGCGCGGTCCAGGATCTTCTCGCGGGCGGCGACGATCACCGGGACGAGTGCCTGGCCCGCGACGTTGGTGGCGGTGCGCATCATGTCGATGATCGGGTCGATCGCCATGAGCAGGCCGACGCCCTCCAGGGGGAGGCCCAGGGTGGAGAGGGTCAGGGTCAGCATGACGGTCGCGCCGGTCAGGCCGGCCGTGGCGGCCGAGCCGACCACCGAGACGAAGGCGATCAGGAGGTAGTCCTGGATGCCGAGCTGCACGTCGAAGATCTGCGCGATGAAGATCGCGGCGAGCGCCGGGTAGATCGCGGCGCAGCCGTCCATCTTGGTGGTGGCGCCGAACGGGACGGCGAAGGAGGCGTACTCCTTCGGGACGCCGAGGCGCTCGGTGACCTTCTGGGTGACCGGCATGGTGCCGACCGAGGAGCGGGAGACGAAGGCCAGCTGGATGGCGGGCCAGGCGCCCTTGAAGAAGTGGAGCGGGCTGAGCTTGGCGGCGGTGGCGAGCAGCAGCGGGTAGACGCCGAAGAGGACGATCGCGCAGCCGACGTAGACGTCGGCGGTGAAGGTGGCGTACTTGCCGATCAGGTCCCAGCCGTAGTCGGCGATGGCGAAGCCGATGAGGCCGACGGTGCCGAGCGGGGCGAGGCGGATGACCCACCACAGCGCCTTCTGGAGCAGTTCGAGGACCGACTCGGAGAGGGTGAGGATCGGCTTGGCGCGGTCGCCGAGCTTCAGGGCGGCGATGCCGGCGACGGCGGCCATGAAGACGATCTGGAGGACGTTCAGCTCGGTGAAGGGCGTGATGACGTCCGTCGGGACGATGCCGGTGAGGAAGTCGATCCAGGAGCCCTCGCGCTTCGGCAGCTTGCCGTCCTGCGGGGTGAGGCCGGTGCCGGAGCCCGGGTTGGTGATCAGGCCGATCGCGAGGCCGATGGCGACCGCGATCAGGGAGGTGACCATGAACCAGAGCAGGGTGCGGGTGGCGAGCCGGGCGGCGTTGTTCACCTTCCGCAGGTTGGTGATCGAGACCAGGATCGCGAAGAAGACGAGCGGGGCGACGGCCAGCTTGAGGAGCTGGACGAAGATGTCGCCGACCTGGCCGAGGGTCTCCTTCAGCCAGGAGACGTCCTGGCTGCGGGCGATCCAGCCGAGCAGGACGCCGAGGACGAGACCGGCGACGATCTGGGCCCAGAAGGGGACCTTGGGTATCCGGAACGAGGACCCCGACCCGGGGGACTCGGGGGCCTCGGAAGCCTTGGAGGCGGAAGCGGGCGCGGACACAGAGACACACTCCACAGGTGCGTACCGGGAGAACCGGGAAGTACGGGGACGGGGGTGCGGCCACGGGAACGCGCTCGGGCGCGGGGCCGCCGCATGGATGCCGGGGAGGTCAGAGCTCGCGGCAACAGACCGCGGACATACAGCGGCACAGATCGACGTGCAGGCGCGCCACGAGCGGGGTGCCCGTGGCGTCGGAGGTGCGCGCTGCTGTCTTCATGGTGAACACGTTAACACTTGTACTTTGAGAAGCTCAAAGCTCTTCTTTGGGGGGCGGGAGCGCCCCGCGGCCTCGGAAACGCGGAAACCCCCAGGCCGGAGCCTTGGAAGCTCCGAACCCGGGGGTGTACGTGTGAGGAAACTTACGCGTTCTTTACGCGAGGTCCACGGCCGCCGGACGACCGGCTAGAGCGCGTCCTCCTGGGCCCGGTTGGCGTCCAGGCGGCCCTTCGCGCGGTCGACCTTCTCCACGATCTCGACGCTCATCTCGTCGCGCTGCCGGCGCAGGAGGACGAAGCTGAGCGGGGCGGAGACGACGATGGCGAGGACCAGGACCCAGAGCAGGTTCGAGTCGCCGAGACCGCGCGGCAGCACGCCGACGGTGACGAGACCCCACAGGGCGAGGAAGCACCCGGCGAAGATGCCGAGCCGCAGCACCGTGTAGCGGAGCATGTCAGTCACTCTTCCGTTCCGAAAAGATCCTCTGTGGGACAAGCGTCCCTCCAGTGAAGCACGGGGCGGCGCGCCCTTCGGGACCGGCCCACCCCCGCCCCCCATTCGTAATGACTAGACTCCATCCATGACCCTTACCTTCGAGGCGGACCCGGCTGTCGGTCCCGCCCTGCGCGACGGTGTGCTCTCCCTCTGGACCGACGTCTCCAACGCGGGCGGGGCCGTCGGCTTCGTCCCGCCCGTGACCGCCGAGGAGATCCGCCCCGCCCTGCTCAGGCACCTCGTCGACATGGCCGACGGCCGCACCCGCCTGCTCGTCGGCCGCGACGGGGACGGCGAGGTCGCCGCCACCGCCTTCCTCACCTTCAACACCCACCCTTTGATGCGGCACTGGGTGTGGCTCTACACCGTGATGGTCCACCCCCGGCACCAGGGCAGGGGGTACGGCCGCGACCTCATGGCGGCGGCCGAGCGCACCGCCCGCACCGCGCCGGGCTTCGAGGGGATCGAGGCGATCCGGCTGACCTGCCGGGGCGGCACCGGCGTCGACGCCTTCTACGCCGGGTGCGGCTACAAGGAGGTCGGCCGCGTCCCCGGCGCGATACGGGTCGCCCCCGGGGACGACCGCGACGACGTCGTCATGCTGCTCCCGCTGAGGTGAGCCGGCGGGAGACCCGACCGGACCGGGCACGGGATGTCGGGTCCGGCCCCCCGGCCCCTTCCTACGGTGAGGACACGGAAAAGGAAGGACGGACCACGTGCTGGAGGGACTGAACCGGGCGCTCGACCACATCGAGGAACGCCTGCGCGGCGACCTCGACCCGGCCGAGCTGGCCCGGATCGCGACGACGTCGGAGTACCACTTCCGGCGCCTGTTCTCCGCGCTCGCGGGGATGCCCCTGTCGGAGTACGTACGGCGCAGGCGGCTCACCGTCGCGGGCGCCGAGGTGCTCGACGGCGGGCGGACGCTCCTGGAGATCGCGGTGCGCCACGGCTACGGCTCCGGGGAGGCCTTCGCCCGCGCGTTCCGCGCGGTGCACGGGATCGGCCCCGGCGAGGCCCGCCGCACCGGCGCGGCCCTGCGCTCCCAGCCCCGGATGTCCTTCCGCCTCGTCGTCCAAGGGAACAGCACCATGCGGTACAGGATCGTGGAGAAGGACGCCTTCCGGATCATCGGGCGCGGAGCCCGGGTCCCCCTGGTCCACGAGGGGGAGAACCCGGCGATCACCGCGCACGTCCGGTCCATCGGCCGGGAGGCCCTGGACCGGCTCGCCCGCCTGTCGGACGGGGAGCCCGGGGGCGTCCTGTCGGCGGTGACCCACCTCTCGGACAGTCGCGAGGAGGGCGCCGAGCTGGACTACTGGCACGGGGTGGTGAGCGGCGCGGACGTGCCGGAGGAGTTCGACGCCCTCGACGTGCCCGCCGGGGCCTGGGCCGTCTTCGAGAACGAGGGCCCGTACCCGCAGGCGCTCCAGTACCTGTGGCGGGACGTCTTCACCCAGTGGTTCCCGTCCAACCCGTACGCGAGCCGGCCGGGTCCCGAACTGCTCGGCGTGCGGCCCTCGGAGGACCGGACGACGGCGCGGGCGGAGCTGTGGATCCCGGTGGAGCGCACGGAGGCGTGAGAAAGGGCCGGCGGGGGGATCGCCCCCGCCGGCCCTCCCCGTGCGGACGTCAGACCCGCATCGGCTGCGGCGACTCGCGCCGCTCCGCGTCCGGGCCCGGGTACTCGCGGATGATCTCGTACCGCGTGTTCCGCTCGACCGGCCGGAAGCCGGCGTCCCTGATCAGTTCGAGCAGGTCCTCGCGGCCCAGCTTGTTCGGCGTGCCGTAGTTGTCGGCGTCGTGCGTGATCTTGTACTCGACGACCGAGCCGTCCATGTCGTCGGCGCCGTGCTGGAGCGCGAGCTGCGCGGTCTGGACGCCGTGCATGACCCAGAAGACCTTGACGTGCGGCACGTTGTCGAAGAGCAGCCGGGAGACCGCGAAGGTCTTCAGGGCCTCGGCGCCGGTCGCCATGGTGGTGCGCGCCTGGAGCCTGTTGCGGATCTTGCCGTCCTTCATGTCCACGAAGTCGTGCTGGTAGCGCAGCGGGATGAAGACCTGGAAGCCGCCGGTCTCGTCCTGGAGTTCGCGCAGCCGCAGCACGTGGTCGACGCGGTGCCGGGGCTCCTCGATGTGCCCGTACAGCATGGTCGCCGGGGTCTTGAGCCCCTTCTCGTGGGCGAGCCGGTGGATCCGGGACCAGTCCTCCCAGTGGGTGCGGTGGTCCACGATGTGCTGGCGGACCTCCCAGTCGAAGATCTCGGCGCCGCCGCCGGTCAGCGACTCCAGACCGGCCTCGATCAGCTCGTCGAGGATGTCGGAGGCCGACATCCCGGAGATCGTCTCGAAGTGGTGGATCTCGGTGGCCGTGAACGCCTTGAGGGAGACGTTCGGGAGGGCCTTCTTCAGCTCGGAGAGGGAGCGCGGGTAGTAGCGCCAGGGCAGGTTGGGGTGGAGCCCGTTGACGATGTGGAGCTCGGTGAGGTTCTCGTTCTCCATCGCCTTCGCGAGGCGCACGGCCTCCTCGATGCGCATGGTGTACGCGTCCTTCTCGCCCGGCTTGCGCTGGAAGGAGCAGTAGGCGCAGGAGGCGGTGCAGACGTTGGTCATGTTCAGATGCCGGTTGACATTGAAGTGGACCACGTCGCCGTTCTTGCGGGTCCGGACCTCGTGGGCCAGACCGCCAAGCCAGGCCAGGTCGTCGGACTCGTACAGGGCGATGCCGTCCTCACGGCTCAGCCGCTCACCGTCCCGGACCTTCTGCTCAAGTTCGCGCTTGAGTCCCGCGTCCATGTGCGGCCGCCTCCCTTTGATCTCCGGAATCCAGACGTCGGTCCCCCGGAACCGAACGTCGTCCACCGTACTCTCAGACCTCTTCGGGCAGCTCTCCGACCCGGTTCTCCCACTTCGTGGAGAGCACGATCGTCGTACGGGTGCGGGAGACGCCCCGGGTGCCGCTGAGGCGGCGGATCGTCTTCTCCAGGCCGTCGACGTCGCTCGCGCGCACCTTGAGCATGAAGGAGTCGTCGCCGGCGATGAACCAGCAGTCCTCGATCTCGGCGAGGTCCTTGAGCCGGCGGGCCACGTCCTCGTGGTCGGCGGCGTCGGAGAGGGAGATGCCGATGAGGGCGGTGACGCCGAGGCCGAGCGAGGCGGCGTCGACGGTGGCGCGGTAGCCGGTGATGACCCCGGCCGTCTCCAGACGGTTGATGCGGTCGGTGACGGAGGGGCCGGAGAGCCCGACGAGCCGGCCGAGTTCGGCGTACGAGGCACGCCCGTTCTCGCGCAGGGCCTGAATGAGCTGCCTGTCCACGGCGTCCATAGGTATGAAGCCTTCCATTGTCCAGCGATACCGCGAGTATAGGTATAGAATCTAAGGCGCACAGGGAAAACCCCCTGTGAATCTTTCAGAAGATCGAAGACGATCCCTCAGGAGTGGTGTTCAGCGTGTACACGATCGAGATGGCCTACGCCCGCATGCGCGAGCTGCAGGACCTGGCCAACCGCTCGCGTGCCCACCAGCCCGTCCCCGCCTCGAGGCGCGCCCCCCGGGGGAAGCGCGCCGCGAAGCGCTAACCGGACCGGAGAGCCGCACCCAGCTCTCCCTCCCACCGGCGGTACAACCGGTGCGGCACCTTCGCCGCGTCCAGCACCCGCCCGGCGACGAAGTCCACCAGGTCCTGGATGTGCGTCGCCCCCGCGTAGAACGCCGGAGAGGCGGGCAGCACCACCGCGCCCGCCTCGTCCAGCGTCACCATGTGCCGCAGCGTCTGCCCGTTCAGCGGGGTCTCCCGCACGGCGACCACCAGCGGACGCCGCTCCTTCAGCGTCACGCTCGCGACCCGCTGGAGCAGGTCCTTCGAGAGTCCGAGCGCCACTCCCGCCACCGAGGCGGTCGAGGCCGGCACCACCAGCATCCCCTTCGCCGGGTACGACCCCGACGACGGCCCCGCGCCGAGGTCACCGGCGGGCCAGTACCGCACGCCGTCCAGGGCCCCCGCCACGTCGAAGGCGTCCGGCCGCCCGTCGGCGCCCCGCGCCAGCCAGGCCGCCAGGTCCTCGCGCCAGTGGGCGTCCCGGAAGGAGATCCCGGTCTCGTCGAGCAGCGTCAGGCGCGAGGCCCGCGACACGATCAGGTCGACGCTCTCCCCGGCGGCGAGCAGCCCCCTCAGGACGGCGGCGGCGTACGGCGTGCCGGACGCCCCGGAAACCCCCACGATCCAGGGGGCGCGCTTGCCGTCGTTCATGCCGTCGAGCCTATCCGTGAGGGGTCCGGGGCTACGGGGCGAGCCCGCGGACCAGCAGGTCGAGGAGGGCGCAGACGAACAGGCTGACGCCGATGAAACCGTTCGTCGTGAAGAACGCCCGGTTCAGCCGGGACAGGTCGTGCGGCTTCACGATGGTGTGCTCGTAGCAGAACGCCACCACGACGACCGCCAGACCGATCCAGAAGAAGAGCCCGGCGCCGGTGGCGAGCGCGTACCAGACGAGCAGACCGGTCGTCACGACCGCCGAGGCCCGCGCGCCCCACAGGGCGGCCGGGATGCCGAAGCGGGCCGGGACCGACTTCACGCCGTGCGCCCGGTCCGCCCGCACGTCCTGGCAGGCGAAGATCAGGTCGAAGCCGCCGATCCAGACGCCCACCGCGACCCCCAGGACCACCGCGTCCCAGGACCACTCCCCGGTCACCGCGATCCAGGCGCCGATCGGCCCGATCGCCTGGGCGAGCCCCAGGATGGCGTGCGGGAAGTTCGTGAACCGCTTGCCGTACGGATAGACCACCATCGGGACGACGGCGAGCGGCGCGAGCGCCAGGCAGAGCGGGTTCAGCAGGGCGGCGGCCCCCAGGAACACCACGACGGCGATCCCGGCCCCGGTCCACGCGGACCGCACGGACACCGCGCCGGTCACCAGCTCGCGGCCGGCCGTGCGCGGATTGCGCGCGTCGATCTCCCGGTCGATGATCCGGTTGCAGGCCATGGCGAAGGTCCGGAGCCCCACCATGCAGACGGTGACGAGCAGCAGCGTCCACCAGTGGATGTGCCCGTCCGTCCGGAACATCGCGGTGAACGAGGCGATGTACGCGAAGGGCAGCGCGAAGACCGAGTGCTCGATCATCACGAGCCGCAGGAAGGCTTTCGTACGTCCGGGCCGGGCGCCGGGCACGGCGGCAGTGGTCACAGCCCGTACCCCGGATCATCCCCGCGAAGGCGGGAAAACCCCGTCTTCGCGCCGTCCGTATGCATCGTGCCGCGTTCCGTCACAGTCCGTACTCCTTCCAGCGCCGGTCCACCAGGGCCGCCGTCGCCGGGTCCGACTCGACCATGTCCGGCCAGCCGCCGTCCCGGGTGTACCCCTCCTCGGGGAGCTTCCTCGTGGCGTCGATCCCCGCCTTGCCGCCCCAGAACTGCTGGTAGGAGGCGTGGTCGAGGTGGTCGACCGGACCCTCGACGACGGTGAGGTCACGGGCGTAGTCGGTGTTCCCGAGGGCCCGCCAGGCCACCTCGTGCAGGTCGTGCACGTCGCAGTCCTTGTCGACCACGACGATCAGCTTGGTCAGCGACATCATGTGCGCGCCCCAGATGGCGTGCATGACCTTCTGCGCGTGCTTCGGGTACTTCTTGTCGATCGAGACGATCGCGCAGTTGTGGAAGCCGCCGGACTCCGGCAGGTGGTAGTCCACGATGTCCGGCACGATGATCTTCAGCAGCGGCAGGAAGAAGCGCTCCGTGGCCCGCCCGAGCGGCCCGTCCTCGGTCGGCGGACGGCCGACCACGATCGACTGGAGCAGCGGACGCCTCCGCGTCGTCACGCAGTCGATCCTCAGGGCGGGGAAGGGCTCCTGCGGCGTGTAGAAGCCGGTGTGGTCGCCGAAGGGGCCCTCGGGCAGCATCTCGCCCGGCTCCAGCCAGCCCTCGATCACGACCTCGGCCTGCGCCGGAACCTGGAGCGGCACGGTCTTGCAGTCGACCATCTCGATCCGCTTGCCCTGCACGAAGCCGGCGAACAGGTACTCGTCGATGTCGCCCGGCAGCGGGGCCGTCGAGGCGTACGTCACGGCCGGCGGGCAGCCGAAGGCGATCGCGACCGGCAGCCGCTCGCCGCGCTCGGCCGCCACCGCGTAGTGGTTCCGGCTGTCCTTGTGGATCTGCCAGTGCATGCCGATGGTGCGCTTGTCGTGGCGCTGGAGCCGGTAGAGGCCGAGGTTCCGGACGCCGGTCTCGGGGTGCTTGGTGTGGGTGAGCCCCAGGTTGAAGAAGGAGCCGCCGTCCTTCGGCCAGGTGAAGAGCGCGGGCAGCGCGTCCAGGTCGACGTCGTCGCCGGTGAGGACGACCTCCTGCACGGGGGCCGCGTCGGACTTCACCTTCTTCGGCGGCACGTGGACCATCGAGCCCAGCTTGCCGAACGCCTCGCGGACCCCGACGAAGCCCTGCGGCAGCTCGGGCTTGAGGAGGCCGCCGATCTTCTCGCTGATCTCGCCGTACGACTTCAGGCCGAGCGCCTTGAGCAGCCGGCGGTCCGTCCCGAAGACGTTCATCGCGAGCGGCATCGAGGAGCCCCTGACGTTCTCGAAGAGGAGCGCCGGCCCTCCCGCCTTGTTCACGCGGTCGACGATCTCCCCGACCTCCAGGTACGGATCGACTTCGGCCTTGATGCGCTTGAGGTCGCCTTCGCGTTCCAGAGCCCTGAGCAGCGAGCGGAGATCGTCGTAAGCCATAGGGGCAAGTATCGGTCACCGGCTACCCTGGACCTGTCACCGGGGCCGCCGAAGCGCGCCCCCGCCACCGCTTCCGGGGGGCTGTCCCACATGCTCAGGGCGCTGCTGTTCATCCTGCCGCTGGCGCTGATGATCTACGCCTTCATCGACTGCCTCAACACCCCGGAGGAAGAGGTCAAGCACCTCCCGAAGCCGGTGTGGGCCATCGTGGTCCTGCTGTTCTCGATCGTCGGCGCGGTCGGCTGGATCGTCGCGGGCAAGGAGCGGAGGCCGAGGAACCGGGGCGGCGCGGGCGCCTGGGTGGCGCCGGACGACAACCCCGAGTTCCTGGACTCCCTCAAGAGCGGCGGGAACGCCCCGAAGGGCGACGACGACCTCCTGAAGGACTGGGAGGCGGACCTCCGCCGCCGCGAGGAGGAGCTGAAGCGGCGCGAGCGGGGCGAGCCGGGGACGGGGACGGAGAGCTGACGGGGCCGGTCCGCGGGCCCGGGGACGGGGACGGGGAGCCGACGGGGCCCGGAGGCACGGGGACGAGGACGGAGAACTGATGGAGCTGCGACTCCTGGCCACCTTCGAGAAGGTCGCGGACGTCCTCTCCTTCACCCGGGCCGCCGCCGAGCTGGGCTACGCGCAGTCCAGCGTCACCGCACAGATCAGGTCCCTGGAGACCTCCCTCGGCACGGAACTCTTCGAACGGCTCGGCGGCCGCGTCCGGCTCACCGACGCCGGGGAACGGCTCCTGCCGTACGCCCGCCGGCTGACCGGTCTCGCGGAGGAGGCCCGGGCCGCCGTCGCGGACACCGGGGAACCGGCCGGGACGGTCGCCGTCGGCACCATGGAATCGCTCACCTCCTACCGGCTGCCGCCGCTCCTGGAGTACTTCCACCACCGCCACCCGAAGGTGCGGATCGCCCTGCGGCCCACGCTCGGCGACGAGACCCGGCGGGCGCTGCGGCAGGGCACGTACGACGTCGGTTTCCTGATGGAGGCGGGGACGGAGCACGAGGGCCTGGAGTCGGAGGTCCTCGCGCCCGAGCCGCTGGTCCTGGTGGCGGGACCGGGCCATCCGCTGGCGGGGCGCACGGGCCTGACGGCGGCGGACGTGGCCGGGGCGCCGCTGGCGGGGCCGGAGCCGGGCTGCGCGTACCGCGACCTGTTCGAGGCGGAGCTGCGGGAGTGGTCGCCGGTCTTCCTGGAGTTCGGCACGGTCGAGGCGACCAAGCGCGCGGTGGCCTCCGGTCTGGGGGCGGCGCTGCTGCCCCGGGTGACGGTCGCGGAGGAGCTGGCGTCCGGTGTCCTGACCCCGCTGGACTGGGAGGCGCCGTTCACGCTCTTCACACAGCTCGCGTGGCGGCGGGGGAAGCGGCTTCCGGCCCCCGCGCGGCTGTTCGCGGAGCAGGCGCGACGGCTCGTGCGGGAGCAGACCCCGACAGGGTGACCCGGAGGCTCGCCAGGACGATGAGCGGGACGCCGAGCGCCTGGACGAGCCCGATGTGGTGCCCGTACACGGCCCAGTCGACGCCCAGGGCGACCGCCGGGTAGGCGAAGGCGAGCACGGCGACCTTGGCGGTGGGCAGCTTGGCGTAGGCCGCGTACATCAGCACGTACATGAGCCCGGTGTGGATCAGACCGAGGCCCGCGAGCCACGCCCACCCGGTGCCGAGCCCGGCCGCCGCCCCGAAGTCCGCGAAGGGCAGCAGCAGCGGCAGCCCGGCGAGCACCTGCACGAGGGCGATCAGATGGGGCCGCACCCCGACGATCCGCCGGGTGACGAAGGTCGCCAGGGCGTAGAGGACGGCGGCGGCGAGCGCGAACCCGAGCCCCCGGAGGGAGCCGGTGGCGCCCGGCCGCACCCCCGAGACGAGGACGAGCCCGGCGAAGGCGACGGCGAGCCACCCCAGCCTCCCGGCGGAGATCCGCTCCCCCGCGAACAGCGCGCCCAGCAGCACCAGGAAGAACGGCTGCGTGTGGTAGACGACGGTGGCGAGGGAGATCGAGGCGGCCTCGTACGCCTCGAAGAGGAAGACCCAGTTGAGGACGATGAACACCCCGCCGAGCGCGGCGAGCCCCAGCTTCCCGGGGGTGAACCCGTGCCCGGTGAGGAACCCCCGGGCCAGGCTGTACGCCCCGAGCGCGAGGGCCCCGAAGAGGCACCGGAAGAAGACCACTTCGAAGGGCCGGGCCCCCGATTCCACGACGAAGACGCCGAGGGTGCCGGAGAGGACCATGGCGAGGGTGAGTTCGACGGTGCCGCGCGTTTCGCTTCTCATGCCGACGACGCTACGGAGGGGGACGGGAACGGTCCACGGCCTCGTGGGGCGTCCTGCCGATGGGGCCCATCGGCGGAACCGATGGGGCCGGAATACCCTCACGGGCAAGGGGGTTGGCACCGGGGAACCCCTGAGACGGAGAGCAGACATGAACCTCGGCGCCCTGTCCGGAACGGACTTCTCGAACCGCTCGTTCCTCTTCGTCCTGGGCAGCTCCCGCCCGGACGGCAACTCGGAGATCCTGGCCCGCGAGGCGGCGGCGCACCTGCCGGCCGGCGTCGCGCAGCGCTGGGTGGACCTGACCGGGCTGTCGCTGCCGGACTTCCGGGACGGGCGGCACGAGGTGACGGGCCCGCCGGTGAACGAGGCGGAGAAGACGCTCCTGGAGGCGACGGTGGAGGCCACCGACGTGGTCATCGTCTCGCCCCTGTACTGGTACAGCCTCTCCGCCCAGACCAAGCGCTACCTCGACCACTGGTCGGGCTGGCTGAACGTCCCCGGCTCGGACTTCAAGGAGCGCATGGCGGGCGGCACCCTGTGGGGCGTGACGGCCCTGGCCCACGAGGAGCACGTCGTCGCCGGGGGCCTGGTCACCTCCCTGAACCACTCGGCCGCCTACCTCCGCATGCGCTTCGGCGGCGTCCTGACGGGCACGGGCTCCCGCCCCGGCCAGGTCCGCGCGGACACGGAGGCCCTGATCCGCGCGAAGACCTTCTTCCAGGAGGAGACGCCGCTCGCGCGGTTCCCCTACGAGGAGGGGGCGGGAGCGGCCGTGTGAGCGGGCGGGCCCCGGCGGGTCAGTCGAAGCGGTGGCCCTGGACGAGTGCCGTCCGCTTCCCGTTCGGCAGGACCAGACGGTACTTCTTGACGCCCTCGTAGCGGCGGCCGACCCTGAAGAAGGTCAGCCCGGCGACGAATCCCACGGCGACGAGCGGCACCAGGACGGCCAGGGGGTTCATCGAGGGGTCGTTCTCCTCCCGGACCTGGCCCCCGACATGGAAGGCCATGGGGAGCGTGACGAGCAGCGAGAGCAACAGCAGCAGGCCGATCGTCAGGTAGACCAGACGCTTGCGCCGGGCCTTGGCCACGCTCTCCACGGTGGCCACGAAGGGCTTCCCGCACCGCGGGCACTCGAAGGCGACCTGCGCCTCCTTCTCCGGTGGTCGGCGCATCTCCGGTGACGACAGCGTGGCGACGCTCCAGGTCACCGTCGTCACGCCCGCACTGCTCTCCACTCCGACCCGGCACCCGACGGTGAGGGCATAGCGGTGGTCCCACGGCAACTCGTCCACCCCCGCGGTTTCCCGCCCCGCCCCCCGCGCGACCACGGGGGGCGCCCCGAGCGTACCGCCGCGACGAGCTGTCCGGACCCCGCCGAGAGGAATTCCGTACGGCACGTGAAAAAGCTTGGCGCGCAAGGGAGTTGTGCGACCAGCGGTGCGGGATTCCGCACCCGGCGACGAGCACGCGGACCGGGCCGGTCCGGCCCCACCGGGCGCACCGCCGCCGGCCGGCCGAGGAGAGAACCCGCCCTCCGGCGCGTGGCGCGGGCGGCCCCCGGGGAAGGCTCCCCCATGGACATGGACCAGGCCCGCTCATGGCTCGCCACCGCCCTCGACGAGGCCCGCGCCGGGCTCCGTGAGGGCGGGATCCCGATCGGGGCCGCCCTCTACGCGGCCGACGGCACCCTCCTCGGGCGCGGGCACAACCGGCGCGTGCAGGACGGGGACCCCTCCGCGCACGCGGAGACCGCCGCGTTCCGGGACGCCGGACGGCAGCGCTCGTACCGGGGGACGACCATGGCCACCACCCTCTCGCCCTGCTGGTACTGCTCCGGGCTCGTCCGGCAGTTCGGGATCTCGCGGGTCGTCGTCGGGGAGGCCGAGACCTTCCGCGGCGGGCACGACTGGCTCGCCGGGCACGGCGTCGAGGTCGTCGTCCTCGACGACCCCGCGTGCGCCGCGCTCATGCGGGAGTTCGTCTCCGCACGCCCCGAGCTGTGGAACGAGGACATCGGCGACGCGTGAGCCCCCGGGCCGCGGGCCCGCTACGGACTCGCAACAGACTCGAAAAGCCGAACGCTTTACCAACACACCGTCTATATCCTTGCGTTGACTGTGACGGGGGTGGCGGGGCATGGACAGGGAGCTGTACGGCCGCGAAGCGGTCCTGGACGACGGTGGTCTGATCGCGCGGCTCGCCGGGCTCACCCGGCACGGTGGTTCCGGGGTGGCGTACGAGCACGGGGACGATCCGCCCGTGACGGTCTTCACCGGCGGGCGCGGGATGGGGAAGACCGCCCTGCTCAAGGAGGTCCGCAACCGCTACAAGGGGTACACGCCGCTCGCCCTGCTCGACTGCGCCCGCGTCGAGCCGCCCGACGACCACGGGCAGGGCTGGACCCCGCTCATCGGGGCGCTGGCCGAGCTGGCCGTGCAGTTCTCGCCGAAGGTGCTCGGGGCGCGGCCCGTGCGGTTCCCCCGGCTCTCGCTCGGGCTCGTCGCCGTCGCCTCGATCTCCTGGTCCCTGGAGGACGACGAGCGGACCCGGCACGACCTCCAGCGGCTCGGGCCGCTCCTCGCGACCGTCGACGCCACCCGGGGCGCCGCCGCCCACTGGGTCGGCAAGGTCCTCACCAAGCTCGCCGCCACCTTCGCGGAGACCGCCGCCCCGCTCGCCGGGCTGCTCGCCGAGGCGACCGTGGAGACCGTCCTCGAGGAGGTGTTCGGGCGGCTCCAGCGCACCTCCGAGAGCTGGTACGGCACCTACCGCAACGCGGGCGGGCGCGGGAAGGCCGGGCTCCAGCAGCTCGCCAACGACTTCGAGCAGGGCGGCCGGCGCCGTCAGGAGGCCGAGGCGTTCCTCGTCGGCTCCCTGACCGAGGACCTGCTCCGCGCCTACACCGGGCTCCGGCGCGGCAGCCGCGTCGGCCGACCGCTGCTCCTCCTCGACAACGCCCACGAACCGCTGGGCCGACAGCTGATCGAGCCGGTCCTGCGCGCCCGCGCCGAGGGCCGCCGGGACCGGATCGTCGTCCTGGCCGCCTCCCGGGTCCGCGACCACGAGGGGCTGCGCCAGGCCACCCGGACCCGGCTGCCGGAGACCGCGCACCGGGCCCCGTGCCCGCGCGGGACGAGCGTCGGCTCCGGCATCCTCGCCGTCGAACTGACGCCGCTCTCCCCGGCCCAGACCCGCACCGCCTTCGACCACTACGAACCGGCGGGCCGCGCCCCCGCCGAACTCGCCCGCGCCGTCCACCGGCTGACCGGCGGCCGGCCCCTGGGCGTGGCCCTCCTCGGTCGGGCCGCCGGCGAGGCGCCCGCCCACCTGCGGCCCGGACTGACCCCGGGCCGGCTGCTCGACCTGACCGTGGAGCTGCGCGAGGACGCCCCGCCGGTGCCGGTCGCCCCCGCGCTCCTCGCCGCGCTCCTCCCGGTGCCCCGGCTCGGCCCGTACGCCGTGCTCGCCGCCGCCCACGACGAGGAGTCCGCGCGGAAGCTGGCCCGCACCCGGCTCCAGGGCGAGTCCCTGGACGGCGACGTGGCGCTGCGCGTCCGCGACCGGCTGCGCGCCGAGGACTGGTCCGCGTCGGCGGCGGGCTCGCACCACTTCGTCGCCGACCCGCTGCTGCGCGCCCTGCTCCTGCACCGGCTGCGCTTCGAGGACGGCGACCACCCGCGCTACGCCGCCTGGCACGCCGTCCACGAGACCCTGCACCGCCACTACGGGCCCGGGCCGTACCGGCTCCACCACGACCTGGCGCTCGGCCGCACCGAGGAGGCCGTCACGCACCTGCGGGAGACCTTCCCCGAGCCGGACGTCCTCGACTGGCTCGGGCGGCTGCGGTTCGTCGCCTCCGCCCCGTACCCGCGCGAGCGGAGCGCGGTGGGGCACGATCCGCGCCGGGCCGTCGCCCTCGGCCGGGCCCCGGCCGGCGACCTGCCGGCCGGGCTCGACGCCGACGGCGTCGAACTGCACCTCTCCATACGCCGGCTGCTGCACGCCGTATGGCTGCTCACCGATCCGCTCGCGCTGCCCGACGAGGAGGTGGCCGACCTGCTCGCGCACGAACTGCGCAGGCTGTCCGGCCGCCACCTGTCGGGCAGCGGTTCGCTCTGGGACGCTGCCACCCACTGGCCGCGCGACATCCGCGCCTGGCGGGAGCCCTCCCTGCCGCCGGGCCGCCAGGACGGAGTCTGACGCCATGCCCGACCGACTCTCCGACCGGCCGCTCGACCGGCTGCGCCGCCGCGTCCGCACCCCCCGCCAGAAGCTCGCCGCCCTCCTCGTCACGGCCGCCGTCGTCCTCGGCCTCGGCGGGTACGGCGTCGCCCGGCTGACCACCCCGGAGGACCGCTCCTGCGCGGCGGGCGTCGAACGCCCGGTGGGCAGCGAGGAGTGCGTCGGCGTCAACGGCGACGGCCACGACTTCGGGGTCGGCGACCTGAGCGGGATCGCCGGGGCCATCGGCGCCGAGAACGCCACGCTCAAGCCCGACGAGTACGTGACCGTCGCCCTGCTGCTTCCGCTGACCTCCACCGACGGGGGCATGCGCGTCAAGGTGCTGCACGAGCTGCGGGGCGCCTACGCCTACCAGTACCGCGCCAACCACGACTCCAACGACGAGCTCCCCAGGATCCGGCTCGTCCTCGCCAACACCGGAAAGGCCAACGCCCACTGGCGCGCCACCGTGGACCGGCTCGTCGCGATGAAGGACTCCGGCGACCGGCTCCGGGCCGTCTCCGGCGTCGCCACCTCCTCCGCCGAGGTGCGGGAGGCGGTCGCGGCCCTCACCGGGGCCGGGATCGCCGTCGTCGGCACCACCATCACCGCCGACGACATCGCCAACTCCCCCGGCAACGAGCGCTTCCCCGGCCTCGCCCGCGTCTCGCCCACCAACAGCGACGAGGCGAGGGCCCTCGCCCACTTCGGGCGCGTGGACGCCACGAAGGCGATCCTCGTCCAGGACACCCGCAGCGGCGACCACTACACGGACACCCTCAAGGCCGCCTTCTCCGCCATCCTCAAGGGCATCCCCCATCAGCCGGAGCTCTTCACCTCGCCCCCCGACCCCAACGAGGAGGGCACCACCGCCAACACCTTCCGCCAGATCACCCACCTGATCTGCGACGCCCGCCCCGAGACCGTGTTCTTCGCGGGCCGCCACACCCAGCTGCGCCAGTTCATCAACGCGCTGGGCGCGCGCGGCTGCTCCGACCGGCCCCTGACCGTCCTGACCGGGGACGAGGGCTCGTACCTGGGCGCGGACACGAAGCTCGACCGGAACGCCCTGAAGGCGAAGCTGACCGTGCGGTACGCGTCGCTCGCCCACCCGGACGCCTGGACGCCGGCCGGGGGGCGCCGGATTCCGGCCACGGGCGGTTCCCCGGAGGCGTACGCGACCTTCCTGAAGGACATCGGCCGTGACCCGAAGCAGCCGGTGGCGCTCGCGGACGGGCAGGCGATCGTGGCGTACGACGCGATGGCGACGGCGGTCCACGCGATCCGCCAGGCCACCCCGCAGGGGGCCCGCCGCCCGTCGGCGGAGGACGTGGCCCGGCAGTGGCCGCAGGTGAAGGCGTCGCTGCGGGTGTGGGGGGCGAGCGGCTGGATCTGCCTGGACAACTACGGCAACCCGTACAACAAGGCGGTGCCGATCGTGGAACTCGCCCCGGACGGCTCCCAGCGCTTCGTGCAGATCGCCTGGCCGGAGGGGCACCCGCCGGAGGCGTCGTGCCTGCCGCCGAACCGGGACTGACCGTACGGGGGCCTACGGCTCCCACTTCGGCCAGGGCGCCAGGTCCCGCTCGTACAGCTCCCGCAGGTGGAGCCAGCGCTCGGACGTCCGCTCCCGCCAGTCGGCGGGACGGCCGTCCAGGGCGCGGGCGAGGCACTCCAGGTGGTCGTGCCAGGCGGCGAGCCGGTCCAGGAGGTGCTCGCGCGGCCCCCGGAACTCGTTGGTGAGGCGCAGCACGGTCGATCCCTCGCCGCCGGGCCCCGGCTCCAGGTGGAACCGGATGCGTCCGTGCGCCGGATCGACCGTGTACTCGGCGACGGACCCGGGGTCCCAGGCGGTCACCCGCCCGGGGTCCTCGGTGTCGCCGCTGGTCAGCCGGTGGAGGACGACACGCCCGCCGAGCCGGGGCTCCAGCGGGTCGGCCGCGCACAGCCAGCCCGCCAGGCCCTCGGGGGTGGCGACGGCCGTCCACACCTCGGGCGGTGGATGGGGCAGCTCGGCGGCGTACCGCACCAGGTGGGTGCCGTCGTCGCGGGTCTCGCTCCTGCCCCGTGGCATCTCGCTCATCCCTCCAGCGTCGCCCCGGGGCGGGAGCGGTGCCAGCCCGGCGGGGTCAGACCCCGGCGTAGGAGTGCTTGCTGGTCACGAAGATGTTCACGCCGTAGTAGTTGAAGAGGAAACAGGCAAAGGCGACGAGGGCGATGTACGCGGCCTTCCGCCCCTTCCAGCCGGCCGTCGCGCGCGCGTGCAGGTACGCGGCGTACCCCACCCACGTGATGAAGGACCAGACCTCCTTGGCGTCCCAGCCCCAGTAGCGGCCCCACGCGTCACCGGCCCAGATGGCGCCCGCGATGATCGTGAAGGTCCAGAGCGGGAAGACGGCCGCGTTGACCCGGTAGGAGAACTTGTCGAGCGAGGCGGCGGAGGGCAGCCGCTCCATGACCGAGCGGGCGAAGGCGCCGGGGTTCCCGCCGGTCGCGAGCTTGTTCTCGTACGAGTCGCGGAAGAGGTACAGCAGGGTCGCGACCGCGCCGAGGTAGAAGACCGCGCCGCAGAAGATCGCGGTGGAGACGTGGATCCACAGCCAGTACGAGTCGAGCGCCGGCACGAGCTGGTCGCTGGGGGTCTTCAGCCAGGTGGTGGCCATGCCCAGGTCGAGCAGGACGGTGGTGACCAGCGGCAGGCCGATCCAGCGCACGTTCTTCCCGGCGAGCAGGAAGCCGAGGTACACGCCGACCGCCACCGTGGAGAAGGTGGTGGAGAACTCGTACATGTTGCCCCAGGGGGCCCGCTGCACGGCGAGCGCCCGGGAGACCACGCCCGCCGCCTCGACCAGGAAGGCGAGGGCGGTGAGCGAGACGGCGACGCGGCCGTACAGGTCGCCCTTGACCGTGCCGCCGGCCGCGCCGGGGCCGTCCGGCACGTCCCGGGCGCCGGCGGCGGAGCGCGTGACGACCTCCGGCCGGTCGAGGACGGCGGTGGTCCCGGCCTTCTTGGTCCGGACGGTCACGGCGGGGGCCGGGGCCCCCTGGGTGAGCGCGGCGGCGGTGCGGCCGACCTTGCTGCGGCTGCCGAGGACCCACTCGGCGATGTGGGCGAAGAAGGCCAGCGTGTAGACGGCCATCGAGGAGTAGATGAGCACGTCGCTCATCCGCGCCAGGCTCTCGTCGGTCGTGGCGGCGAGGATCACTTGTCAGCCTCTCCAGAAGGGGCGGGGTCTGCCGCGGGTACGGCGGGTGCGGCGGTTCCGCCGGATGCGGCGGTTCCGCCGGATGCGGCGGTTCCGTCCGCGGTGTCCGGTGCGGCCTCCGGATCGGTGCGCGGGCCGGCCGGCGGCGTCTTCCCGCCGGGCGGGGGTTCCGGGGCGGGCGGGGCCAGGGCCGCGAGCGCGGCCGTGAGGTCGCCCAGCTCCTCGGGCAGCCGGGCGGACTCGCTGCGGCCGAGCCCGGCCGCCTCGACGACGGTCACGCCGTCCTCGCCCCGTACGGCCCGGATCCAGATCCGGCGCCGCTGGATGAAGAGCGAACCGGCCAGGCCGGCGATCGCGGCGATCGCGCCCGCGAGGGCGAGGCCGTTGCCCGGCTGCTGCGAGATCTGGAAGCTCGCCCACTCCTTGATGTCCTTCTCGAAGGTGATCGAGCCGGCGCCGTCGGGGAGCGTCATGGTCTCGCCGGGCAGCATGCGCTGGGCGAGCTTGTTGCCGGACGCGTCCGTGAACTGCTTCATCTTGGACTTGTCGAGCTGGTACACGTTCTGCGGGAGGCCCGAGTCCACGCGCAGGTCGCCGTGGTAGCCGGTGAGCGCCATGACCGGGAAGTCGAGCGCCGGGAACTGCGAGAACATCGTGCCCTTGCCGGCGCCCGCGAAGGTCGGCACGAAGAACGCCTGGAAGCCCAGCTGCTCCTTCCTGCCGTTCTTGTCGCGGTAGCCGTCCATGACCTTGATCGCGCCGGTCGAGGTGATGTTGTTGTCGATCGGCAGCAGGGGCACGGCGCCGTGGAAGACGGTCTTGCCGCGCCCGTCCCTGACGGTGACGACGGGGGCGTAGCCGTGGGCGATCAGGTAGACCTTGGAGTCGCCGACCCTCAGCGGCTCGTTGACCCGGACGACCGCCTTCCGGTCCGCGCCGCCCCGCGAGTAGGTGACGGCCGCCTCGAAGGTGCGCGGGGTGCCGCGCTGCGGGCCGTTCTTCTCGTACGTGCCCTCGAAGGAGTCCAGCCGGAAGCTGAACGGTTCCAGCTCGTCGGTGCCGAACCAGGAGCCGGACTTGAAGTCGTCGTACTGCGTGAGCGTGTTGGAGAAGCCGTCGCCCTCGACGATCAGCTTGCCGCCCTCGGACTTGAGGAGCTGGCCCCAGGCGAAGGCGACGAGCATCACGATCAGGGCGACGTGGAAGGCCAGGTTGCCGGCCTCGCGCAGGTAGCCCTTCTCGGCGGCGACCGCGTCCCCGGCGGTGTGGGAGCGGAAGCGGCGGCCCTTGAGGAGCGCGAGCGCGGCCTCGCGGACCCGCTCGGGCTCGGCGTCGGTGCGCCAGGTGGCGTACGCGGGGAGCCGGTCGAGGCGGCGGGGCGCGCCCGGCGGCCGGCCGCGGAGCTGGCCGACGAACTGCAGGGTGCGCGGCACGATGCAGCCGATGAGGGAGACGAACAGCAGGATGTAGATCGCGGAGAACCACACCGAGCTGTAGACGTCGAAGAACTGGAGCTTCTCGTAGAGCGGCGCGAGGGTGGTGTGGGCCTCCTTGAAGGCCCGCACCTTCAGCTCGTCCGCGCTGTTCTGCGGGACGAGGGAGCCGGGGACGGCGCCCAGGGAGAGCATGAAGAGGAGGATCAGGGCGACCCGCATGGAGGTCAGCTGGCGCCAGAACCAGCGGACCCAGCCGACGACCCCGAGGACGGGGCCGCCCGCGGGGGCGTCCGGCCGGTCCTCCCGGGGGGCGGTCGACAGCCGCGCGCCGGCCGCCTCGTCGGCGGCCGCGGCGTTCTCCGTGGTGTCGGTCATGTCGGTCGTACCGGCCTTGCTCATGGAACTCAGATCCCCACCGTGAAACCGCTGGACCAGCCCTGCATCGTGGCCACCATGCTGTCCCACGCGCCCGTGAGGAGCAGGACCCCGGTGACGACCATCATGCCGCCGCCGATCCGCATGACCCACGCGTAGTGCTTCTTGACCCAGCCGAACGCGCCGAGCGCCTTGCGGAAGGCGACGGCCGCGAGCACGAACGGTACGCCGAGACCGAGGCAGTACGCGAAGGCGAGCACCGCGCCGCGCCCGGCGCTGGCCTGCTCCAGGGCGAGCGCGTTGACGGAGGCGAGGGTCGGGCCGATGCACGGGGTCCAGCCGATGCCGAAGAGGGCGCCGAGCAGGGGGGCGCCGACCAGGCCGGCGACGGGCCTCCGGTGGAAGCGGAACTCGCGCTGGGTGAACCAGGGCATCAGGCCGAGGAAGAACGCGCCCATGAGGATCATGAGCACGCCGAGGACCGTGGTGAGCGTCCCCCGGTACTCCTGGAGGGTGGACCCGAAGTAGCCGAAGAGGGCGCCGCCGGAGACGAACACGGCGGTGAAGCCGAGGACGAAGAGGGCGGCGCCGGCGGTCATCCGGCCGCGGCGGCCGTCCGCGAGGTCGGTGCCGGTGACGCCGGTCACGTAGCTGAGGTAGCCGGGGACGAGCGGCAGGACGCACGGCGAGAAGAAGGAGACCAGGCCGCCGAGGACCGCGAGGGGGAGGGCGAGCAGCAGGGCTCCGCTGGTGACCGTCTCGTTCACCGGGTCACTTCTCCTTGAGAAGCGGGTCGATCATCGAGCGGAGCTTCTGTTCGTCGAGGGCCAGGAGGGCGCGGGCGGCGATCCTGCCCTCCTTGTCGAGGACGACGGTGGAGGGGATGCCCTGGAGGCTGAGGGTGCCCTTGGGGAAGCCGAAGAGGATCAGCTTGCCGTCGGGGTCGTAGAGGCTCGGGTAGGGGACCTTGTAGTCCTGCTCGAAGGTGAGCGCCTGCTGCTTGTTGAAGTCGCGGGTGTTGAGGCCGACGAACGCGACGCCCTTGCCCTCGAGGTCGGCGGCGACCTTCGCGAAGTGGGGGGCCTCGGCGCGGCAGGGGCCGCACCAGGAGCCCCAGGCGTTGAGGACGACGACCTTGCCCTTGAGGTCGGCGACGTCGAGCCGCTTGCCGTCGAGGGTCTCGCCCGCGAGCTTCCCGGTGGCCGCCCGGCTGCCCTTGGCGGCGGTGGAGACGCCGCCCTTGCTGGTGACGAAGTTGGTGTTGCCGCCGCCGCCGGAGGTGCCGCCGCCGTCGCCGCCGCAGGCCGAGAGCGCGAGGGCGGCGGTCAGCACTCCGACGGCGAGCAGGGTGCGTCGAGGGGCGCGGCTAGGGCTCATGTGAAAAGTTTCGCATGAGCGTTTGGGGGATCTTGGCCACCCCCCTACGTGCCCGTAAAGCCCCTTGTCAAGACCGGCTAAGCGGACGGCGGGGCCGACGGGGTCCTCCCGGCGCCCGTGGGGGTCGCCGGGGCGGGCCGGAGGAAGGCGTTCCAGCCGCCGGCCGGCTTCTGGCCGACTCCCAGGCCGCGCAGCCTGGCGAGGATCCTGGGGTCCTGGACGTCGAGCCAGTCCACGAACTGCCGGAAGGAGACGAGCCGGACGTCCTTCTTCCCGGCCATCCCCTTGAGGGCTTCCTCGACGGCGTCCATGTAGATGCCGCCGTTCCACTGCTCGAAGTGGTTGCCGATGTAGAAGGGCGCGCGGTTGGTCTCGTACGCGCGCCGGAAGCCGGAGAGGTACGCCTCCGTCGCCTGCCTGCGCCAGCCCGGGTAGCGGGAGGGCATGCCCTTCGTCGAGTTCTTCGACTGGTTGGCGAGCATGTTGTAGTCCATGGAGAGGACCTCGAAGGAGTGCCCGGGGAAGGGCACGGCCTGGAGCGGCAGGTCCCAGACGCCCTGGCGCTTCTCGGGCCAGGTCTGGCGGCCGCCGGGCGAGCTGGCGTCGTAGCGCCAGCCGAGCCGCTTGGCGGTGGGGAGCAGCTTGTCCTGGCCGAGGAGGCAGGGGGTGCGGCCGCCGACGAGCTCCTTGGAGTAGTCGAAGGGGAGCGGGTCGAGGTCGGTCCAGCCGCTGTTCGTCTTCCACTGGGTGACGAACTTCACCGCCTGGTCGATCTCGCTCTGCCACTGGGCCGGGGTCCAGTTCCCGACGGAGCCGGAGCCGCCGCAGAAGTGCCCGTTGAAGTGGGTGCCGATCTCGTGGCCGTCGAGCCATGCCTGCCGGACGTACTTCAGGGTGTCCTTGATGTGGGGGTCGGTGAGGTAGCCGATGTCGGAGGCGCCGACGCGGTTGTTCGGCGGACGGTAGAGGTTCTTCTTCGACTCGGGGAGGAGGTAGATCCCGGAGAGGAAGAAGGTCATCGCCGCGCCGTGGTTCCTGGCGAGTTCCAGGAAGCGGGGGAAGAGCCCGTTGCCGACCTCGCCGGCGCCGTCCCAGGAGAAGATCACGAACTGGGGCGGGGTCTGGCCGGGTTCGAGCGGGACGGGGGCGTCGGGCTGGTGGGGCTGCTTGCCGGTGTCGGCGGTGGACCCGTCGCCGATGAGCCGGACGGCGTCCTTCGTCGGGGCGGGGGTGCCGGATCCCGTCGTGGCGTCGCCGGGCTTGTTGGGTCCGGAATGCCCCGTGTTGTCCTTTTTCGAGGTGCTGCACGCCGCGACGCCCACGGCCGCCGCGGCACCAACGCCCGCCCCGAGCAGCCCCCTTCGAGAGATCCCACTGATTTCGCGCATGTCTTCCCCATTCGCGCTGACGTATGACCTAAACGTCATCCAAACCGACAATCAGTGAGATGCGAGGAGGAACACGGAGGTTCCGGGAATTGGCACAAAGATTTCAGGGCGTTCGAATGACAGGAACATCATCCGAACGCCCCGAACTGTGGCCCTTCTCCGCGGCGCTGTCCAGTGCCGCGCGGAAAGCGCCGGAGAACGCCCTACGCGCCGAAAGCCTTCGACTTCCCCGCGGCCGACTTCCCCCTGGCCGGCTTCGCGCCCGCGAGGAGGTGCGCCGGGACGAGGTCCCGGGCCGGCTCGCTGTACCCCACCGAGACGATCGTGTCCCCCCGGTACGTGAACGAGGTCAGCGAGGCCAGCGTGCACTGCCGCCGCCGCGGGTCGTGCCAGAGGCGCCGCTTCTCCACGAAACTGCGGACGATCCAGATCGGGAGCTGGTGGCTGACGCAGACCGCCTCGTGCCCCCGGGCCGCGTCCTTCGCCGCGTCCAGCGCGCCCATCATGCGGACGACCTGCTCGACGTACGGCTCGCCCCACGACGGCTGGAACGGGTTGGTCAGGTGCTTCCAGTTCGCCGGCTTGCGCAGCGCCCCGTCGCCCACGCCGAAGGTCTTGCCCTCGAAGACGTTGGCCGCCTCGATGAGACGCGGGTCGCTGTCCAGGTCCAGGCCGTGGGACGCGGCGATCGGCGCCGCCGTCTCCTGCGCCCGCTCCAGCGGGGAGGCGACGACGTACGTGACGTCGCGCTCGGTCAGGTGCTCCGCGACCCGGTCCGCCATCCGCCGGCCGAGGTCGGAGAGGTGGTAGCCGGGGCGGCGCCCGTAGAGGACGCCGTCGGGGTTGTGCACCTCGCCGTGGCGCATCAGGTGGACGACGGTGACGTCGTCGTCGCTCTTCGCCCGGACCCGGTCCTCGGGCGTGGTCGCGGAGCCGGTCGCGACCTCGGTGCCGGTGGGGCGCCCGGTTCCGCTCATGTGCTTCTCCCCGGTGCGCCCGTTCGTCGCGTCGCTCATGCCGTGGCCTCCGCGGCGGCGCGGGCGGCGGCCGGCAGGGCGGCGGCGATCCGCTCGACGGCCCGCTCGTCGTGCGCGGTCGACACGAACCAGGACTCGAACGCGGACGGCGGCAGGTACACCCCGTCGGCCAGCATCGAGTGGAAGAAGGCGTTGAAGCGGAAAGCTTCCTGCCGCTTCGCCTCGTCGTAGTTGCGCACCTCGTCGGCGGTGAAGAAGACCGAGAACATGTTGGAGGCGGTCTGCAGCCGGTGCGCCACGCCCTCCTTGGCCAGCGCGCCGGTGACCAGGCCCCGGATCTCCCGCGAGACCGCGTCCACCTTCTCGTACGCGGCGTCGTCGAGCAGCCGCAGCTGCGCGAGGCCGGCGGCGGTGGCGACCGGGTTCCCGGAGAGGGTGCCCGCCTGGTAGACCGGCCCGGCCGGGGCCAGGTGCCCCATGACGTCGGCGCGGCCGCCGAACGCGGCGGCCGGGAAGCCGCCGCCCATGACCTTGCCGAAGGTCATCAGGTCGGGCCGCACGCCGTCGACGCCGTACCAGCCGGCCCGCGAGGTGCGGAAACCGGTCATCACCTCGTCGGAGATGTACAGCGCGCCGTTCTCCCGGCACAGGTCCGCCAGGCCCTGGTTGAAGCCCTCGGCCGGCGGGACGACGCCCATGTTGCCCGGCGACGCCTCCGTGATCACACAGGCGATCTCACCCGGGTGCGCGGCGAACGCCGCCCGCACCGCCTCCAGGTCGTTGTACGGCAGCACGATCGTGTCACCGGCCTGCGCGCCGGTCACACCGGGCGTGTCCGGCAGGCCGAAGGTGGCCACCCCGGAGCCGGCCGCGGCGAGCAGCGCGTCCACGTGGCCGTGGTAGCACCCCGCGAACTTGACGACCTTCGCGCGCCCGGTGAACCCGCGCGCGAGCCGGATCGCGGACATCGTCGCCTCGGTGCCGGAGGAGACCAGGCGCACCTGCTCGACCGGCTCGATCCGCGCGACGATCTCCTCGGCGAGCGCGACCTCGCCCTCGCCGGGCGTACCGAAGGAGGTGCCGCGCTCCACGGCCTCCCGCGCGGCGGCGGTGACCTCGGGGTGCGCGTGGCCGAGGATCATCGGTCCCCACGAACAGACCAGGTCGACGTACTCGCGCCCGTCCGCGTCGGTGAGGTACGGACCGGAACCGGACACCATGAACCGGGGCGTTCCGCCCACCGCCCGGAAGGCACGCACCGGTGAGTTCACGCCGCCGGGCGTCACGAGGGAAGCGCGGTCGAAAAGCGTCTGTGAGACTGGGGCTTCGTATGAATACGGCACTGTGATCCTGACCTGCGAGAACGACGTCGGTCACGACATCGGGAACGGAGGGACGGCGTGGACATCCTGTGCGTTACGCCGGGGCGCCCGCCCTCCGCGTCTGCGAAACTGGGGCGTCATAGGGATGACTCACGGATTCCATGGTGTCAGAGGCCACGGCGTTCTCGCGGACGGGTGTTTCGTCGCGGGAGCGTGGGGGAGGTCACTGACACGATGATCGGGTTGCGCGGCGGAGTCGTGCTGCCGAGAAAAAGCAGTCGGGTGGAGATATGCATCGCGGTGGCGGACCGGGCGAGGGGACGGGAGACCTGGGTCCGGAGTCTGCCCGGCGGGGAAGGCACCGGCGCCGGCGGACCGAGGACCCGGTCCCGGGAAATCCGGGCAAGCCGACCCGGCCGGGGGGCCCGGGCTCTCCGGACGGAACGGCCACGGAAAGCGGGAGGAGCCGGTTGGGGGTGACGTACAAGTACTTCGGAGCGCCCGACGGCGCCACGGCGGCCCGCGTCCCCATCTCGATGCGCCCGGAGGAGCTGGGCGGCGACGAGCTGGGCATGGGCGGCATGTTCACCAAGATCAAGCCGGAGACCATAGCGGCCATGGTCCTCACCGGCATCCAGGGCATGCCCCTGCACAAGGTGCCCCCGCTGGAACTGGTCGTGCTGCACCCCGACTACGCGGTCGTGAAGCTGCCCATGACCGTCGTCGACCCGCTGCGCGCGATCGGCGAGGAGTCGGTCGGCGCCGCCGCCTTCATCTGGTCCACCGTCCCCGACCGGGGCGGCCCCCGCGACGCCTTCGACGTCTACCGGCTCCTCCACGAATGGCAGGACTTCAGCCACCGGCTGCACGAGGCGGGGCACCAGCCGTACTGCCTGGTGTGGCCCTGAGCCGGGACCGCGTGGTCCCGCCCCCGGGCCTGGGCGCGGGCCTGGCCCCGGCGCCGGCCCTGACTCCTGCTCCTGCTCCTGCTCCGGGGAGAACCGCTCGCCGTCCCGGACGCCCCTGAGGCTCCCCGCCGGCCCCCGAGGGCCCGAGGCCCGGCTCTCGTCCCGGACCGCCCTGAGGCCCGGCCGCTCCGGACGGCCCCGGGTCCCGCCCGCGTTCCGCCCCTTCTTCCCGCCGACGGTCCACGGCTTCTCCCGTTCTCCCGCTTCTCCCGCCGACGGCCTACGGGTTCTCCTGCGGACGGTCTACGAGCAGGCGTTTCGCCGCCGTTCTCGCGCGCATACGTGATGAAGTTAGGACGAATGGGATGTCATACGTGGAAGCCGCGCCCCCGGGAGGGGCTCGCTCCCTCGCGGAAGCGCCTCCTCACGGAGTGCTCATCCCCTGATGGGAGCGCCTTACGCCCTGTGGGAGCCCCGTACGAGGAAGGACCTGACGCGTGAGCGGAGTACGAACGGCCGGCGAGCCCATGCAGATCTCCGAGGTCGCCGCACGGACCGGGCTGCCCCTGCGCACCATCCGGCAGTACGAGGACAGCGGTCTGGTCGCCCCCTCGGCGGCCTCGCCGGGCGGTTTCCCCCTCTACACGGACGAGGACGTGGCCCGGCTCATGGTGGTCCGCCGGATGACGCCGCTCGGCTTCACCCTCGACGAGTCCCGTGAACTCCTCACGGCGATGGACCTGCTGGCCGCCGACCGGCCGGGTACGGACACCGCGCTCGACCCGGACGAGCGGACCGCGCTCGTGTCCCGCGTCCACCGCTACGAGCAGGCCGCCGCCGAGCGGGTCGCGGAACTCCAGACGCAGCTCGCCCGCGCGGAGGAGTTCGCCCGGTCCCTCCGCTCCCGCCTCGCGATGGCCCCGGCCTGACCGGAAGCGGGGTCAGGGCGCCAGCACCTCCGCGAGGTCGCGGAGGAACCGGGCGTACGCGGCGGGGCTGGGCGGGGTCTCCGGGTTCCAGGGGACGAGCCGCACCCCGGACGGAAGCCCGTACGGGGGCGTGGCGTGCCCCCGGTTGTCGAAGAGGACCAGATCCGGGCGGAGTCCGGCGGCCCGTTCCCAGTCCGTGGTGAGCCAGTTCGCCCCGGGTCCGGGGCCGGGGTCGATCATCCGGACGCCGATCCCGGAGAGCCACGCCAGCTCGGGCCACGCCCGAGGGCGGGCCAGGTGCACCTCGTCGGGCCCCGCCCCGGAGAGGGCGAGCACCCCGAGCCCGGTCCGTACGACGGCCTCCCGGAGCGCGGCCTCCGCCGACGCGAACTCCGCCAGCGCGGCTCCCCGGCCGAGCCCGGTCGCCGGGCTCGCGGTCACCGGGTACCCGGTTTCCGGACCGACGGTTTCCGGGCCGGCGCCCTCCGGGTGCGCGGCGTGCGGACCGGCGGCCTCCCGTCCCCCCGCCTCCCCGTGCCCGGCGTTCGGCCCCAGGAACGTCAGGCCGGCGGCCAGCGCGTCGAACCGGCCGAGAATGTCCCGCAGGCCGGACCCGCCGCCGACGGAGAGCACGGCGAGCGGCACCCCGATCCGTGCGGCGAGCCCCCCGTCCAGCGCGTACGGGTCCTTCCCGTCGTACGTCACGTCGACCACGAGGTCCGGCCGCAGCGCCCCCAGGCCCTCCTCGTCCAGGCCCCGGCCGGGGCCGAGGTACGGCACGCCGACCGCCTCCAGGATGCCCGCCTTCGCCGGGTCGGGCGTGTCGCCGTCGTGCCCGGAGCCGTACACGGCGACCGGCGTCACCCCCAGGTCGTACAGGGCGGCCCCGGCCCGTACGTACGCGACCACCCGCCTCGGCACGTGGTCCGCCCGCAGCTCCTCGCCCCTGTCGTCCGTGAACTCCCACGCCTGTGCTCCGGACATGCGCCGCTCCCTCCCCGGCCGGAATCTCCCTCTTCCGTCACCTTGGAACGGTTGTGCGGTCCGCACAAGAGGGCCCGTGGGCGCGCACCGGGCCGGGGAGGGGCGGTCGGCGCGCCGGTCCCGGGCTCACCGGGCGCGCGGGTCGCGGCCCGTCGTCGCGAGCAGGCGCTCGAAGGCGGTGGCGCTTCCCGGCAGCTCGACGGCCTCCCCGAAGACCTTTATCTCGCGGCCCATCGGCGCCATCCGCTCCACCTCCCCGGCCAGTTCCGCCACCACGACGGGGTCGGGCTCGAAGGTCCGGCCGGTGGCCCGGGCCAGGTCCCAGGCGTGCACGGTCAGATCGAGCAGCACCATGGCGCCGACCGTCCGCGCGGGCAGCCCCATCGCACCGGACGTGCCCTCGTCGGCGCCGGGCGCCGACCACGCCTCGACCAGCTTCCCGGTCTCCGTCCCGAACAGCTCGCGCCAGTCGGCCCCGGAGAGCCGGTCCGGAGTCTCCGAGAAGTCGGGCGTCCCCTTGGCGGCGAGGACCTGGAAGTTCACGACGACGTTGAAGAGGTGGTTGAGCAGGGCACGCACGTCGTACTCGGCGCAGGGCGTGGGCGCGTCGAGCGACGCGTCGTCGGTGCCCCCGACCACGGGGACGGCGTCGGCCGCCGCGATGCGGAGCAGGTCACCGATGCGGGGTGGGGCGTCATTCGTCATGGAACCGACGCTAGGAGGCGCGCGCGGGCGGGTCTTGAAGAAACGCGACGGCACGCGCTTAGCATGCGGACCATGCCCGATTCCGCCCCCCGCCGGGACACCTGGGGCATCGTCGACCCCGCCGGACTGTTCTCCCGCGTCCGCTTCCGCCGGCACGTACCGGCGCCGGAACTGCGGCCCTACCTGGAGCACTACTGGCTGATCGACTGGGAGCTGCCCGAGCCGTACGCGGCACACCTCGTCCCGCACCCGTCGGTGAACGTCGTCTTCCAGCGGTACGGCCTCCTCGGCGCCCCGGCGGAAACCGCGCGTTCGTCGGCCGAGGTCTCGGGGGTCGGACTCGGCCTGTTCACCCGGAAGCTGGCGGGGGCGGGCCGGGTCTGCGGAATCCAGTTCCGCCCCGGCGGCTTCCGTCCCTTCGCGCCCGCGTGGCCGGCGTCGGCGTGGACGGGCCGCAGGGTCCCGCTGAACGGGGTGTTCCCGGAGGCGGGTGGGGGCGGGGGCGACGGTGGGGGCGCGTTCCCGGGTGGGGACGAGGGTGACGACGCGGGCGCGCTTCCGGGTGGGGGTGACGGAACGGACGCGTTCCCGGGTGGGGGTGACGGAACGGACGCGTTCCCGGGTGCGGGTGAAGGCGCCGACGCGTTCCCGGGTGGGAGCGGAGGCGGGGGCGCGAGTCCCGACGTCCTGGCCTCCGTCCTCTCCCCCGACGACGACCACGCGCGCGTGGCGGCGCTCGACGCCTTCCTCCTGGCCCACGGCCCCGTCCCCGATCCGGCCGCCGACCGGGCCGTGGAGCTGGTGGACCTGATCCGCGCGGACCGCACGATCCGGAAGGTGTCCCGGCTCGCCTCCGCGTCAGGCCTGTCGCCGCGTTCGCTCCAGCGCCTCTTCGCCGACTGCGTAGGGGTCGGCCCGAAGTGGGTGATCCTGCGCTACCGGACGCACGAGGCCCTGGAACGCGCCGGGGCCGCCGGGGCGGCGGGTCCCCCGGACTGGGCGGCCCTCGCGGCCGAGCTGGGCTACAGCGACCAGGCCCACCTCGTACGGGACTTCACGGCGACCATCGGGGTGCCGCCGACGGCGTACGCCCGCGCGTTGTCAGAGCCCTGACCTACCGTACGGGCATGGACGACCCCACACGCGTACGCCTGGAACCCTGGTCCGCGGAGGACGACGGCCTGCTGCGGGCCCTGAACGCACCGGAGTTGACGGACCACCTCGGCGGCCCGGAGACCGGGGAACAGCTCGCGCGGCGCCACCTGCGGTACGTGGGGATGAGCGCGGGCGCCCCGGACGCGGGCCGCATGTTCCGGATCGTGCTGCTCCCGGAGGAGGTCACGGCGGGCAGCGTCGGCTTCTGGCCGCGGACCTGGGACGACGAACCGGTGTACGAGACCGGATGGGCCGTGCTGCCGGGCTTCCAGGGCCGGGGCGTGGCGACGGCCGCCGCGCGCGCGGTGATCGCGGAGGTCTCGGAGGTCGTGAAGGGCGCAAAGGTCACGGAGGGCGCGGGGGACACGGAGGCCGCAGGGGCACGGGCGACGGGCCTCCGCCGCTTCCTGCACGCGTTCCCGTCGACGGACAACGCCGCTTCGAACGCGGTGTGCCGCGGGGCCGGGTTCGAGCTGCGCGGCGAGCGGGACTTCGCGTACCCGCCGGGCCGTCCGATGCGGTGCAACGACTGGCGGTTCGGCCTGGCGGGTCCGGATCAGGGGGTCTGATCCGGCGCGATGAGCGGCCGGGCGAAGTGGAAGGCCACGATGTCGAAGCGTTCCCGCAGGTAGAAGCGGTGGGCGCCGGTGCGGTGGGTGCCCGAGTCCAGGTTGAGTTCATGACAGCCGGCCGCGCGGGCACGGGTCTCCAGGTGGGCGAGGAGGGCGTGCCCGACGCCGGTGGAGCGGTCGGCCGCGGCCGTCACCAGATCGTCGACGTAGAGGCTGCGCAGGGAGCTGGTGTTGACGACGATCCGCCAGCCGGCCGCACCGACGCAGCGGCCGTCGTCCGCGTAGGCCGCGCTGAACCGCAGCCCCTGGGCGTGCCCGGTCCCGTAGACCTCCCGGAAGAGTTCCGGGGTGAGGTGGGGGCGGAGTTCGGAGAGCACCGGCAGGAGGTCGCTCTCCAGCCGGGGGTCCTCCGGTGCGAGGTCGGTGATCTTCATGCCGGGACGGTACCCCAGGTTTTTTCGGGGTTGACGAACAGCGGCATCGTCACGGATTGTTATCTGCGTAACGCAATCTATTCGTGGCGCAGTGGATTCACGGCGCGCGGCCCCGTCGGCAGCGTCCCTCCACCCACTGGCGCCCCCTTCCGGAAAGGACCCCCGTGACCGTTCTCGTCACCGGCGGACGCGGCCGCGTCGCCACCGCCCTGCTCGGCCTCCTCGCCTCCGCCGGCATCGACGCCAGGGCCGGTTCCAAGGACCCCGCCGGCCTGTCCCCGCCCGCCGGAACCGCCACCGTGCGCTGCGACCTCTCCGACCCGGCCACCTTCGACACCGCCCTGAGGGGCGCCGAATCCGTCTTCCTGTACGCCGACCCCACGCACGCCGCCGCCTTCGCCGAACGGGCCCGAGCCGCCGGCGTCGAGCACGTCGTCCTCCTCTCCTCCAGCTCCGTCCTCGCCCCGGACGCCGCCGGGAACGCGATCGCCGCCTCCCACCTCATGGCCGAGCGGGCCCTGACGGCCGCCGCCGGGGCCGGAGGCTTCGAGGTCACCCTCCTCCGGCCGGGCGCCTTCGCCACCAACGCCCTCCAGTGGGCCCCCGCCCTCCGGAGCGGCCACGGACCGGCCCTGCCGTACCCGCACGCCCACAGCGACCCGATCCACGAGCGCGACGTCGCCGAGGCCGCCCTCGCCGTCCTCACCGAGCCCCGGCTGCGCGGCTCCTCGTACCTGCTGACGGGTCCCGAATCGCTGGACTTCACCGAACAGCTGGCGGTCGTCGCCGGGGCGACGGGCCACCCCGCGCCGTACACCGCCGTCGCGCCCGAGACATGGAAGGAGTCGACGGCCGCCCACATACCGGAAGCGTTCGCGGACGCCCTCCTCTCCCACTGGGCCTCCCACGACGGCCGACCGGTCCCCCTGACCGGCACCGTCGAGGAACTGACCGGCCATCCGGCCCGCGCCTTCGCCACCTGGGTCGCCGACCACGCGAAGGCGTTCCGCCCCTGACGGCGCCCTCCCGCCCCCTCGCCCCGTCCCGCCCCGCCCGGGGGCGAGACGGGACGGGACAGGGCGAGCCGGGCCGGGGCGAGGCGAAATCCCTGGCCGTCCGCCCGGCCCCGGTGCCATCCTGTCCCCGTGAACGGACCGGAGATCCACATCAGCTTCGCCCCCGGCCTGCGGCTCTTCGTCTCGGCGGAACGGCGCTCGGGCCGCACCCCCGTGATCACCGACGGCTCCTCCTCGCTCGGCCACGTCGTGGAATCACTGGGCGTACCCCTCACCGAGGCCGGACGGATCCTGGTCGACGGGCGGCCCGTCGACACCTCGCACGTCCCCGGCGCGGGCGAGACGGTCGAGGTGGAGAGCGTCACCCGCCCCCAGCGGGTCCCCGGCGCCCCGCTCCGGTTCCTGCTCGACGTGCACCTCGGCACCCTCGCCCGGCGGCTGCGTCTGCTCGGTGTGGACGCGGCCTACGAGAGCGAGGACATCGGCGACCCGGCCCTGGCCGCGCTCTCCGCCCGGGAGCGGCGGGTCATGCTCTCCCGGGACCGGGGGCTGCTGCGCCGCCGGGAGCTGTGGGCGGGCGCGTACGTCTACAGCGACCGCCCGGAGGAACAGCTCCGGGACGTCCTGGAGCGGTTCGCGCCGCCGCTCGCGCCGTGGACCCGCTGCACGGCGTGCAACGGGGAGCTGAGCGGCGCCGACAAGGACGCGGTGCGCGAACGCCTCGAACAGGGCACCGAGAAGACGTACGACGTGTTCGCCCGGTGCGTGGAGTGCGACCGGATCTACTGGCGCGGCGCCCACCACGCCCGCCTGGAGGCGATCGTCACCGACGCGGTACGGGAGTTCGGCGGGACCGCCGCACGCTAGGAGGCGTCCGGCACCGGGACCTCGGACGGGCCCCGGAGCACCGCGCCCGCCGGCTCGCCCCCGGCCGGCTCGCCCCCGGCCGGACGGTCCAGGTCGCCGCCGCGCAGCCGCTCGACCTGCCGGGCGCTCACCTCGACGGTGCGCCGCATATGGGCGATGAGCAGGGCGACCTCGGCGTCGCTGTAGACGTCGAACATCGTGCCCCAGGTGCTGTTGAGCTTCCGCCACAGGACCCCGAGCTCCGCCGTCCGTCGGGGGACGAGCGCCACCAGGACCCGCCGCCGGTCCTCGGCGTCGCGCTCGCGCGTCACGTACCCGGCCCGCTCCAGGCGGTCGACGAGCCGGGTGGCGGAGCCCGTGGTGAGGCCGGTCAGTTCGGCCACCCGCCCGGTGGTCACCGGCCCCTCCTCCAGACCGAGCAGGTTCAGGCACTGCACGTCGGTCGGGTGGAGCCCCAGATGGTCGGCGACGGCCTGGTTGAACAGGGCGTAGGCGGCCATGTAGCGACGGGCCTCCCCGTACAACTCGCCCATCAGCGCCTCGCGCCGGGCGGAACTCTTCTGCGTCATGCAGCAATCGTACGGACCGGCACCGGACGGCCGTCGTGGACGCGGAAGGCGGCGGCTCAGAAGACGTAGGGGTCGCCGGTGGCGAGCACCAGGACGCGGTGGCGGTCGTTCGCCGGGTCGGGATCGGCCGCCCCCTCCCGCCAGGCCGTGGTGATCTCCACCGTCATCTCGTCCGGGAGCCCCGCGGTCCACAGGTCGAGCACCAGTTCCCCGGTCCCGCCGGCCGCCAGGAGTTCTCCCGTGCGGCAGGACACCACCCGGTCGCTGCTCCACAGACAGGCGGGCGGCAGTTCCCGTCCGCCCTCCATCGGCGAGGAGAAGGCGATCCGGACCGTCGCCTGCGCGAGGTCGGAGGGCCCGTGGTTCTCGCTGACCAGCCAGACCCCGACCCGTCCGCCCCAGAGGGAGACGTGACCGTGATGGGACAGATCGGCCTCGGGTCCGGGCACGGACCCCGCGGCGCCGGCGGCCGGACCCGCTCCCACCGTCACGGCCGCGAGAACGGCCCCGAGCACAGCCTTCCGCAATCCACGCATGTGCACAAAATACCCAGGAAACTTCATATCTTCGGACAATCGGACGACCCGCGTGTCAGCGCCGTTCCGTCCCCCGAACACCTCGACCGGTCGCTTCACACCCCACCTATCCTGACCGGGCGATCGACGACACCGACCACCTGCGCGAGGAGCACGCCATGACCGCCCCCGGTACCCCCATCGCCGTCATCACCGGAGCGAGCAGCGGGATCGGCGCCGCCACGGCCAGGCGGCTGGCCGCCGCCGGTTACCGGGTGGTCCTCACCGCCCGCCGCAAGGACCGCGTCGAAGCCCTCGCCGCCGAGATCAACGAGGCCGGCCACCAGGCCACCGCGTACGCCCTCGACGTCACCGACCGCGCCGCCGTCGACGAGTTCGCCACCGCCTTCCGCGCCCTCGCCGTCCTGGTCAACAACGCCGGCGGCGCCCTCGGCGCCGATCCCGTCGCCACCGGCGACCCGGACGACTGGCGCCGGATGTACGAGGTCAACGTCCTCGGCACCCTCCACATGACCCAGGCCCTCCTCCCCGCCCTCACCGCGAGCGGCGACGGCACGGTGGTCGTCCTCTCCTCCACCGCGGGCCACGGCACCTACGAGGGCGGCGCCGGTTACGTCGCCGCCAAGAACGGCGCCCGCGTCCTCGCCGAGACGCTCCGCCTGGAGATCGTCGGCACCCCGGTCCGCGTCATCGAGATCGCCCCCGGCATGGTCAAGACCGAGGAGTTCGCCACCACCCGCTTCCGCGGCGACGCCGACCGGGCCGCCGCCGTCTACGCCGGCGTGGCCGAGCCGCTCACCGCCGACGACGTCGCCGACACCGTCACCTGGGCCTGCACCCGCCCCCCGCACGTCAACATCGACCTCCTGGTCGTCCGCCCCCGCGCCCAGGCGTCCAACACGAAGGTCCACCGGGAGCTCTGACGACGACCCGTCACACGCGCGGGTGAACCGACCCAACCACCCGCATGGCGACCGAACCCCCGGCCTAACATCGCAGACAACTCCACACAGAACGGCCCTCGAGCGGGACGGCAATCCTGCCCGAGGGCCTGACCATCAGGAAGACGACACTTCCCATGGCTGAGCAGGACCCTAGCGTGCCCGCGCTCTTCGATCTGAGCGCCCTCACGCCCACCGCCCCGCCCTCGTCGTCCTTCATGGACCTCGAAGACCCCCGTTACGCCTACATGTACGGTTTCCTCCAGGCCGACGGACACCTCTCCGCGGGACCTGGCCCCAAAGGAAGCCTCGCCGTCGAGATCAACGCGCGGGACATCCAGATCCTGCGCGAGTTCCAGCAGCTCACGCCGTACAGCAGCAGCATCAAGGAACGCACTCGGGCCACGAACTTCTCGGAGAGCCACCACTCGGCCACCTGGTCCCTGTGCGCCCTGGAAGCACGCACCGTCCTCAACCGGCTCGGACTGCCCTACGGCAAGAAATCGAAGAAGATCACGCCGCCCCGGGTGCCCTTCTCACGCAGGGACTACCTGCGCGGCGTCATCGACGCGGACGGATCGGTCGGCTTCACCGGACAGGGCTTCCCGTTCGTCTCGCTCACCACGTCCGGCACAGCCGTCGGCGCCTACCTGTGCCACTACGCGAAGAAGGTCACCGGCGCGGAACGCCGGATCACACGCAACACCCGCGACGGGGTCTACAACGTCATATACACGAAGGAGGCGGCCGTCCAGCTCGCCGCACACCTCTACTACTCAGGCTGCCTCGCTCCGGAACGCAAGCGCACGGCCGCTGAGAGCCTCGGAGCATGGGCACGTCCCGAAGGCATGCGCATCTCATCCCATCGCCGCTGGAAGCCCTCGGAGGACCGCGTCCTCCTCGCCCACGGCAATGCCGCCTCCGCAGCCGGAGAACTGGGGCGCACCGAGCAGAGCTGCTCCCTGCGGCTGTGGCGGTTGAAGACCGGTCGGGTCCCCATGCCGCCCGAGAAGCCCCCGCACCTCTGATACGCGCAAGGCGGGGCCCGGCACGCAGACGTGCCGGGCCCCGCCTTTTACGGCTTCGGGCGCTCTCAGCCCTTCACGCAGATGAACTGCTTCAGCTTCGCGACGACCTCCACCAGGTCCCGCTGCTGCTCCATCACCTGCTCGATCGGCTTGTACGCACCCGGGATCTCGTCCACGACGCCGGAGTCCTTGCGGCACTCCACGCCCCGCGTCTGCTCCTCCAGGTCCCGCACCGTGAAACGCCGTTTCGCCTCGCTCCGGCTCATCCGGCGACCCGCGCCGTGCGAGGCGGAGTTGAATGCCTTCTCGTTTCCGAGTCCCTTCACGATGTACGAGCTGGTGCCCATCGAGCCGGGAATGATCCCGAACTCACCCGAGCCGGCCCGGATCGCGCCCTTCCGCGTGACCAGCAGGTCCATACCCCCGTACCGCTCCTCCGCCACATAGTTGTGGTGGCAGGAGATCTCGGTCTCGAAGGACACCTTCGCCTTCCGGAACTCCCGGCGGATCACTTCCTTCAGGAGGGCCATCATGATCGCGCGGTTGTACTTCGCGTACTCCTGCGCCCAGTACAGGTCGTTGCGGTAGTCGGCCATCTGCGGGGTGTCCGAGACGAACACCGCCAGGTCGCGGTCGACCAACCCCTGGTTGTGCGGCAGCTTCTGAGCCACGCCGATGTGGTGCTCGGCCAGCTCCTTGCCGACGTTCCGGGACCCGGAGTGCAGCATCAGCCACACCGAGCCTTCCTGATCCAGACAGGCCTCGATCATATGATTTCCGGATCCGAGCGTTCCCATCTGTTTGTGGGCACGTTCATGACGGAACTTGACCGATTCCGCGACCTCGTCGAAGCGCGACCAGAAGTCGTCCCACCCCGCCGTCGGGAACTGGAACAACCGCGAGGGGTCCACCTCGTCCCGGTGCATCCCCCGCCCCACCGGAATCGCCTGCTCGATCTTCGACCGAAGTCGCGACAGGTCGCCCGGCAGGTCGTTCGCCGTCAGAGAGGTCTTCACCGCCGACATCCCGCAGCCGATGTCCACACCGACGGCCGCCGGACAGACGGCGCCCTGCATCGCGATCACGGACCCGACCGTCGCGCCCTTGCCGTAGTGCACGTCCGGCATCACGGCGAGGCCCTTGATCCACGGGAGCGCCGCCACGTTCTGCAGCTGCCGCAGGGCGCCGCCCTCGACCGAGGCGGGGTCGGCCCACATCCGGATCGGCACCCTCGCCCCCGGCACCTCTACGTACGACATACTCCCTCGATTCCCCCGAAAAGACCGATAACGCAAAAACCGGAGCCAAAGCCCGTACAGGTGACAGGGGACCGGCATCAACGGCAGCGTGTGCGATAGACATTGTGTCCACCGGCCGGGTTCGCGCGGCAAACAGTTTTCGGGAAAGTCTTCGGGAGAAGGGAGCCTGGGACCGTGCAGCGAAAGACGTACGCCTCCGGCCGCACCGGGCCCACGGCTCGCACCGCCGCCGTCCTCGCACTCGGCCTCGGCCTCGGCGCGGGGCTCACCGGCTGTTCCTCCGGCGCCCCGGCCGACGAGGTGACCGTCGACGCCAAGGCGGCCCCGGCCGCCGCCGTCGCGCGCCCCGGCCGCTACCGCACCCTCTTCGACGCCTGCGGCGCCGTCCCGCAGGCCACCCTCAAGAACATGCTCCCGGGCGCGGCCGAACTGCCCGATGCCGAACGGGCCAGGGTGTACCGGGGCAGTCCCGTCGTCACCTACGACAACGACCGGCGCGTCGGCTGCGCGTGGAAGGCCGACGCCTCCGGCGCCTCGCACCAGCTCACCCTCGACGTCGAACGGGTGGTCTCGTACGACACCGCCGTCAGCGACGACGACCGGGCGCAGGAGGTGTACGTCCGCAAGCAGCTCGCGGCACACGTCCCCCTGCCCCCCACCGCCCCGCCGACGACGGCCGGTACCCCCACCGCCCCGGCCACCGGCACGGCCACGAGCGCGCCCGCCGGCACGCCGACGGCGACCTCCGGTGCGGTGGGCGGCCCCCCGGCGGGCGGCGCCCCCACCCCGACCGCCACCGGCCCGACCGGTTCGGGCACTTCCAGCGCTTCCGGTACCCCCGCTTCCCGGGGCCCCGCCCCCACCGGCCTGGAACCCCGCGTCCTCGAGGGCCTCGGCGACGCGGCGTACCTCGACGACGTGACCGGCACGCTCGGCGCGAACAGCCGCCAACGGGTCGTCAGCGTGGTGTTCCGCACATCCAACGTGCTCGTGACCGTCTCCTACCGGGCGCAGACCTCCGGTTCCCCGGAGGCGCCGGACAGCGGGGAACTGCAGGAAAAGGCCCGTGACCTGGCCCGGCTGCTCGCCGAACGCCTGGAGGAGTAGCCGTTCGGTGCCGCTCCGTGAGCGGGCGCCGAACACGTAACGTGTCGGCGTAGCCCGTGGCCGTACCGGTGGTCACGGCCGTCGGGCCGGCGGCCGGACCGTACGACAAGCGACTGAAGGAACCATGCAGCGATCAGCCTCGCGACTCACCCGCACACTCGCCTGCGCAGCCGTCCCGGTGATGCTCGTCGCAGCCGGATGCTCCTCGGACTCCGGTGACTCCGGCAAGCCGAAGACGGGGGCCGCGTCGAGCGCGTCGGCGTCCGCGACCCCGTCGCCCGCGCAGACGACGAAGACGGTCGAGGCGGCGAAGTTCGCGAAGCTGCCCCAGGTCTGCCAGTCGGTCTCGGCGAAGACGACGGAGGCGCTGGTGCCGAAGGTGAAGGCCAAGAACGGCACGCCGACCGGTTCCGGCGACCTGTCCAGCCGTGGCGGCTGCTCGTGGAACGGCCTCGACGACCAGGGCGTGAAGGGCTCGCAGTACCGGTGGCTGGACGTGTCGTTCTTCCGGTACGCGTCGGACGTCTCGCTCGGCAGCGGCCAGGAGCGCGCGCGGGAGAACTTCGCGAAGGAGCTGGCGAAGGTCGAGGCGACCCCGGACGCCAAGAAACTGCGCACCGTCGTGACCCCGGGCGTCGGCGACGAGGCGAAGACCGTCACGTACCAGGTGCGCAAGACGAACGCGGACTTCGTCTACGCCTCGGTCGTCGTGCGCACGGGCAACGTGCTGGTCCTGCTGTCGTACAACGGCGCCGGGTACGCGGGGGCGCCGTCCCCGACGGAGAAGGCCGTCGCGGACGGAGCGGTCGGCGCGGCCAAGGAGGCCGTCGCGGCGGTCGAGGCCGCCAACAAGCAGTAGCGAACCGGCACGAAACCACGCATTCACACGGAGCCCGCCCCTCCCCGGGGGCCGGGCTTCGTTCACCTGTGCCACTCTGTGCGCGCGGGATGTCGAACGACGGGAGGGATCGCGGGTGGCCGCGATGCAGCTGACACGCACACACCGAGTACTCATCGGCCTCGTCGTCGCCGGCGCGCTGGTCATCGCGGGGATCGGTTTCGCGGGTTCGTACGCCGCCGTGCGCGAGCTGGCCGTGCAGAAAGGTTTCGGCACCTTCTCGTACTTCTTCCCGATCGGCATCGACGCGGGCATCTGCGTCCTGCTCGCCCTGGACCTGCTGCTCACGTGGCTGCGGATCCCGTTCCCGCTGCTGCGGCAGACGGCGTGGGTGCTGACGGCGGCGACGATCGCGTTCAACGGCGCGGCGGCCTGGCCGGACCCGCTGGGCGTGGGCATGCACGCGGTGATCCCGATGCTGTTCGTGGTGGCCGTGGAGGCGGCGCGGCACGCGGTGGGCCGGATCGCGGACATCACCGCCGACAAGCACATGGAGGGCGTCCGGCTCACCCGGTGGCTGCTCTCCCCCGTGCCGACGTTCCGGCTGTGGCGGCGGATGAAGCTGTGGGAACTGCGGTCGTACGAGCAGGTCATCAAGCTGGAGCAGGAACGAATGATCTACCAGGCCCGGCTGCAGGCCCGGTTCGGCCGGAACTGGCGGCGCAAGGCGCCGGTGGAGGCGCTGATGCCGCTGCGGCTCGCCCGGTACGGGGTGCCGCTGGCGGAGACGGCCCCGGCGGGTCTGGCGGCGGCGGGCATCGAGCCGGTCCTGCTGCCGCCCCGGCCGGCCGAGGCGTACGAGCAGCAGGCGCGGGATGTGTCGCGGGACCGGGCACAGGGGCCCCACCCGCTCCCGCAGCCGCAGGCCCACGCGCCGCAGGAACTCGCACGGGCCGGCGCCCCGCAGGTCTCCCGGGCCGCTCCGGCGGCGGTGGACCCGGCCGCCCACGTGACCCACGGGAGTCCGTGGTTCGACGCGCAGAGCCTCCTGACGAAGACGTACACGGGTACGTACGACCCCCGGCGCGTCGTGGAGCCCGAGCCCGCCCCGGCTCCGCCCCGGGCCCAGGTCCCGACCCCGACCCCGGCTCCGGCTCCGGCTCCGGCTCCGCAAGGATCGGAAGGCGCCGCGCCCCCGCCGGAGCGCGAGCGGGACGAGGAGGCCCCGGAGCGCGAGGAGGAGGCCGCGTACGCGGAGCGGGACCAGCAGGTCGAGGAGCTTCGCGAGCTCGCCCACAAGCTCAGCCTGACGTACGCCGTGGAGCACGACCGCTTCCCGGAGGACGCGGAGCTGGAACGGCAGGTGGCGCTGCACTACGGGTTCCAGCGGTTCCCCGAGCCCGATCTGCTCCGGCGGCTGATCCCGGGGATCCAGGAGGAGATCCGGAAGTCGATGGCCGAGCAGCGCACCCCCTGATCCGCGTCCGCGCGATGACGGGGGAAAGGGCCGCCGTCCGGGATTCCGGGCGGCGGCCCTTTCACGCGCTCACGCTCGCGTCGCTCACGCGCCGAGCAGCCTCCGCACCCGCTCCGCTCCCACGGCGAGGAGCAGCGTGGGAAGGCGCGGGCCGGTCTCCCGGCTGACGAGGAGCTTGTAGAGCAGGGCGAAGAAGGCGCGCTGGGCGAGCTTCAGTTCCGGCGTCGGCCTGGCCTCGGGGTCGAGTCCGGCCATGACCTTCGGGACGCCGTAGACGAGGGTGGTGAGTCCGTCGAGCGACCAGTGGGTGTCGAGGCCGTCCAGGAGGAGGCGGAGCGAGGCGCGGCCCTGCTCGTCGAGGGAGCCCAGCAGTTCGGCGTCGGGCTCGTCGCGGACGATGGTGCGCTGGTCGGCCGGGACCTGGTTGGTGATCCAGTTCTCGGCGCGGTCGAGGCGCGGCCGGACCTCGTCGAGGGAGGTGACCGGGTTCTCCGGGTCGAGTTCGGTGAGGATCCGCAGGGTCTGCTCGTCGTGGCCGGCGGTGATGTCCATGACCGAGGCCAGCGTCCGGTAGGGAAGCGGGCGGGGGGTCCGGGGCAGCTCTCCGGCGGCGGTGCGGGCGGCGCGGGAGTGGGCGGCGGCGTCGGCGGGCAGGGCGGTGCCGTCGGCGACCTTGGCCTCCAGCTTGTCCCACTCGTCGTAGAGGCGCTGGATCTCCTGGTCGAAGGCGATCTTGAAGGACTGGTTGGGCCTGCGGCGGGCGTAGAGCCAGCGCAGCAGGGGCGCCTCCATGATCTTCAGCGCGTCGGCGGGGGTCGGCACGCCGCCGCGCGAGGAGGACATCTTGGCCATGCCGCTGATGCCGACGAAGGCGTACATGGGGCCGATGGGCTGGACGCCGTCGAAGATCTCGCGGACGATCTGGCCGCCGACGACGAAGGAGGAGCCGGGCGAGGAGTGGTCCACGCCGGAAGGCTCGAAGATCACGCCCTCGTAGGCCCAGCGCATGGGCCAGTCGACCTTCCAGACGAGCTTGCCGCGGTTGAACTCGCTGAGCTTGACGGTCTCGCCGAAGCCGCAGGCGGTGCAGGTGTAGGCCAGCTCGGTGGTGTCGTCGTCGTACGAGGTGACGGTGGTGAGGTCCTTCTCGCACCGCCCGCAGTAGGGCTTGTACGGGAAGTAGCCGGAGGCGCCGCCGGAGCCGTCGTCCTCGGCGGCCGCGCCGGAGCCCTCCTCGGCCTCCAGCTCGGCCTCGTCGAGGGGCTTCTGCGACTGCTTCTTCGGCGCCTTCTTCGTCCGGTACTGGTCGAGGATGGCGTCGATGTCGGCACGGTGCCTCATGGCGTGCAGGATCTGCTCGCGGTAGGCACCGGCGGTGTACTGCTCGGTCTGGCTGATCGGGTCGTACTCGACGCCCAGGTCGGCCAGGGACTCGACCATGGCGGCCTTGAAGTGCTCGGCCCAGTTGGGGTGGGGCGAGCCGGCGGGGGCCGGGACGGAGGTGAGGGGCTTGCCGATGTGCTCGGCCCAGGACTCGTCGATGCCCTCGATGCCGTTCGGCACCTTGCGGTAGCGGTCGTAGTCGTCCCAGGAGATGAGGTGCCGGACGGTGTACCCGCGGCGGCGGATCTCGTCGGCGACCAGGTGCGGGGTCATGACCTCGCGGAGGTTGCCGAGGTGGATCGGGCCGGACGGGGAGAGTCCGGAGGCGACGACGACCGGTTTGCCAGGCGCACGTCGCTCCGACTCGGCGATGACCTCGTCCGCGAAACGGGAGACCCAGTCGGTCTCGGTGCTGCTCTGAGCCACGGTCGGTACGTCCTTCTTCCTTGGTCTTTCCCGGATGTTCATGCCGGTGTTCACGGAGGGGACGGAGCCCCTCACGGTCTCGCGTCAGCCATTCTCCCAGACGGAGCGGAGCGCCCGGAGGTTGTCCACAGGCCGGGAGGGGACGGGGGACGTCCGCGGGGCGGAACACGGAGAAAACGGAGTTGTCCACAGGCGGGCCGTCCGGGGAGAAAACGCGTTGCCCTCCCGTGGGACACTTGACGGGCGACAGAGCCCCGCCCGAAACGGGGACATCCGACACGACAACAGGAACGGAAGCTCATGGCCTCGGTCCCTTCCCTCGCTTCGACCGTGCAGCAGCGCCTCGCGGACGGACTCTCGGCCGCCCTGCCGGAGGCCGCGTCCGCCGACCCGCTGCTGCGACGAAGCGACCGGGCCGACTTCCAGGCCAACGGCATCCTGGCGCTGGCCAAGCGGTTCAAGGGCAATCCGCGCGAGCTGGCGACGAAGGTCGTCGAGGCGATCCCGGCGAACGACGTCCTGAAGGAGATCGAGGTCTCCGGCCCCGGCTTCCTGAACATCACGGTCACCGACGCGGCGATCGTCGAGACCCTGGCGGCCCGCGCCGCCGACGCGCGCCTCGGCGTGCCGTTCGACGGATCGGCCGGCACGACGGTGATCGACTACGCCCAGCCGAACGTGGCCAAGGAGATGCACGTCGGCCACCTGCGGTCCGCGGTGATCGGCGCGGCGATGGTCGGGATCCTGGAGTTCACCGGCGAGACGGTGGTCCGGCGCCACCACATCGGCGACTGGGGCACCCAGTTCGGCATGCTCATCCAGTACCTGATCGAGCACCCGCACGAGCTGGACCACTCCTCGGAGGCCGAGGTGTCCGGCGAGGAGGCGATGTCGAACCTCAACCGGCTCTACAAGGCGTCGCGCACCCTGTTCGACTCGGACGAGGGGTTCAAGACGCGGGCCCGCGCGCGCGTGGTGGACCTCCAGGCCGGTGACGAGGAGACGATCGCCCTCTGGCAGCGGTTCGTCGACGAGTCGAAGATCTACTTCAACTCGGTCTTCGACAAGCTGGACATGGACATCCGGGACGCCGACGTCGTCGGCGAGTCCGGTTACAACGACATGCTGGCGGAGACCTGCCGCATCCTGGAGGAGACGGGCGTCGCGGTCCGCTCCGAGGGCGCGCTGTGCGTCTTCTTCGACGACGTGAAGGGCCCGGACGGCAACCCGACCCCGCTGATCGTCCAGAAGTCCGACGGCGGTTTCGGATACGCGGCGACGGACCTGTCGGCGATCCGGGACAGGGTCGAGAACCTGAAGGCGACCACCCTGCTGTACGTGGTGGACGCGCGTCAGTCGCTGCACTTCAAGATGGTCTTCGAGACGGCCCGCCGGGCCGGCTGGCTGAACGACGAGGTGAAGGCGCACCAGCTGGCGTTCGGCACGGTCCTGGGCAAGGACGGCAAGCCGTTCAAGACCCGTGAGGGCGAGACGGTCCGGCTGGTGGACCTCCTCGACGAGGCCGTGGACCGGGCGACGGCGGTCGTCCGCGAGAAGGCCGGGAAGGTGGGCCTGACCGAGGCGGAGATCGTCGAGAACGGCCAGTACGTGGGCATCGGCGCGGTGAAGTACGCCGACCTGTCGACGTCGGCCGCGCGGGACTACAAGTTCGACCTGGACCAGATGGTGTCGCTGAACGGCGACACGTCGGTGTACCTCCAGTACGCGTACGCGCGGATCAGGTCGATCTTCGGCAAGGCCGGCGACCGCGTCCCCGTCGCCCACCCGGAGCTGGAGCTGGCCCCGGCGGAGCGCGCGCTCGGTCTGCACCTGGACGGGTTCGCGGAGACGGTGGCCGAGGCCGCCGCCGAGTACGCGCCGCACAAGCTGACCGCGTACCTGTACCAGCTGGCCTCGCTGTACACGACGTTCTACGACCAGTGCCCGGTCATCAAGCCGGCACCGGCGCGGGAGGTCGCGGAGAACCGTCTCTTCCTCTGCGACCTGACCGCCCGCACGCTCCACCGGGGCATGGCCCTCCTGGGCATCCGGACGCCCGAGCGCCTCTGACACCCGGAGCACCGACGGGCACCCCTCGCGTACGTGAGGGGTGCCCGTCGCGCGTTCAGTTCCCTTCGGACGGGCGCCACTCGCCCGGATCGGCCCACCAGATGTACGAGGGACGCCCGGCGGTCGCGCTGGTACGGAACGGACGGCCCCCGTCGTCGACCCGGATCACGCCCTTCCGGTCGCCGCTGCTCCAGGAGACCTCCAGGTACCAGCGCACGTCGTGGGCCTCGGTGGTCACGTCGAAGCGGAGCACCTGGGGGTCGTCGGACGCGACCTTGTAGGGGAAGTCCTTGGCCGGCACGATCGTGTCGCCGTCCTGACCGGCGACCGGCCGGAGGTCGGGCCGGGAGCGGTCGAGGTCCACGGCGAACGTCTGCGGGACGACACCGCTGCCGCAGCCCTCGCCCATCGAGTACGCCGACCAGGGCAGCGGGGCGGAGCGCCCCACCACCCGGACGTGGATGTCGTTGATCACCACGGAGTCGGCCGTCCGGCCCGTGGCGGTCAGTTCCAGGCGCATGCCGCCGCCGTCCACCGCGCCCAGCGAACGCGCCCAGCTCCGGTGGTCCTGGGGAGGCGGCGGCGGAGGAACCCTGCCGGGTTCGCCGTCGAGCAGGTAGTACTGCCCGCAGGGGTGCTCCCAGTTGTACGAACTGATGCCGACGCGCAGCGGAACACCGGTCGCGGGCGCGCCGCCGGACGGCGGGGCGGTGGGCGACGGGTTCCGCCCCGGCGCCGGGCGCGAGGCCGGGGCCGAGGGGGTCGCGGTGCCGGGGAGTCCGGTCGGGGTGCCCGAGGCGGAACCGGACGGAGTCGGGGTCGGGGTGGCCGTCGGGGTCGCGCTCGGGGAGGAGCCGGGGCGTACGAGGGCGGCGGCACCGGTCGCCGGGCCGGACGGGACGGAGCCCGGCGCCGCCCGGTCCGGGCGGCCCCCTCCCCCACCGGTCGCGAACACGGCCACCGGCACGGCCACCGCGACGACCGCCGCGGCGGCGAGCGCGACGAGCACCCGGCGCCGGCGCGGGCCGTCGGCCCGGGGGCCGGGCACGGACTCCGCCCGAAGGAGCGGGGGAGACGCGGCGGGACCGGCGGTCTCTGCGGGCTCGGTGGACTCTGCGGATTCTGCGGGCTCGGTGGACTCTGTCGCTTCGGCGGAATCGACAGCACCAACAGCTCCGGCGGCTCCGGCGGGCACGTCCGGGCGGGTCGCCGCCTCCGGTTCGGGAGCCGCCTTCGCGCCCGGCTCCGGTCCCGACGCCGACCCCACCACCGGCCCCGATCCCGACTCCGACCCCACCACCGGCACCGGCTCCGGTCCCGACGCCGCCACCGGCTCCGGCTCCGGTGGTCTCGTTCCCGTCCCCGAACGCCCCCGTGTCCGCGCGTCGTCCGCGACGATCCACCGCCGGTGCAGGTCGATCAGTTCCTCGCGTCCCGCCCCGCACAACCGCGCGAACCGCTCGACCGCCACGAACTCGGCCGGTACGGCGTCCCCGTTGCAGTAGCGGTGCAGGGTCGACGTACTGACGTGCAGTCGTCCGGCGAGCACTCCGTAACTGTGCCCCGAGCGCTCCTTCAACCGCCGCAGCAGCGCGCCCAGCTCCTGCGCCTCCGGTGTGGTCGCCACCGCGCCCCTCCCCATCTCCCCGTACCCGATGCCCCTGTGTCCCGGAACGGCGTTCCAGGCAAAGGTCGTTCCCGCTGGTCACCGTACCCGTGAACGTTCCAGCGTCCCCGATGGCCCGGTCGGCGTTGCGTCCGGAATCCGCCGCCCCGCAACCTGTGACCACGCCGCACCGCACTGGTCGAACGGGCAGTACGGCGGATCGAGACCGACCGAAAAGCACCGACACAACGGGGAGTTCCACCACCATGCGCATCCACCGCATCCGCATCGCCGCCGCGGCGGCCGTCACCGCCGCCACCCTCTCCCTCACCGCCTGCCAGGGCTCGGCGGACGGAACGCGGGACGAGGGCCGGGCCCCGGCCCCGGTCACCGCCGCCCCGTCCTCCTCCGCACCCTCCGCGTCCTCCGCACCGGAGCCGGCGGCGACGGCGACCCGGACGACGGAGCCGGCGGCGGCGACGCCGGCCGGAAGCGCCTCGCGCGGCACCGGTACCTCCCCGCACGGCTCCACCACCCCCGGCGGCAAGAACGGCAAGAACGGCGGGAATGGCGGGAACGGCAGCGGCGGAAACAGCGGCAGCAGCGCCGGCCAGGACACCGCCGCCACGGACCGGTCGTGCACGGCGACGACCGTACGGGTCGTCTACAGCCCCGTCAGCCGCCCGCTCAACCACGCCCTGCTCACCGTGACCAACACCGGCGGCACGACGTGCAACGCCTACTACGCGCCGGTGCTGCGCTTCGACGAGGGACAGGCGGCGGTCGCCGTGGACGAGAGCAGCAAGCCGCAGGCGGTCGCCACCCTCGCCCCGGGCGAGAGCGCGTACGCGGGGATCACCCTGTCGGCGGCCGACGGCAGCGGGTCGCACGGCGGCCCGGCGAAGAACCTGACCGTCTGGTTCGCCCCGCGCGACGGGGCGGGTTCGACCGGCGGCCCGAAGGTCCTCAAGCTGCCCGCCGGGACGTACACGGACAGCAGCGCCCGGGTCACGTACTGGCAGGGCTCGATGGACGACGCCCTGAGCTTCTGACCCCGCCCGCTCCCCCGGCGTGCCGCGCCCCGCACGGGCGCGGCACGCCGCGTGCGTGCGGGGCGCGGATCAGCGGAGCGCGCGGGACGTCCGTCCGGACACCGCGTCGATCTCCGTGTGGGCCTTCCCGAGGAGCTGCGAGGCGAGGTCCATCAGCGCGCGGGCCCCGGCGATCTCCTCGCCGACCCGGAGCTGGTCCGGGTCGGAGGGGTGCCGGTGGGCGGTGCCGTGGCCCCGGAACTCGGTGCCGTCCCCGAGCCGGACCATGGCCGCGGCCCGCGTCCGACCGTCCTCCTCCCGGAACTCCATCTCCACGTGCCATCCGACCAGCGTGTGCGTCATGGGGACCACCTCCGGCGGGGTGCCTGTCGGCTACCCCTCCAGGGTGCGCCGCCCGGCCCGCCTCCACCAGCCCGGAGGGCCGGCGCCCGGAACGGTCCGGACGGCCGCGGCTCAGACCCCGTCGCGGAGCGTGCGCGCGGCCTCGGTCGCCCAGTACGTCAGGATCATGCGCGCCCCGGCCCGCCGGATGCCCGTCAGGGTCTCCATGATCGCCTTGTCGCGGTCGATCCAGCCCTTCTCGGCGGCCGCCTCGACCATCGCGTACTCCCCGCTGATCTGGTACGCGGCGACCGGCACGTCCACCGACGCGGCGACCCGGGCGAGGACGTCGAGGTACGGGCCCGCGGGCTTGACCATCACCATGTCCGCGCCCTCCTCCAGGTCGAGCGCCAGCTCGCGCATCGACTCGCGGAGGTTGGCCGGGTCCTGCTGGTAGGTCTTGCGGTCGCCCCGGAGGGAGGAGCCGACGGCCTCGCGGAAGGGGCCGTAGAAGGCGGAGGAGTACTTCGCGGTGTACGCGAGGATCGCCACGTCCTCCTTGCCGATGGTGTCCAGGGCGTCCCGGACCACGCCGACCTGGCCGTCCATCATCCCGGAGGGGCCCACGACGTGGACGCCGGCGTCGGCCTGGACCTGGGCCATCTCGGCGTACCGCTCCAGCGTGGCGTCGTTGTCGACCCGGCCGTCCGCGTCGAGGACGCCGCAGTGGCCGTGGTCGGTGTACTCGTCGAGGCACAGGTCCGACATGATCACCAGGTCGTCGCCGACCTCGGCCCGCACGTCCCGGACGGCGACCTGGAGGATGCCCTCGGGGTCCGTGCCCGCCGTGCCGGCGGCGTCCTTCTTCGCGTCCTCGGGCACGCCGAAGAGCATGATTCCGGAGACCCCGGCCTCCAGCGCCTCCACGGCGGCCTTCCGCAGCGTGTCGCGGGTGTGCTGCACGACCCCGGGCATCGCCTCGATCGGCACGGGCTCGGTGATCCCCTCGCGCACGAACGCGGGGAGGATCAGGTCGGCGGGGTGCAGCCGCGTCTCGGCCACCATCCGCCGCATGACGGGCGTCGTCCGCAGCCGCCGCGGGCGCGCCCCGGGAAAGGATCCGTACGAGTTCATACGGTCGAGGCTACGCCCGCGCGTGCCGTGCACTTGCCGACACCGTGTTGCCGTTCCCGCCGGTGGGACGGGCCCGCGTCCGTCAGGCCGGGCGGAGGCCGAGGGGCGGTCCCCCGGCCTCGCCGCGCCGCCGCCCCGCCACGCGAAAGGCGCGGGCCCCGGAGGGGGACCCGCGCCCGTGGAACGCGTACCGCTACGTCGTCCGGCGCCGTCTCGCCCCCGGTCGCCGCTCGCTCGGCCGCGTCACCGGGTCGCCGGCCTCCAGGGCCGCCTCCCGGCGCCGCGCGCCGAAGTCCGCGAGGGCCGCCGCCAGCTTGTGGACGGACGGCTCGGGCGACAGGACGTCCACCCGCAGCCCGTGCTCCTCCGCCGTCTTGGCGGTGGCCGGGCCGATGCAGGCGATGACCGTCACGTTGTGCGGCTTGCCGGCGATGCCGACCAGGTTCCGCACGGTCGAGGACGAGGTGAAGAGGACCGCGTCGAAACCGCCACCCTTGATCGCCTCACGCGTGTCCGCCGGCGGCGGCGAGGCCCGTACGGTCCGGTAGGCGGTGACGTCGTCGACCTCCCACCCGAGCTCGATGAGGCCCGCGACCAGGGTCTCGGTCGCGATGTCGGCGCGCGGCAGGAAGACGCGGTCGATCGGGTCGAAGACCGGGTCGTACGGCGGCCAGTCCTCCAGGAGCCCGGCGGCGGACTGCTCTCCGCTCGGCACCAGGTCCGGCTTCACGCCGAAGTCGACCAGCGCGGCGGCCGTCTGCTCGCCCACCGCCGCGACCTTGATCCCGGCGAAGGCGCGCGCGTCGAGCCCGTACTCCTCGAACTTCTCCCGCACCGCCTTCACGGCGTTGACCGAGGTGAAGGCGATCCACTCGTAACGGCCGGTGACCAGGCCCTTGACGGCCCGCTCCATCTGCTGGGGGGTGCGCGGCGGCTCGACGGCGATCGTCGGGACCTCGTGCGGCACGGCGCCGTACGAACGCAGCTGGTCGGAGAGCGAGGCGGACTGCTCCTTGGTGCGCGGCACGAGGACCCGCCACCCGAAGAGCGGCTTCGACTCGAACCACGCCAGCTGTTCCCGCTGCGCCGGGGCGCCGCGCTCGCCGACCACGGCTATGACCGGCCGGTGGCCCTCGGGCGAGGGGAGGACCTTGCCCTGCTTGAAGACCTGGGCGATGGTGCCGAGGGTCGCGTTCCAGGTCCGCTGCCGGGTGGTCGTACCGGCGATCGTGACGGTGAGCGGGGTGTCCGGCTTGCGGCCGGCCGCCACCAGTTCGCCGGCGGCCGCGGCCACCGAGTCGAGCGTGGTGGAGACGACGACGGTGCCGTCGGAGGCACCGACCTCGGTCCAGCACCGCTCGTCGGCGGACCGGGCGTCGACGAAGCGGACGTCGGTGCCCTGCGCGTCGCGCAGCGGCACACCGGCGTACGCGGGGACGCCGACGGCGTTGGCGACGCCGGGGACGACCTCGAAGGGGATGCCCTCGGCGGCGCAGGCGAGCATCTCCGCTCCCGCGTTGCCGTCGAGACCGGGATCGCCGGTCACCGCACGGACGACCCGCCTGCCGCTCCTCGCGGCCTCCATGACAAGATTGGCCGCGTCCCTCAACACGGGGACACCGGCGGCTGTTGACGCCTCGTCGACAACCGCCAGTTCCGGCGTGCTCACCCCCGCGCGCGCATGGCCGCGAACGACGTCGAGGACCTCCGGCTCGGCGATCAGGACGTCCGCTCCCGAAAGGGCCTCGACGGCCCGGAGGGTCAGCAGTCCGGGATCGCCGGGACCCGCGCCGAGGAACGTGACGTGTCCGTGGCCCGCGAAGGCCGGGGACAGGGGGCTGGTGGTCGGGCTGGTGGGGTTCAAAGTGCTCGCTCCCCCATAAGACCGGCCGCACCCTTGGCGAGCATCTCGTCCGCGAGTTCGCGTCCGAGCGCCATGGCCTCGTCGTGCGAGGTGGGTACGGGTCCGGTGGTGGACAGCTGCACCAGCGTCGAGCCGTCGGTGGTGCCGACGACGCCGCGCAGGCGCATTTCGGTGACAGCCTGCCCGTGACCGGGGCCGTCGGCCAGCAGGTCGGCCAGCGCACCCACGGGTGCGGAGCAGCCGGCCTCCAGGGCGGCGAGCAGGGATCGCTCGGCGGTCACGGCGGCCCGCGTGCGCGGGTCGTCGAGAGCGGCGAGTGCGGTGGCGAGTCCGGCGTCCGACGCCGGGCACTCGACGGCCAGGGCCCCCTGACCGGGGGCGGGCAGCACGACGTCGACCGGCAGGCGGTCGAGCGACAGGGAGCCGGTGAGCTCCGCCGTGCCGCCGATGCGGTTGAGACCGGCCGCGGCGAGGACCACCGCGTCCAGCTCCCCGCTGCTCACGTAGCCGATCCGGGTGTCGATGTTGCCCCGGATCGGGACGCAGGTCAGCTCCAGACCGCGGCTGCGCGCGTACGCGTGGAGCTGGGCCATCCGCCGCGGCGAGCCGGTGCCGACCCGGGCGCCCCGGGGCAGCCGGTCCAGCGTCACCCCGGCGCGGGCGATCAGGACGTCGCGCGGGTCCTCGCGGCGCGGGACCGCGGCCAGCGTCAGCCCGGGGTGCGGGGTGGTCGGCAGGTCCTTCAGCGAGTGGACGGCGAAGTCCACCTCTCCGGCGAGCAGCGCGTCGCGCAGGGCGGCGACGAAGACGCCGGTGCCGCCGATCTGCGCGAGGTGCTCCCGGGAGGTGTCCCCGTACGTCGTGATCTCCACGAGCTCGACGGGCCGGCCGGTCACCTGCCGGACGGCGTCGGCCACGTGCCCGGACTGGGCCATGGCGAGCTTGCTGCGCCTGGTCCCGAGCCTCAGTGCCCTCTCGGTCATACTCGCCCTCGGTTCTTGACGTCGGCGTCATTCAGGTCGGCCCGGCTGACGGCGGCCACCGTCTCCGGGTCGAGGTCGAAGAGTGTCCGCAGCGCGTCGGCGTACCCGGCGCCGCCGGGCTCGCCCGCGAGCTGCTTGACCCGCACGGTCGGCGCGTGCAGGAGTTTGTCGACCACGCGGCGCACGGTCTGGGTGATCTCGGCGCGCTGCTTGTCGTCGAGGCCGGGCAGCCGGCCCTCGAGCCGGGCGACCTCGACGGCCACCACGTCGGCGGCCATGGCGCGCAGGGCGACGACGGTCGGGGTGATGTGGGCGGCCCGCTGGGCCGCGCCGAAGGCGGCGACCTCGTCGGAGACGATGGTCCGCACCCGGTCGACGTCGGCGGCCATGGGCGCGTCGGCGGCGGCGTCGGCGAGCGACTCGATGTCGACGAGCCGGACGCCGGGGACGCGGTGGGCGGCGGCGTCGATGTCGCGGGGCATGGCGAGGTCGAGCAGGGCGAGCGGGGTGCGGCGACCCCGTACGGCGGTCTCGACGTCGCCACCGGTGAGGACGAGCCCCGTGGCGCCGGTACAGGAGACGACGATGTCGGCACGGGTGAGTTCGTCGCCGACGGCAACCATCTCGGCCGCGTGCGCGGTCACCCCGGTGCCGCCGGGCTCGTTCAGGATCTCGGCGAGCCGTTCGGCGCGGGCGAGGGTGCGGTTGGCCACGACGATCTCGGAGACGCCGGAGCGCGCGAGGGTGGCCGCGGCGAGCGAGGACATCGAGCCGGCGCCGATGACGAGCGCCTTCTTGCCCTTGGCCCAGGTCGCGACGTCGGTGCCGTCGGCGAGCTGTTCCAGGCCGAAGGTGACGAGCGACTGCCCGGCCCGGTCGATCCCGGTCTCGCTGTGGGCGCGCTTGCCGACCCGCAGGGCCTGCTGGAACAGGTCGTTGAGGAGGCGACCGGCGGTGTGCAGTTCCTGGCCGAGGGCGAGGGCGTCCTTGATCTGGCCGAGGATCTGGCCCTCGCCGACGACCATGGAGTCGAGGCCGCAGGCCACCGAGAAGAGGTGGTGGACGGCCCGGTCCTCGTAGTGCACGTAGAGGTACGGGGTGAGCTCGTCCAGACCGACGCCGCTGTGCTGGGCGAGCAGGGTGGACAGCTCGGCGACGCCGGCGTGGAACTTGTCCACGTCGGCGTAGAGCTCGATGCGGTTGCAGGTGGCCAGGACGGCGCCCTCGGCGGCCGGTTCCGCGGCGAGGGTGTTCTGGAGGAGCTTGGCCCGGGCGTCCGGCGACAGCGCGGCCCGCTCCAGGACGGAGACCGGGGCGCTGCGGTGGCTCAGACCGACGACGAGGAGGCTCATGCCGGCATCACCGCGGGAACGTCCCCGTCGGGTCCCTTGCGGCCGTCGTTCCCCGCGGCGGCGCGGGGGGCCGGCGGCACGACGGCCGGTACGGGCTCCGCGCCGGAGCCGTTCCCGGCCGCGGACTCCTCGCCGGCCTTGCGCTGCTCGTGGAAGGCGAGGATCTGGAGCTCGATGGAGAGGTCGACCTTGCGCACGTCCACGCCGTCGGGCACGGAGAGCACGGTCGGGGCGAAGTTCAGGATGGAGGTGACCCCGGCGGCCACGAGCCGGTCGCAGACCTGCTGGGCGACGCCGGCGGGGGTCGCGATGACGCCGATGGAGACGCCGTCCTGCTCGATGATCCGCTCGAGGTGGTCGCTGTGCTGGACGGGGATGCCCGCGACGGGCCTGCCGGTCATGGCGGGATCGGCGTCGATCAGCGCGGCGACGCGGAAGCCGCGGGAGGCGAAGCCGCCGTAGCCGGCGAGCGCGGCACCGAGGTTTCCGATGCCGACGATGACGACCGGCCAGTCCTGGGTGAGGCCCAGCTCGCGGGAGATCTGGTAGACGAGGTACTCGACGTCGTAGCCGACCCCGCGGGTGCCGTAGGAGCCGAGGTAGCTGAAGTCCTTGCGCAGCTTCGCGGAGTTGACCCCCGCGGCCGCCGCGAGCTCTTCGGAGGAGACCGTGGGTACGGAACGCTCCGAGAGCGCGGTCAACGCGCGCAGATACAGCGGAAGCCGGGCGACGGTGGCCTCGGGAATTCCTCGGCTACGGGTCGCCGGTCGGTGAGTTCGGCCAGTTGCCACGGTGCTCCTGCGGGATGAGCGGGGCTGCAGGCGGCCATATGTCCCAAGACCGCCCCGTCGAATGCAGGCTATGTCTTTGTGAACGCGTGCACAAAGATGGTGTCCGTTTTGCCCGGCCAAAGTGACCGGGGTCACGCAACCGGTTCCCGTCGTCACGGAACCGCGGGGGGTCTCGGCGCGTTGACCTTCCGAAGGGGGCAAAACCGCACACTCTCCTTACGACCCGCCCCCGAGACCCGACAAAACGTCCATGATGGTAACCGCCTTTCGGTCAGGCACCCAGTTCGCGCCGGAGCCGGTCGGCGTCCACCCGCCAGAAGGTGTGCTGCTCGCCGTCGACCAGGACCACCGGGATCTGCTCCCAGTACGCCCGGTACAGCTCCTCGTCCCGGGTGATGTCCTTCTCCTCCCAGGCCGCCCCCGTCTCCGCGCACACGGCCTCGACCACCGCCCGCGCGTCGTCGCAGAGATGGCACCCCGGCCTGCCGATCAGCGTCACGGTCCGCGCCCCGGCGTCCGCCTTCTTCTTCCGTCCGAACATGCCGCCATTCTGTCCCGGCCGGGCGGGACGGAAGTCCCGCGCCGTTCACCCTCCCGGCACCGTCGCGCGTCGGGGAGCGCCGAACGGACTGGCTATGCTCACGGCATGGCCGCTCTGGGATGGCTCACCCCCCGCAGGCGCTCCGCCACCGCGCGCAGCGTCCTCGCAGGCGAGGCCGCTGCCGAGGCAGCGCGCGAGTCCTCGCTCCAGCTGGAACGGGAGCGGGAGGAGGCGGCGGCCGGGCCCCCCGCCGAGCCGGACTTCCCGGTCGCCGGGGACGCGCGGGCGGCCGCCTTCTTCGACCTCGACAACACCGTGATGCAGGGCGCCGCGATCTTCCACTTCGGCCGCGGCCTGTACAAGCGGAAGTTCTTCCGGCGCCGCGAACTCGCCCGCTTCGCCTGGCAGCAGGCGTGGTTCCGGCTCGCCGGCGTCGAGGACCCCGAGCACATGCAGGACGCGCGCGAGAGCGCCCTGTCGATCGTCAAGGGCCACCGCGTCTCCGAGCTGATGAGCATCGGCGAGGAGATCTACGACGAGTACATGGCCGACCGCATCTGGCCCGGCACCCGCGGCCTCGCCCAGGCGCACCTGGACGCGGGGCAGAAGGTCTGGCTGGTCACCGCCGCTCCCGTCGAGACGGCCACGATCATCGCCCGCCGCCTCGGCCTGACCGGCGCGCTCGGCACGGTCGCCGAGTCCGTCGACGGCGTCTACACGGGCCGCCTGGTCGGCGAGCCCCTGCACGGCCCGGCCAAGGCCGAGGCGGTCCGGGCGCTCGCCGTCGCCGAGGGCCTCGACCTGAGCCGCTGCGCCGCGTACAGCGACTCGCACAACGACATCCCGATGCTGTCGCTGGTCGGGCACCCGTACGCGATCAACCCGGACGCCAAGCTCCGCGCGTACGCGAAGGACCGGGAGTGGCGGCTGCGCGACTACCGGACCGGCCGCAAGGCCGCCAAGGTCGGCATCCCCGCCGCGGCGGGCCTGGGCGCGCTGGCCGGCGGCACCGCCGCCGCGGTCGCCCTCCACCGCCGCCGTCACTGACGCGCCCGCGCTCCCGGTCCGTGCCACCCCGACCGCCGCTCCCGGGTCCGCCCTTCCCGGACCGCCGCCCTCCGCCGTCCCGGGCCCCGCGCCTCCGGTGCGTTTCGCCTGTGATCACCTGCGACAGTCCCGGACCGGACGCCCTCACCCGTCCGTGGTCGAACACCACCGCACAGATCGACTCCCCGCCATTCCGGCCCCCTTACCCAGCAGCGGCCCCGATCACTCCTCCGCTCTGCACCTGAGCACAACGCAGCGTCCGCTCAGTCACATTCGAAAGCAGATCGATCAACTATCGGTCATCCATCGCACCTTGATTCGACTCCAAGCGGTAACGGATAAGACGGAACCGGTGATTTGAGCAACTGGGTGTAGCGCTGCCTGTACGAAGCGTTATTCTCCTCAGACGCACAAAGGACCCCTCGCGTCGCCACGACGGGTGAACGGTCCCGCACTGCACGTGATGGAAGCTCTGCCTCTGGGAGTCCCGTGTACCCACACGTCGGGGTTGACGCCTCGGGCCTGGCTACGCTGCGCGCAACGGTCCTCGACCACTTGCGCGGCTTCGTCCCCACCGCGTACGCCGGCCCTGTCCCCGCCCTCGCCTTCGCCGCACCGGCACCCGTCGGCCCTTCCTACGCCCTGGCCGACGGGAGCGCCGCCGTGGGCAGACGGGGAGCCCGGTCCGGAGCCCCGACCACCGCCCGCCGCCCCGCCGCGGACAGCGACAGCGCCCGCATGATGGACCTGGTCGAACGCGCCCAGGCGGGCGAGGCCGAGGCGTTCGGCCGCCTGTACGACCAGTACAGCGACACCGTCTACCGCTACATCTACTACCGCGTCGGCGGGAAGGCGACGGCGGAGGACCTCACCAGCGAGACCTTCCTGCGCGCCCTGCGCCGGATCTCCACCTTCACCTGGCAGGGCCGCGACTTCGGCGCCTGGCTCGTCACCATCGCCCGGAACCTGGTCGCGGACCACTTCAAGTCCAGCCGCTTCCGCCTGGAGGTGACCACCGGCGAGATGCTCGACGCCAACGAGGTCGAGCGCAGCCCCGAGGACTCCGTCCTGGAGTCCCTCTCCAACGCCGCCCTCCTCGACGCGGTCCGCCGCCTCAACCCCCAGCAGCAGGAGTGCGTGACCCTGCGCTTCCTCCAGGGCCTCTCGGTCGCGGAGACCGCCCGGGTCATGGGGAAGAACGAGGGCGCGATCAAGACCCTCCAGTACCGGGCCGTCCGCACGCTGGCCCGGCTCCTCCCGGACGACGCCCGCTGACCGGTCCGCGTCCCCGCCCGCGCCCCGCCCGGCCGGTGGGCCCGTCCCCGCCCACCGGCCCCACGACCCCGTCCGACTCACACCCGGTGACGACCCGATGACGCAGTGGCCCGATCGTCTCTCGCGCGTAACCCATGTACCGCGCCGCTCGTTGTGCGGGATGCAGGCTCCCTGTGGTCACGCCGTGCCCGCAGCCACTCACTCTTTCGTGTGGTCGCGCTCAAGGTGTGCAACCTTCCGGACACCCCAGGGGGTCGACCGTCATGACGAGAGGAGGTGCCGCCAGTGATCGCGAACGTATCGGCGCACCGGCGGGCGAACGCCTTCGCCCAGGCCCTGGAGGACCGGGCGTCCGAGGGTGCCGGGGCCGAGCAGCCCGAGCCCCCGGCCGAACCGGCCGAACCTGCCGAGCAGGGACGGCTTCTGGCCTTGGCGAACGGACTCGGTGAGCTGCCCAGGCCGCAGCTGGACCCCGAGGTCAAAGTGGTGCAGCGGGCCCAGCTGGTCGCCGCCATGGAGGCGATGCTCAAGGAGGGCGGCGCGACCGCGGGCCCTACCGTGCCGGAGCAGCGGGCGTCCGCCGGCCGGGGAGCCCACCGGGCGTCCCCGCTCCGGAAGCTGCGTCCCCGTTCCCGCTGGACCAAGGGGCTCGCCGCCGGCGGCCTCACGGTCGGTGTGGCGGCGGGCGCCTTCGGCGGAGTGGCCGCTGCCAGCTCCGACGCCCTTCCCGGTGACTCGCTCTACGGGCTCAAGCGCGGGATGGAGGACATCAAGCTGGGCATGGCGGACGACGACGCGGACCGCGGCGGCCTCTACCTCGACCAGGCGTCCACCCGCCTCAGCGAGGCCCGCCGGCTCATGGAGCGCGACCGCGCGGGCGAGCTCGACCACGAGTCCGTCACCGAGATCCGCCGCGTCCTGGGCGGGATGAAGCACGACGCCACCGAGGGCCACCGCCTGCTCCGCCAGGCGTACCAGCGGGACGGCGCGATCGCCCCGATGGCCCGGCTCAACTCCTTCGCCCAGGCCCACCGGGACACCTGGAACGGCCTGCGCGACCGGCTCCCCGTCCAGCTCTCGGACGTCGGCAGCGAGGTGACCGACGTCTTCGACGCCATAGACGAAGACGTCGAACCGCTCCAGTCGGTGCTCCCCCGGCCCCCCGAGAAGGGCACGGCCGGCACCGAGGGCCCGCGCAGCACGCCCAGCGCCTCCGACGGCACCCGGGACACGGGCACCCAGCGCCCGCCGTCCACCCACGGGACGGCGCCCCCGAACGGTTCCTCCACCGCCCCGTCCCGCCCCTCGGAGCCCAGTACGGGCACCGCTCCGGGCACGGGCGACCACCGCACCACCGCGCCGCCGCAGGACGGCGGCCTCATCGGCGGCGGCGGGCTGCTCAAGCCCTCCCCGACCGGCGCCCCGGTGTCGCCCCCGGCCGGCCGGGAGGTCCCGGACGTACCGGACGTGACCCTTCCGCCGCTCCTGCCGGACCTGCTCCCGGGCCTCGGCATCGACAGCGAGGAAGCCCCCTAGGGGGCTTCCCGGTGCGGAGGAGGGGCGCCCCCACGAGGGACGCCCCTCCTCCGCGTTCCGGAACGAACCCCGCCGGACCTCAGAAGAACACCGACCGCCGCTGCACCAGCACCTTGTAGAGCGTGTGCTGGATCTGCTCCCGCACCTGGTCCGTCAGGTTGAACATCAGCATCGGGTCCTCCGCCGCCTCCGGGGCGTAGGAGTCCGTCGGGATCGGCTCTCCGAACTGGATCGTCCACTTCGTCGGCAGCGGCAGCATCCCGAGCGGCCCCAGCCACGGGAAGGTCGGGGTGAGCGGGAAGTACGGGAGGCCGAGCAGCCGCGCCAGTGTCCTGGCGTTCCCGACCATCGGGTACGTCTCCTCCGCGCCCACGATCGAGCACGGGACGATCGGCACCCCGGCCCGCAGCGCCGTCGAGACGAACCCGCCCCGGCCGAACCGCTGGAGCTTGTACCGCTCCCCGAAGGGCTTCCCGATCCCCTTGAAGCCCTCCGGCATCACCCCGACGACCTCGCCGGCGCGCAGCAGCCGCTCCGCGTCCTCCGCGCACGCCAGGGTGTGCCCCGCCTTGCGCGCCAGTTCGCTGACGACCGGCAGCACGAAGACCAGGTCCGCGGCGAGCATCCGCAGGTGCCGCCCGGCCGGATGGTGGTCGTGGACCGCGACCTGCATCATCAGCGCGTCCAGCGGCAGCGTCCCCGAGTGGTTGGCGACGACCAGCGCCCCGCCCTTCTCCGGGATGTTCTCGACGCCCTTCACCTCCACCCGGAAGTACTTCTCGTACAGCGGGCGCAGCAGCGACATCAGGACCTGGTCGGTCAGCTCCCCGTCGTAACCGAACTCGTCGACCTCGTACTCGCCGGTGATCCGCCGCCGTAGGAACGCGAGGCCGCCCGCGAGCCGCCGCTCCCAGCGGTCCCCGGCGCCCGGCGCGTCCGGGGCGTCCGGCTCCCCCGGGCTCTCCGGGCTCCCCGCCTCCCCGGAACCCGCGATTCCGGGCCCCTCGGATGCCTGCTGCGGCCCCGGCAGGGCCCGTACGGCCGCCGTCTCGCCATCGGCCCGGGCGGGCCGCCGGCGAGCCCGGGAGCGGTCGTCGTCGAAGGGAATGACCTTGGCGTCCGCCATCGCAGTCGGGCCTCCTCAGGCGCCGTCGTGAACTGTGGGAGCTCCGGAAGGGAGAGCGGGCGCCAGGCGCCCGGCGAGCCGGTCCACCGCCCCGGCGAGCGCGGCGGGGGGCAGCAGCCCCGGCCCCCGGCTCCGCGCGAAGTCCGCGAACGCCTCCGCCGTCGTGCGGCACGGCACGAAGCCGAAGACCTCGCGCGTGTGGACCGTCGAGACGACCCTGCCGTGGGTGAGCAGCCGGATCTGCTCGGGCGCGAAGTCGGTGACCCCCAGCGTGCGCAGCGCCGTGCCCACCCAGGTGACCGCCGGGAGCAGGACCGGCACCGTCGGCCGGCCGAGCCGCCGCGCGCACTGGGAGAGGAGCAGCACCCCGTCCCCGGCCACGTTGAAGGTGCCGCTGTTCTGGGTGGCCCTGCGGGGCTCGTGCGCCGCCAGCCGCAGGACGTCGAGCACGTCGTCCTCGTGGACGAACTGCAGCCGCGGGTCGTGGCCGAAGACGGTGGGCAGGACCGGCAGCGCCAGGTACTCGGTCAGCGGGGAGTCGATCCGGGGACCGAGGATGTTCGCGAACCGCAGCACGCACACGGCCACGTCCGGCCGCCGCCGGGCGAAGCCCCGGACGTACCCCTCGACCTCGACGGCGTCCTTCGCGAAGCCCCCGCTCGGCAGTGCCTTCGCCGGTGTCGTCTCGGTGAAGACGGCCGGGTCGCGCGGCGCCGAACCGTAGACGCTCGTACTGGACTTCACCACCAGGCGCGCGATCCGCGGCGACTTCTGGCACGCGCCGAGCAGCTGCATGGTGCCGATGACGTTGGTCTCCTTGACCGACGTCCGCCCGCCGCCGCCGAGCGCCGTCCCGGTGACGTCCAGGTGGACCACCGTGTCGACGTCGTGCTCGACGAGGACCTTCGCGATCTCGGGCCTGCGGATGTCCACCCGCACGAACTCGGCGGCACCGAGCCGGTGCTCCGGGTGTACCGCGTCCACCGCGATCACCCGCTCCACCTCCGGGTCCCGCTGGATCCTCCGTACGAAACGGCCGCCGAGGTGCCGGGCGGCTCCGGTGACGAGCACGACCTTGCCCAAGATCAGCGCCTTCCGTCGGTCTTCCGTGGATCGCTTCCGTCGGTCGCCACCGTAGCGCCTCCGGATTCCCCCGGGACAAAAGCGTGGCCCTCCACCACAGGGGTGAAGGGCCACGCCGACGCGCCGAACGCTGCGAAGCAGCGGTCGCCTTACTTCTTGTTGCGACGCTGAACGCGCGTGCGCTTGAGCAGCTTGCGGTGCTTCTTCTTCGCCATCCGCTTGCGCCGCTTCTTGATAACAGAGCCCACGACTACCCTCGCTCACTTCTCGGAACATTCCCGCCGGGCGGGAATCGGTGCGGGGCGTCTGGGCCCACACGACCTACGTCGGCCTAGCCTACCGTCCCGAGCACCCCACTCGTAATCCGAGGGCCGTGCGGAGCTCTCCGGCGCCGCTCCGCGCGCCCGCTACGCGGTCCCCACCCCCACGAAGGACTCCCGCAGGTACTCGTGAACCGCCTGTTCCGGCACCCGGAAGGACCTGCCCACCCGGATCGCCGGCAGATGACCGCTGTGCACCAGGCGGTACACGGTCATCTTCGAGACGCGCATCACCGAGGCGACTTCCGCCACGGTCAGGAACTTGACCTCGTTGAGAGGCCGATCGCCAGCAGCCATGATCCACCTGTACCTTCCGCCGCGACGGCCACCGACTTCCCCTCCGGTGACTCTTCGTCGTCGAGCGCTCACGCTCCAGACTAGGGGCGGGTGGTACGAGTGGGGAAGAGGAGCTGCCACCGGCCGTTCACCGTGACAGACGCGCGCGTTTGAGTACATAGCGCGACAGCGGGAGGTACGAGGCGGAGCGCACGCCGTCGTCGAGGGGGACCACCGCCGACACCTGGCCCTCCGCCTCCCCGACGAACAGGGCCGGATCGTCCGTATCGGCGAGCCCGATGGCCTCGATACCGAGCTGACCTGCTCCGCAGACCCAGCCGTGGTCCCCGACCACCAGCTCCGGAAGCGGCCCGCCGGAGTCGGCCGCGCTCTCCAGGGCGGCCCTGACCGGCAGCGGCGAATGGGAGTGCGCCCCCGGCGCGCCCCCGGCGCCGGAGGGACCCGGTTCCCGTACGAGGGCGACGCCCCGCACGTAGTCCAGGACGTGGGTGCGTACGCCGAACCGGGTCGGCATGTCGACACATCGCCCCTGCGCCGGGGTGAGCACAAGGCACCCCGCCGCCGACAAGGCGTCTGCAAGGGCGGCGTAGAAACCGATCAGCCGGTGCGGGTGCCCCGTCCCGAGAAGCACCGGAACCTGCCGCTCCGCCGCCGCTCCGAGCCGCGCGGCGAACGCGTCGAGCCCCCTCAACGTACGCTCCGGATCGATGACGTCCGGCCCCGCCCGGTGCGCGGGGTCCCCCGACACCCCGCACCTGTCGGCCATCAGCCGCAGCAGCTCGGCCTCGTCCCACCCCCGGACGGGTTCGAGACCGAGCAGCACCCGCGGATCGCGCGCGGCGAAGAGCCGGTAGCTCCGCAGGTTCTCCTCCCGCGGGGTCGCCACCGCGCCCGCCAACCCCTCCGCCAACAGATGCGCCCGCAGCGCCCCGGTACTCCGCACCCGTCCGATGCTGCCCGAACGGCCCCGCCCGGGGACGCGAACCCTCCGGACGCCCCACGGTCGGCGTAACACCCGGCGGCGCGTTCCGGACGGGTCAGCCGTCGGAATCGAGGGCGGCCAGCCCCTTGGCCAGGTCCTCCCGGTTCATGACCGGCGAGTAGTGGAGCCGGGCACCGAGCTTCCGGAAGAGCGGCTCGGAGATCCTCGGTATCTGGGACGGGTCGGCCATGTCGAAGAACAGGTAGGCCGTGCGGCAGCCGTCCTCGGGGGTGAAGTAAGCGGCCTCGGGACGCAGTTCCCGCAGCACGCTCTCCATGGTCTCCTGCAGGGCCCCCCGCTCGACGGCCTCGTTGGAGACCGCGGTGTCCATCTGAACCTTCAGCAGCATGCGCATGACGCGCCCTTTCCGACCGGGCGGGCGCTCCGTTCGGCACGCCCTCGACGCCCGGGCGCTCTCCCTCCAGGGTCCTCCCCCTTCCGGCGCGGGGCGACCCGGCGGCGGGCGCGCGGCACCGGTTCCTACGCGAGCAGCCCCCGCAGCGGGAAGGCGGCCCTGCGGGTCGCGATCACCGCCTGGTCGAGCCGGTCCGCCGGGTCGTACCCGTCGGCCCAGTCCCGGAAGTCCACCGGCCACCGCCCGTCCGTCATCCGCGCGGGCCCCGGCTGCCGCGTCCGCGCGTACGCCTCGTCCCGCCAGGACGGGGGGATCACCGACGCGGGGTCCACGGGCGCGTGCGCCGCGATGCCCACCAGGTGCGTCCAGGAGCGCGGCACGACGTCCACCACCGCGTATCCGCCGCCGCCGAGCGCGAGCCACCTGCCTCCGGCGTGCGCGTGCGCCAGCTCGTGGCAGGCTTCCTGGACCGCCCGCTGGGCGTCGAGGGAGACCGCCAGGTGGGCCAGCGGGTCCTCGGCGTGCGTGTCCGCGCCGTGCTGCGTCACGAGCACCTGCGGCCGGAAGTCCGCGATCAGCTCCGGCACGACCGCGTGGAAGGCCCGCAGCCACCCCGCGTCCCCGGTCCCGGCCGGAAGGGCCACGTTCACGGCCCCGCCCTCGCCGGGGCCCGGCGCGCCCGTCTCCTCCGGCCACCCGGTCTGCGGGAACAGCGTCCGCGGGTGCTCGTGGAGCGAGACCGTCAGGACCCGGGGGTCCTCCCAGAACGCCGCCTGCACCCCGTCCCCGTGGTGCACGTCGACGTCCACGTACGCGACGCGCTCCGCGCCCAGTTCGAGCAGCCGGGCGATCGCGAGGGAGGCGTCGTTGTAGACGCAGAAGCCCGCCGCCGCGCCCGGCATCGCGTGGTGCAGGCCGCCGGCGAAGTTCACCGCGTGCGCGGCCTCCCCCCGCCACACGGCCTCCGCCGCCCCCACCGACTGCCCGGCGATCAGCGCCGACGCCTCGTGCATCCCGGCGAACGCCGGGTCGTCCACCGTGCCGAGCCCGTACCCCTGGTCGGCACGGCGCGGGTCGGCCGAGGCCGCGCGCACGGCCGCCACGTAGTCCTCGCGGTGGACGAGCCGCAGCGTCGAGTCCCCGGCCGGCTTCGCCGCGACCACGTCCACGGCCCGGTCGAGGCCGTAGGCCCGCACCAGCGACATCGTCAGCGCGAGGCGCACCGGGTCCATCGGGTGCCCCGGCCCGAAGTCGTACTGCGTGACAGCTTCATCCCACATCAACAGTGCGCGGCCGCTCATGCCCGTCACCGTATCGGGCCGCCCGCGAACCGAACGACGTGGCGTACGCCACCGTCACCAGGACGAGCACCATCGGCACCAGCATCGCGCCCCGGTAGCTCCACGCGTCCCCGAGCGCCCCCACGAGCGGCGAACCGACCAGGAACCCGACGTAGTTGAAGACGTTGAGCCGCGCCACGGCCGCGTCGCTGTCGCCGGGGAAGAGCCGTCCGGCGGCGGCGAAGGTCTGCGGCACGAGCACGCTCAGGCCGAGCCCGAGGACGGTGAACCCGGCGATCCCCGCCCAGGCGCCCGGCGCCGCCGCGACGAGCCCGAACCCGAGCGCCGCGAGCACCGACCCGCCCCGCACGACCGCCGCGGCCCCCAGCCGGCGCACCCCGAAGTCCCCGACGGCCCGCCCGAGGAGCGTCGTCACCATGTACGCGTTGTACGGCACGGTCGCCAGCTCCTCCGAGCTGTGCAGCACGTCCTGGAGGTACTTGGCGCTCCAGTTGGAGACGGTGGAGTCCCCGATGTAGGCGAAGGTCATGGCGAGGCAGAGCGGCAGCAGCAGCGCGAACCGGGCGCCGCTCCCCCGGCTCTCCTCCGTCCCCCCGGCCTCCTCCGCCCCGGGTGCGTCCCCGCCGGCCGCGTACCACCGGCCGGCGACGAGGGCGACGGGCAGCAGGACGGCCACGACCGGCAGGTAGGACGTGAACAGCGACAGGTGCCAGTGCGCCCCCGCCCAGGCGAGCGAGGCACCCGCGATCCCGCCGAGGCTGTACGCCGCGTGGAAGCCGAGCATGATGCTCCGCCCGTACGCCCGCTGGAGGCTGACCCCCAGCATGTTCATGGAGGCGTCCAGGGCTCCGACGGCGATCCCGAAGAGACCGAGGAAGACCGCGGCCTCCCACAGCTCCGTGCCGGCGCCCACGGCGAGCAGCGCCAGCAGGACGAAGGGCTGCGACCACCGCAGTACCAGAGCCGGTCCGGCCTTGGCGACGACCTTCCCGGTCATCACGCTCGCCCCTCCGGCGAGGATCGGCACGGCCGCCAGGAAGGCGGGAAGGAGGGCGTCCGAGATCCCGTACCGGTCCTGGATCGCCGGTATTCGGGTCACGAGCAGGGCGAAGGTGACCCCCTGCACGAAGAAGCCGACCGCCAGAGAGCCCCGCCCACGCCGCAACCGCGCATCTGTCATGGCGGCACAGCGTACGGCCGGAAACTACCCCTGGGTAGACGGATCACAGTCCCAAAATCGCGGGCAGTTCGTCCATCCTCCGGAAGAACCCCCGGGCCCCGGCGAGCTTCTCCTCGGGGGTCATCGCGGTGAACCCGTACACGTCCATCCCCGCGGCCAGGGCGGCCCGCACGCCGAGTCGGCTGTCCTCGATCACGACGCACCGTCCGGGCTCGACGCCCGTCCGCGCCGCGGCGTGCAGGAACAGGTCCGGTGCCGGCTTGCCCCGGCCGACGTCCTCGGAGCTGAAGGTGTTCCCGTCGTGGAACCAGGCGTCCAGTCCGGTCTTCCGGTGTCCGACCCGGATCCGCTCGTGGCTCCCCGAGGAGGCCACGCAGTACGGGACCCCGGCTCCGACGAGCCGCTTCAGCATGTCCTCGGCGCCGGGCACGGGCTCCAACTCGGCCCGGAACGCGGCGAAGACGCGCGCGTGGAAGACGTCGTCGAAGTCCTCGGGCAGCCGCTGCCCGGTCCGCTCCTCGACCAGGTCGTGGACGCGGTGCAGGGCGGACCCCATGTAGTCGCGCAGGGAGTCCTCGTACGAGGTGGGGTGCCCGAGCTCCGTCAGGTAGCCGGCCAGCAGCGTGTTGGAGATCGGCTCGCTGTCCACCAGCACGCCGTCGTTGTCGAAGATCACCAAGTCGTATCGCATGGACCGAGCTTAGAACGCAAAAATGCCTCAACCCCCGGACATGGTCCGGGGGTTGAGGCCAAAAATTGTTCGGCGGTGTCCTACTCTCCCACAGGGTCCCCCCTGC